>NZ_JBMJCT010000011.1:0-528470 GCF_049222185.1 Streptomyces sp. LaBMicrA B280 | reverse complement strand
AGCTAAGCCTTTCAGCGCCGATGGTACTGCAGGGGGGACCCTGTGGGAGAGTAGGACGCCGCCGAACAATTTTTAGGGAAACCCCCGCACCGTTGGTGCGGGGGTTTTCTGCGTTCCGGGACAATTTCCGGGGTAATTTCAGAACGTCACATCGGCGGTCTTCACCGTGCCGGCCTCACGGCCCGGCGCGGACTGGCTGCTCCAGTACAGATTGGTGTGCGCGATCACCTGCTCCGGGGTCGGGGCGCCGTACGCCGTGAGGTCCTCGGTGGTGTGGGCGTCGGCGACCAGCACCGAGTCGTACCCGCGGACCAGCGCCCCGTGCAGGGTGGCGCGGACACAGCAGTCGGTCTGCGCGCCGGTGACCAGCAGTCGGCCCACCCCGCGCTCGGCGAGTACGGACTCGAGGGTGGTGTCCTCGAAGGAGTCCGGGTATTCCTTGGCGACCAGCGGCTCGGTGTCGAGGCGCTTCAGCTCGGAGACGTACTCCCAGCTCTCCGTACCCGGCACCAGGTCCTCGTCCTGATGCTGCACCCACACCACCGGGACACCCGCCGAGCGCGCCCCGTCGAGCAGGGTGTTGATGTTCGCGAGGACGTCGTCCAGGACGGGCGCGCCCGCGACGACCCCGTTCTGGACGTCGATGATGAGCAGGGCTGTACAGGGTCGTTCCTGAAGAGTGGTCATGCGGGCAGATTATGGGATGCCGAGCGTCCGCCGCAGCACTACGGTGGCGGGCATGACCAGGTTGACCAGCGGAGACTACGTCGTACGAGCCATACGCCCCGCCGAATGGGAGAAGGTGAGGGGGCTGCGGCTGGACGCGCTGCGGGATCCGGCCGCACCGCTCGCCTTCCTGGAGGGATACGAGGAGGCCGCCGCGAAGGCCGACCTCTTCTGGCAGGACCGCGCGGCCCGTTCGGGCGAGGGGTCGGCGACGGGGCAGCAGTTCATCGCCGAGCTGCCCGACGGGTCATGGGCCGGTTCGCTGACCGTGCTGATCGAGGAGGCCGGCACCGAGGACTGGGCCGGATTCCCGGTCGAGCGCCGGCAGGGGCATGTCGTCGGCGTGTATGTGCGGCCCGAGCACCGGGGGAACGGGCTGATCAAGGCCATGTTCGACGCGGGTGTGAGCTGGGCGTGGGGGCGCGGCGCCGAGCGGGTGCGGCTGCTGGTGCACGAGGACAACGAGCGGGCCCAGGGCGCCTATCGCAAGGCGGGGTTCGGGCCGAGCGGGGTGCGGGTGCCGTTCGTGAAGGACGCGGCGCAGAACGAGCTGGAGTTCGTCCTGGACCGTTGAACGGGCAAGCGGTCAAAGGCTCAAAAGCCAGCCCGTCAGACCGGGAGTCCGGGCAGGCCCGGCAGTTCCTGGTGGGGCCAGCGGGCGCGGGCCTGTTCGCGGGAGCGGAACAGGGCGAGCGTCGGCAGGCCCTGTTCGTCCCCGGCGGCCAGCAGCTCGGGGAGCTGGGGGAAGGGGGCGACGGCGGCGATGTCGTCCAGGACCAGCGTCAGTGGTGGGTCGAGCCGACCGGAGGATGACCGTGCGGCCATGTGCCGGCCGTGCTCGACCACGCTGGAGACGAGGGCCGTCAGGAGGGGCATCGCCCCGGGCGTGCTCCTCGGGTCCTCGATGGATTCACCGACTACGTAAAGCGTGCCCCCTTCGTCGGCGAAGGAATCCAAGGCGAGCGCATCAGTTCGGTTTGGGGTGCATGCCTCGCGGATGTTGACCGTGGAGAGCGCGGCGAGTGCCCGGCCGGTCAACTCCTGTGCGATGTCCCGTCGTTCGGGATGCGCGGTGAGCGCGGCCTCCAGTTCACCGGCGGCCCCGGCGGCGGCCTTGGGGTGGGTGCGCAGCGTGCGTACGGCGTCCTGGACCTGGGTGCCCTGGGACCAGCGGTGGACATGGCGGACGGTGCGGTTCTCCAGGGCGGCGGCGTGCAGATAGCTGCGCAGGAGGGTGGTCGCCGTGTCCACCACGGCCTGGTCGATACGGGCGGTGGGCCGCACGGGGGCCAGGAGCGCGGTCGCCCGCTGGAGCGCGGTCTGCTTGTCCGCGCAGCCGGCCGTCGGGGACCAGTGGAGGCGGGCCGGGGTGTCACAGCGGTGGGTCGGGTCGTACAGGTGGGTGGGGCCCAGCTTGGCCCTGGCGTCCTTGGTCTCCGCCCACAGGGCCGGGTCCGAGGTGACGACGAGGGAGGGCCCCGCCGCGTCCCGTACGGCCTGTGCCGCGGCCGTACGGCGGGTGTCCGGCGGCGCGATGAGGATCTTCTGCCGCCCGACCGCCGACCGGCTCTCTGCCGGGAGCTGGGCCAACGGGGCCTCGGCGGGCGGCTGTTCGACCGCGACCGGCGCCTGCGGCATCTCGTGCCGCTGCACCGGGACGTCGTACCGCGGGGATGCCTCCAGGGGCGCGGCGACCGCCGTGACCGGCTCAGGTGTCGGCGTGGGCATCGGCGTGGGCTCCGGCTGCGGGACGTGCCTCCCGGCCCCGGTCCGCGCCCTCGCCCGGCCCGCGCGCCATCGGGCCACCGTCCCCAGCACGAACACGGTGGCGACGACCAGGACCATCAGCTCGGCGATGAACAGCCCCCAGAACAGGCCCCAGCCGGAGAGCCCGGACGCGGGGGTGCCCGGCCAGGCGCCGGGGAGGTCGTGGGGCCGGCTGAGCAGGTGGCGCATGGCCAGGGGGGTGCGCAGAAAGGTGACGCCCGCGGGCCAGGCGCCCTGGGCGAAGAGGGCCGCGAGGCCCGTGGCCGTCCACACCAGCACGGTGATGCCGAGCAGGAAGGCGAGGATGCCGAGCAGCAGCCCGTCGGGGATGCCGCCCTGCCCCTGCCCGTCCTGCGGCCGCCGGTTCTCCCGGGGTGCGCGCGCGTCCGGTCTCACCTGCCGTGCCTCCCTACGCCACCGTCGACTCGGAGTCGCCGAGGTGCTGTTCCACGAAGGCCGCGGCCCGCTCCTCCGCCTCCAGTTCCGCGGCGCGCAGCGCGTCGTCCGCCGCGTGGTCGCTGGAGGACTCGGTCATCGCGCGGTCGGTGAAGACCAGCGGGCGTTCGGACTCGGTGATGAGGTGTTTGACCACCTGGACATTGCCGTTGACGTCCCAGACCGCGATGCCCGGGGTCAGGGTCGGGATGATCTCCACGGCCCAGCGTGGCAGGCCGAGGACGCGGCCGGTGGCCCGTGCCTCGTCGGCCTTCTGGGCGTAGATCGTCCTGGTCGAGGCCATCTTCAGGATCGCCGCCGCCTCCTTCGCGGCCGCGCCGTCCACCACGTCGGACAGATGGTGGACGACCGCCACGAAGGACAGGCCGAGGCGTCGGCCGAACTTCAGCAGGCGCTGGAACAGCTGGGCCACGAACGGGCTGTTGATGATGTGCCAGGCCTCTTCGACCAGGAAGATGCGCTTCTTGCGGTCGGGCCGGATCCAGGTGTGCTCCAGCCACACGCCGACGATCGCCATCAGGATGGGCATGGCGATGGAGTTGCGGTCGATGTGCGAGAGGTCGAAGACGATCAGCGGGGCGTCGAGGTCGATGCCGACCGTGGTCGGGCCGTCGAACATGCCGCGCAGGTCACCGTCGACCAGCCGGTCCAGGACCAGGGCGACGTCCAGGCCCCAGGCCCGTACGTCGTCCAGGGCGACGTTCATCGCCTCGGCCGACTCCGGCTCGGGGTGCCGTAGCTGCTCCACGATGTCGGTGAGGACCGGCTGGCGGTCCACGATGGTCTCGTTGACGTAGGAGTGCGCGACCTTGAGGGCGAAGCCGGAGCGCTCGTCCAGGCCGTGGCCCAGCGCCACCTCGATGATGGTGCGCAGCAGCGCCAGCTGGCCGGTGGTGGTGATCGCCGGGTCCAGCGGGTTGAGGCGGATGCCGTGGTCCAGGGCGGCCGTGGGGTCCAGCCGGATCGGCGTTATCCCCAGCTCCTCGGCGATGAGGTTCCACTCGCCGACGCCGTCCTCGCCCTGGGCGTCCAGGACGACGACCTGGCGGTCGCGGAAGCGCAGCTGGCGCAGGACGTACGTCTTCTCCAGCGCCGACTTGCCGTTGCCGGACTCGCCGAGGACCAGCCAGTGCGGGGCCGGGAGCTGCTGGCCGTAGAGCTGGAAGGGGTCGTAGATGTAGCCCTTCCCGGAGTAGACCTCGCGGCCGATGATGACGCCGGAGTCCCCGAGGCCCGGCGCGGCGGTGGGCAGGTAGACCGCCTGGGCCTGGCCCGTGGAGGTGCGCACCGGCAGCCGGGTCGTCTCGACCTTCCCGAAGAGGAAGGAGGTGAACGCCTCGGTGAGGACGGACAGCGGATCCCGCATCGGCGAATCAGCCCCTACCTTCGGATGCCGGTGGCGAAAGGAAGTGTGTTCACGAAGGCGCGGTGGTGCTCCCGGTCGCACCACTCCAGCTTGAGGTACGACTTGCCCGCCGAGGCCCTTATCGTCCGCTTGTCGCGGGCGAGGGACTCCGGGGTGCGGGCGGAGACGGTGATGTAGCCGACGAGGTTGACGCCCGCGGCGCCGCTCGCGAGGTCCTCGCCGCGCTGGTCGAGACGGTTGTGCGCGGCGATGTCGCGGGGGTCGACGGTGCGGTTCATCTTGGCGGCGCGGGACGCCTCGGCCACGTCGTTGGTCTTCTCGGTCAGCATGCGCTCGATGGCGACCTCGGTGGGTTCGAGGTCCATGGTGACGGCGACCGTGCGGATGACGTCCGGGGTGTGCACCAGCAGCGGCGCGAGGAAGTTCACGCCGACCGGGGTCATCGGCCACTCCTTGACCCAGGCGGTGGCGTGGCACCAGGGGGCGCGGGTGGTGGACTCGCGGGTCTTGGCCTGGAGGAACGTCGCTTCGGTGGCGTCCAGTTCGGCCGGCCAGGCGTTGCGCCGGGTCATCGCCTGGATGTGGTCGATGGGGTGGTCCGGGTCGTACATGGAGTGGATCAGGGAGGCGAGCCGGCCCTGGCCGAGCGGCTGGCGGACACGGATGTCGGCTTCCTGGAGGCGGGAGCAGATGTCGGTCAGCTCGCGGGCCATGACGACGGCGAGTCCGGCGTCCCGGTCGAGCTTGCGGCCGGACCGGGGGCGGGCGGCCCGGGCCATCGCCTGCGCCTCGGCGGCCAGTTCACGGCTGTGGTGCATACAGGCGACGAGGTAGGCGCGGTGCTGCTCGCTGCTCGTGGACACCATCGACTGGAGCTGGTCGTACGACCGCTGGAGCCAGGCCGGGGAGCGGTCGTCGCCGCGCTGGCTGACGTCCTTGGCGTGCGCGTCGGGGTCGGCCGGCAGGGTGCGGGCGAGCATCTGGATCCGGGTGACGAAGCCGTCGCCGTTGGCGACGTGCTTGAGCAGCGTGCCGAACCGGTCGACCAGGGCCTCCTGGTCCTCGGAGTCGCGCAGGCCGACGCCGGGGCCCTCGATCTCGATGGCCGCGGTGACGGTCTTGCGGTCGGCGTGCAGCAGTACGGCGATCTCGTCGGGCCCGAAGGGTGCGGCGAGCCAGCTGATGCGGCCGATGCCGGGCGGCGGCCCGACCTCCACCTCCTCGCCGTCGATGCGGGTACCGGCCTCCATGACGCCCGCGCGGTAGGTGGCGCCGCGCTTGACGGTGCGTTTGTAACTGCGGTTGATCTCGAACCACTTGTAGAACGTGCGGCGCTTGTACGGCACGTACACCGCGGCGAGCGCGAGCATCGGGAAGCCCATCAGCAGCACGATCCGCAGCGAGAGGGCGGGCACCAGGAGGCCGCACATCATGCCGAGGAACGCGCCGACGATGATCAGCGCGATCTCTCCGGTCTCGCGGTTGCGGCCGACGATCGCGTTCGGCCGGGCGCGGCCGATGAGATACGTACGGCGGGGCGTGATCGGATGGGACAGATGGGAATCGGTCGTCAACGCCCTTCACCTCCCGTGCGGTTGTTGCGGGTGTTGCCTGCGTGCGGGGTGTTGATGGGGCTGGGTGCCCGGGGCGCGGGGGCCCCGGCCCCGCCGCCGGCGCCGGGGGTACGGCTGCTGTGCGCGGCGACGCCGCCGGTGGCGGGGTTGGCCGGGCGGGGGGTGCTGGAACCGCCGCCGCCCTGGGCCGCGTTGCTGTCGGCGCGGGTGCTGTGGGTCTTGATGCCCTGTGCGACGAGGGAGGCGGGGGAGCTGATGACGGCGGCGGCCTTGCCCTCGGCGCCCTGCATGAGGCGGTTGTTGCGGCCGGCCGCGATCTCGTCGCCGAAGCCGGGGACGAAGCGGTAGATCGCGGCGCTGGCGAAGATGGCGAGCAGGATGATCGCGAGACCGGAGACGACGGCGGAGAAGGCGTCGGGGCCGTTGCCGGAGGAGAGGGCGCCGGCGAGGCCGAGGACGATCACGATCACCGGTTTGACCAGGATGACGGCGATCATGATGCCGGCCCAGCGCCTTACGTGGCCCCACATGTTCTTGTCGACGAGGCCCGCGTAGACGACGGTGCCGAGGAGGGCGCCGACGTAGAGGAGGGCGGCGCGGATGACCAGCTCCAGCCAGAGGACGCCGGCGGCGAGGATGCTCACCAGGGAGACGACGATCAGCATGATGGGGCCGCCGCCGATGTCGGTGCCCTTGCTCAGCGCGCCGGAGAACGTGCCGAAGAACGTGTCCGCCTGATCGCCGGTGGCCTTCGCCAGCACGTCGGTCACGCTGTCCGTCGCGGAGACGACGGTGTACAGGATCAGCGGCGTGAACGCCGAGGCCATCACCGTCAGCCACAGGAACCCGACGGCCTCGGAGATCGCGGTCGTCAACGGCACGCCGCGCACCGCGCGCTTGGCGACGGCGAGGAGCCAGAGCAGCAGGGTGAGGATGGTCGACGCGGCGAAGACGATGGCGTACTGCTGGAGGAACTTCTGATTGGTGAAGTCGACGTTGGCGGTGTCCTTGACGGCCGAACTGAGCTTCCCAATCGTCCAGGAAGCCGCCTTGGCACAACCTTGAGCAAGGGAGGAGAGGGGGTCGAGGGTGTCGCCGAGCGGAGTGGTGGTGGAGCCGGACGATCCAGTGGAACCGCTGTCCTTCTCGCAGAGCTCCTTGGCGGCGTCATGGATCAGGGCGCAGGCATCGCCGCTCTTCGAGGGGGATGGAGTGGGAGACGGCGAGGGGGCGGCGAATGCGCGTGTCGCGAGCAGTACCGTGCACATCTGCACTGAGCCGAGAACCGTGGCGAACGTGAGGCCGCGATGGTTAGCGGGCATAGGTGAACCCTCCGTACTCCTCGACGGCCTTCGTCATGTCGTCGGCGGTGGACGCCCTTTGATCACGGCCCAGAGGCACGGGGCCGTCTTTCTGCTGGTCGCTCGTGATCTTCCAGTCGTTGCCGGTCCACTTCAGTACGTACGTCGACGTGTACCAGCTCTCCGTCACCGGGTTCTTGGAGGCGTTGCCCGAGAGTCCGAAGAGCGTGGTGTACCAGACGTCGACCGTGGTCTCGTCCGACTTCGAGGAGACGACCTTGGTGCCCGCGGGAACGACGCGGGAGACGAACAACTGGCCCTTCGGCGGGGTGCCGTCCTCTGTCAGACCGACGTTGGCGAGGAACTCCCGACTGGAGTACGCACGGTCCATCGCCGACTGCCGGGCAGCCGCGGCTTCCGGGGCATAAACGGTGTTCACGATCTCGTGCCGCTTCGCGGTGTCGAACATGTCCGCCGAGCCCAACGCCACCGCGTAGTTCGCCGCCGCGCTCTCCGCGCCCTGCCCCGTATGCGCGAAGTTCGATGGGATGCCGTTGGTTTTGGTCTGTACCGGGTGGGTGCCGGTGGGAGAAGTGGAGGAGGCTTGGGGACGGGTCCCCTTGGGGGTTGAGGTGTTGGCCGATGAGTGGTCGCCGCGGTTTGCGAAGGCGATCGCGGCGATCAGCAGGACGACGACGCCGACGACCGTGATGAGTCCCCGGGACGGCGAGCGGCCGGGACGGCGGGGCGCGCCGCCGTAGGGGTCGTGGTCGGGCAGGCGCGTACGGGTGTGGCCCGTGTCGTCGCCGTAGTCGGAGTAGCCCTGCTCGTCTCCGTGACTCATGCCGTGTACGCCCCCTCCACCTCGTAGACATACGACGGTAGCCGTGCTGGTTCCCGCGCGGGCGCGGTGTGGTGACTCGACATCAGGGAGACGCAACCTCTAAGGGGAGGGGAACACGGGTGCGCTAGACCGCCATGCCGTAGACGATGGTGAACAGCGTGCCCAGGGAACCGATGATGAAGACCCCGGTGAGCCCGGCGATGATGAGGCCCTTGCCCTGTTCCGCGCTGAAGGTGTCGCGCAGCGCCGTCGCCCCGATGCGCTGTTTGGCCGCACCCCAGACCGCGATGCCGAGGCACAGCAGGATGGCCACCGCCATCACCACCTCGATCATCACCTTGGCCTCGTTGCCCAGGCTGCCGAAGGGCCCCCAGTCCGGAGCGATCCCGCCGATGATGGTGTTGATGTCTCCCTTGTCGGCCGCAAAGAGCATGTAAGTCACCGCCCCTGATGGGTAGTTCCGCGAGCCCCCTGCGGTGTGCAGAGGTCAGGCCTCATTGTCGCCGACAACGTCGCCGTCGTATGTCGACTTGACGTCATTGACTGGCGGGTTTCGTACGAATACCTCGTATGGTCACTCTGTGTATCACGGCAGGTCACCCCGGGCAATGAGGTCCGCCCGGAACCTGCCACGTGGTTCCGTCGTTGACCTCCTTTACGCCCTGACCCGGTTTTTGACGACCGGTCGGGTGCGGAGCCGTTTTCGATGGTCTCACGCGCGGGCGTCGGAAAACGGCCGCGAGCCCCGGCGGCTGATGCCACCGGGGCCCGCGGACGCGCGGGTTGACGAGCGGTCAGCCGGTGAAGGCCGAGACGCCCTCGGGGGTGCCGACGCCGGTCGGGCCGTCGTACCCCGAACGGGCGGTGCACAGGTAGCTGCCGCCGCAGGAGCCGTTGCTGCCGCTGGTGACGTCGTTCAGCGCGGCGGTGCCGGCCTTGCCGTACGGGAACTTGGCGGGGTAGCTGCCGCTGCTCGGGGTGCCCGCCAGGGCGTAGACGCCGGCGATGATCGGCGAGCTGGCGCTGGTGCCGCCGAAGGTGTAGAAGCCGGCGGTGACGCCGTACGAGTCGTAGACGGAGACACCGGTCGCGGGGTCGGCCACGGCGGAGACATCGGCGATGGTGCGCTTGGCGCAGCCGGTGTCGGTCTGCCAGGACGGCTTGGCGTCGTAGGCGGAGCAGCCGGAGCCGGTGCCCTCGGTGCTGGAGGTGTTCCAGACCGACTCGGACCAGCCGCGGGTGGTGGAGGAGGCCTTGGACAGGGCGGTGCCGCCGACCGAGGTCACGTACTGGGAGGCGGCGGGGTACTCGGCGCCGTAGCCCCCGTCGCCCGCGGAGACGGTGATGGCGACGCCCGGGTGCTTGAAGTACGAGGTGTCGTAGCTGGTGTCGGAGGAGGACTCCGAGCCGCCGTAGCTGTTGGAGACGTACTTGGCGCCCAGCGTCACGGCCTCGTTGACCGCGGTGCCGAGGTTGGCCATGGTCGCCGACTTGGCCTCGACCAGGAGGATGTTGCAGTTCGGGCAGATCGCGGAGGCCATGTCGAGGTCGAGGGATATCTCCTCGGACCAGCCGGAGTCGCTGGTGGGCAGCGAGGTGGTGGAGCCGGTCTGGCTGACCTGCTTGAAGCAGCCGCTGGCCTTCGTGCAGGCGGAAAGGCCGTAGTAGGAGCGGTACTTGGCGAGGTCGGCCTCGGCGTTCGGGTCGTTGTAGGCGTCCACGATCGCGATGGTCTCGCCGGAACCCTTGGACGCGGCGGCGGAGGTCAGGCCGTACGCCGACTGGAGGTCGGAGGGGCCGTAGCCGGTGGGTGTCGCGGCCTTGGGCGTGATGCCGTCGGCGGCCTGCTGCTTCTGGAAGGCGGTGAGTCCGCCGGTCACCCGCAGCGAGTTGCAGGCGAGTTCGCCCTTGTGCTTGGGGGTGGCACAGGGGGTCTTGGCCCAGGTCGCCTTGGCCGGTGCGGCGGTGGCGGCGTCGGCCTGGACGACGGTGCCGAACCCGGCGAGGGCCAGCGCGGCGGTGGCCGCGAAGGCGGCGCCGACGCGGCGTCTGCGGCCGGTGGCCGTGGTTCCGGCGGTGGGGGACGTACGCATGTGTGCAGCCTCCAGATGTTCCGGACATGGGGGGAACAGGACGTTGCTGGTGCGTGCGGCGGTACGACGAAGACGATGACTTGTTGAGTACGCGACAACAAGAGCGCGTGGCCGACCCGTGGGAATCCTGGCTTCCGCCTTACCTCCCGTTGCCGCCGCCTTGACCCAACTCACAGACAACGGACGGGAAACGGGGTGGAGAGGGGGGACTGCGGGGAGAGCGGTGGAGAGAGCGGTGGGGAGAACTTTGTGGTCCGGCCGGGGGGAGGGAGGGGGCTACGGCGGGAGCGCGGTGCGGTGGCGCCGGGAAACGCGGTCGAGGGCGCCGGCCCGGCGGGCGACGGCCGGACGGCACGGCCGGGGTGCCGGGCCCGTCGCGGTGGGCGGCGCGGCCGCGTGCCGGTGAGAGCGGGCGGACCCGGACTGCGGCGGCCGTACGGTGGCGCTGACGGCGGAGATCGCGCGGCGTCAGCGGAGACGGCCGGGCCATGTCCACGGTGATTACCGGGTGGCGGCGGAAGCGGCACGATCCCGTCGGTAGCGGCGCCGCACGGCGGGAGGTGCGGCTGGACGGTGCGGGGGAGGCGGGTCGGGCGGCGGCCGGTCCGTGTGTCCTGAGAAGCGGCCGGAGGGCGGATCCCGGCTGGTTGCCGGGATCCGCCCTCCTTCTTTCCCTGCCGCCGAGGGGACCCCACGTCCCCCTCTGTGCCGGCGGCGCCCCCGTGACCCGACGGGGTGTCACGGCCTCGGGGCGGTGGCTCAGCCGGTGAAGGCGGAGACGCCCTCGGGGGTGCCCAGGCCGGTCGGGCCGTCGTAGCCGGACCGGGCGGTGCAGAAGTAGCTGGTGGAGCAGGAGCCGTTGCTGCCGCTGGTGACGTCGTTCAGCGCGGCGGTGCCGGCCTTGGCGTACGGGAACTTGGCCGGGTAGGAGCCGCTGCTCGGGGTGCCCGCCAGGGCGTAGACCGAGGCGATGAGCGGGGAGCTGGCGCTGGTGCCGCCGTAGGTGTTCCAGCCGGTGCCGTCGGCGCCGTAGCTGTCGTAGACGGAGACACCGGTGGCCGGGTCGGCCACGGCGGAGACGTCCGCGATCATGCGCTTGGAGCAGCCGGTGTCGGTCTGCCAGGACGGCTTGGCGTCGTAGGCGGAGCAGCCGGAGCCGGTGCCCTCGCTGCTGGAGGTGTTCCAGACGCTCTCGCTCCAACCACGCGTGGTGGAGGCCTTCTTGAGGGCGGTGCCGCCGACGGCGGTCACGTACTGGGAGCCGGCCGGGTACTCGGCGCCGTAGCCCTCGTCGCCCGCGCTCGCCGTGATGACGACGCCCGCGTGCTTGTAGTACGACGAGTCATAGCTGGAGTCGGAGGAGGACTCCGAGCCGCCGTAGCTGTTGGAGACGTACTTCGCGCCCAGCTTCACGGCCTCGTTGACCGCGGTGCCGAGGTTCGTCATCGACGCGGACTTCGCCTCGACCAGCAGGATGTTGCAGTTCGGGCAGGTCGCGCTGACCATGTCGAGGTCGAGCGAGATCTCACCGGCCCAGCCGCTGTCGGCGGACGGCAGCGAGGTGGTGGAGCCCGTCTGGCTGACCTTCTTGAAGCAGCCGTTGGACGTGGTGCAGGCGGAGAGGCCGTAGTACGAGCGGTACGTCGCGAGGTCGGCCGCGGCGTTCGGGTCGTCGTAGGCGTCCACGATGGCGACGGTCTCGCCCGAGCCCTTGGCGGAGGCGGCGGAGGCCAGGCCGTAGGCCGACTGGAGGTCCGAGGGGCCGTAGCCGGTCGGGGTGCCGGAGGAGGCGTGGGGCTTGATCGTCGCGGGCGCGACACCCTTGACCGCGGCCTGCTTCTCCATGAAGGCGGTGGTGCCACCGGTCACGCGCAGCGCGTCACAGGAGGCGTAGCCCTTCTTGGCGGTCGTGGCACACGCGTTCGCGGTCTGCACATGAGCCTTGGCGACCTGGGTGGCGATCGTCTGGGCGCTGACCTTGTGGGGAGTGGCGGCGTCCGCCTGGGCGGCGGCACCGAAGCCGGCCAGGGCGAGCGCGGTGGCGGCAGCGGCGGCCGAGCCGACCCGGCGCCATCTGCCGGATATGTGGGGGGTGTTGGTCGTACGCAAGGTACAGCCTCCTGAAAGTGGTGGGGCAGAGGCCCCCGGTGGGGGACCAGCGGCGTGTTCGCCGATGGGGGCGGCGGCCCGCGACGACCATCGCTTGTTGAGTACGCGACAACAAGAGGCTTTCGGATTTCTGACTTCCGCGTTACCTAAATGCGGTGCCCGGCTTACTGATCAATGACGGCACGATGGCGGGGAGATGACCGTCCGGGCAGGTCAAGTGGGGTATGCGGCACCGGGTTTGACCAAGAGTGCGTGGCTCAGCGGGGCTTGAGGCCGTACAGCAGCAGATGCACATGCTGATCCAGGCCGGCCATGGCCTCGTCCGCGTCCAGTGCGCAGCTGGCGATGAGGGCGGCCAGGCCGTGCAGATTCGCGGCGGCGGCCAGGGCGATGCGCTCCGGGTCGCCGTCGACGATCTCGCCGCTCGCCTGGGCGTCCGCGAACAGCCGGGTGAGCGAGCCGAAGGTACGGTCGACGGCCGCGCCGAGCTGCGCCGAGCTGTCGGGGTGGTGCTTGCGCGCGAACATCAGCTCCAGCAGCTCGGGATGCTCGACGGCGAAGCCGAGGTAGGCGCGCGCGATCGCCGCCATGCGCCGCTCGAAGCCGGGGTCCGCGCCGTACGCCTCGGTCAGGGCGTGGTCCAGCCGCTCGTACCCCGACATCGCCAGGGCGTCGAGCAGGGCCTGCTTGTCCCTGAAGTGCCGGCCCGGCGCCGCGTGGCTGACGCCGATGTCCCGGGCCAGTTCGCGCAGCGACAGCGCGCCGGCCCCCTTCTCCCGCAGGGTGCGCTCGGCGCTCTGGAGCAGCGCGGCGCGCAGGTCTCCGTGGTGGTAGGGGCGGCTTGCGGGCATGTGCGCCATCGTATCCCGAGGCTCACCCGCCTTGTTGTCATTGACAGCATTGTAGCCGCTGCCTACATTGAGGTCATGGCTGAGACGACCGGCGCGCGCGGTGCGCGCAAGTGGAACGTGAACCGCATCCCCGACCAGACCGGCCGTACGGCCGTGATCACCGGCGCCAACAGCGGCCTCGGCCTGGTGGCGGCCGAGGCGCTGGCGCGGGCCGGCGCGCATGTGGTGTTCGCCGTACGGGACGAGGCGCGGGGCGGCGTCGCCGCGGCGCGGGTGGCGGGCAGCACCGAGGTGCGCCGGCTCGACCTCGCGGACCTGGACTCGGTGCGCGCCTTCGCCGCCGCCTGGGACCGCCCGCTGGATCTGCTGATCAACAACGCGGGCGTGATGATGCTGCCGGAGCAGCGCACCGCGCAGGGCTTCGAGCGGCAGTTCGGCACCAACCACCTCGGGCACTTCGCGCTGACGAACCTGCTGCTGCCGCACCTCACCGACCGCGTGGTGACGCTGGCCTCCACCGCGCACCGCTGGGGCGATCAGCGCATCAGCTTCGAGGACGTGAACCTGCGCGGCCGCTACACCCCGACGCGCGCCTACGCCCAGTCCAAGCTGGCGAACCTCCTGTTCACCCTGGAACTCCAGCGCCGCTTGGCCGGGGCCGGTTCCGGGGTGCGCGCGCTGGCCGCCCACCCCGGCTACGCCGCCACCAACCTGCAGAGTCACCACGCGAGCGCCCTGGCCCGGATCGGCATGGTCGTCGCCAACCGCGTCGTCGCCCAGAGCGACCGGGCCGGCGCCCTGCCCACCCTCTTCGCGGCCACCCAGGACCTGCCGGGCGCGGCCTACGTCGGCCCGGACGGCCTCGGCGAGTTCCGCGGCGCCCCGACCCTGGTCGCCCGCAGCGCGGCGGCGAGCGACCCGGAGGCGGCGCGGCGGCTGTGGACGCTGTCGGAGGAGCTGACGGGGGTCGAGTGGAAGGCACCCGTCGGGAACGGGTGAGCGGGAACGGGCGAGCGGCAAGGGGTGAAGGGGAAGGGTGAAGAGGAGGGGTGAAGGGGAGGGGAAAGGTGTAGGGGACCGGATACGGTGTGGGTAAGGGATTCCCCGGAACTTTCCAGGAATCGTCAGGACGCACCACGGACCGAGACCGACCCCATGACCTCGGCAGAGACGGGCACCGGCAGCGGCGGCCCGGTGAACGGCGGCGACCCCGCGCCCGGCGGCGGCCCCGTGACCTTCCGGCTCGACGGCCGTACGGCCCTCGTGACGGGATCGGCGCGCGGCCTCGGCCTGGAGATGGCGCGCGGTCTGGCCGGGGCCGGCGCGCGGGTGGTCCTCAACGGCCGGGACCCGGCGGCCCTCGCCGCGGCGGCCGAGCGGCTGCGGACGGCGGGCGGGTACGACATCGCGACCGCCGCGTTCGACGTCACGGACCGGGCGGCGGCGCAGGCGGCGGTCGAGGAGCTGGGCGATCTCGACATCCTGGTCAACAACGTGGGCCACCGGGACCGGCGGGGCGTGGCGGAGCTGACGCCCCACGATCTGAACGCGCTGCTCGACGTGGATCTGACCTCGGCGTACGCGCTGAGCCAGGTGGTGGCCCGTGGGCTGGCCGCGCGCGGGGTGGCGGGCCGTATCGTCAACGTGTCCTCGGTGGTGGGGCAGTTGGGCCGTACGGGTGATGTCGGCTACGCCACCGCGAAGGCGGGCCTGGACGGTCTGACCCGGGCCCTCGCGGCGGACCTCGGGCCGAGCGGTACGACCGTCAACTCGGTCGCGCCGGGCACCTTCGCCACCGAGGTCAACGCCGAACTCACCACGGATCCCGGCTGGGAGCGCTGGCTGCGCACCCGTACCGCGCTCGGGCGCTGGGGCCGGCCGGAGGAGATCGCCGGGGTGGTCGTCTTCCTGGCGAGCGGCGCGGCGTCCTTCATCACCGGGCAGACCATCGCGGTGGACGGCGGGATGACGACGACGTTCTGACCCACGGTGACCGGTGGGGAGGCGGCCCCGGCGGGGGGACAGTAGCGTGGTGCCCGCACCGGCCATCGGGAGGTTTCTGCGGAAATTCTCAGCGAAGTCGGAGCGGGTTTCTCACCTTCGTGAGACAGAGTGAGGCCTGATGAAGCGCATCTCACGCATCTCGGTCACCTCGCGTCCCGCGTTGCTCGGGGCAGTGGTGATGCTCGCCCTGACCTCGGCGTCCGTGGCTTCCGCCGATGACGGGCCGGGACCCTTCGGGGTCACCGCGGACGCGGTCGCGTCCGTGCGCGAGGCCCGGGTGGGCGCGCTGTTCGACGCGGACCGGGCGTCGCGGCTGGCCGGCGGTCACTTCTGTACGGCCTCGGTGGTGCACAGCCCGCGGGGCGACCTCATCGCCACCGCCGCGCACTGTGTGAACGCCCAGGACCGGGACCTGGTGTTCGTGCCGGGCTACCGCGGCGGGCAGGCGCCGTACGGGGTGTGGAAGGTGACCCGGCGCTTCCTGCCGGACAGCTGGGCGAGGGACCAGGACGAGGACAGCGACGTCGCCCTCGTGACGGTGGCCGATCTCGACGGGCAGAGCGTCGAACAGGTGGTCGGCGGCAACCGCTTCGTCACCGGCGCGACGACCGGCGCGACCGCGGTGACGGTCACCGGCTACCCCGACTCCCGCGAACTCCCCATCCGCTGCACCAACAAGCCGCGCCGCCAGAGCCCCACCCAACAGCGCATCTACTGCCCCTCCTTCACCGGCGGCACCAGCGGCAGCCCCTGGATCAACGGCGACCACCAGGTCGTCGGCATCCTCGGCGGCCACGAGGAGGGCGGCTCCACGGACGACGTGTCCTACAGCGTGGTGCTGAGCACGGAGGCGGCGGAGCTGTACCGGGACGCGACGGCGGCCGGCTGACCGAGCCGGCCGACCCCTTCTTCTCCCCTCTGGAACTGTCGAACCGCTGTGGCTCGGACGGGCGTTCTCGTGCTGAGCCCCTGCGGCTCCTACACTGCATTCGGCGGACTGGCCGACGGTGAGGGGCGGTTGACGGTGCGTAAGGCGTGGATCGTCGGTGGTGCCGTCGTGGCGGGCGGGCTGAGTTTCGTCATGGTGCTCGTGGTCGCGGTGTACCTGGTCGCCGGGAACCTCGTGGGGGGCATGGCCGCGAGCGGGCGGGCGCTGGCCAAGGGCGCGGTGCCGGCGGCGTACCAGCAACTGGTCGCGAAGTGGGGGAACCTGTGTCCCGCGCTGACCCCGGCGCTGCTCGCGGCGCAGCTGTACCAGGAGAGCGGCTGGAACCCCAGGGTGGTCAGCCCGGCCGACGCCCGCGGGATCGCCCAGTTCATCCCGAGCACCTGGGCGACGCACGGCATCGACGGCAACGGCGACGGCAAGCGCGACATCTGGGACCCGAATGACGCGATTCCGTCGGCGGCGTCGTACGACTGCGAACTGGCCAAGTACGTCAAGGATGTTCCGGGCAACGTCTCCGACAACATGCTCGCGGCGTACAACGCCGGGGCGTACCGGGTCATCCAGGCCGGTGGGGTGCCGGGCATCAGCGAGACCCAGAACTACGTCCAGCGCATCAACAGCCTCGCGGAGAGCTTCGCCGCGCCGCCCAGCCGGCTCGATCCCACCCGGCAGGCCGCCGGTGCGATCGACTTCGCGCAGAAGAAGCTGGGCACGCCGTATCTGTGGGGCGGCGAGGGCACGGCCGCGCAGGGCGGGCGTTTCGACTGCTCGGGGCTGACCCAGGCCGCGTACGCGAGCGTCGGGATCAAGCTGCCGCGGGTGGCCAACGACCAGTACAACGCCGGTCCGCACCCCTCGCGCAGCCAGCTGCTCCCCGGTGACCTGGTGTTCTTCTCCCATGACCCCACCGACTCCCGGGCCATCCACCACGTGGGTATCTACGTCGGTGGCGGGTACATGATCGACGCGCCGCGCACGGGGGCGGTGATCCGGTTCGACCCGATCGACGGAGCGGATTATTTCGGCGCCACCCGGGTGACCGAAGATGGCGCAAAAGCGCTCCCCACGGCGGTGTAAACCGTGCGTGAACCTACCCCCTGAGCTGCGAGGATGAGTCTCTCTTCGATAACGTCTGCGTGATCTTTCGGTGGAGAGTGGAACGCAATGGTGGTGACCGTGCGTTCCTGTTGACGGGGGTCGGTGCGACGCACACGAGGTGCGTCCGGGAAGACGACGAAGGGGCCGCAGCACCATGGCTGTACTCGCCGAATCCGGATCGAACCCCGACGTCGAACTGCTGTATGACATCAACGGTCTGGCCAGGAGCGCGCCGCACTGGTTCGACCGGATCATGGAGTTCGTGGGCGAGTACGGGCTGCTGCTCGCGATGGTCCTGCTCGTGGTGTGGTGCTGGTGGTCCGTGCGGCGCCGGGGCCAGGAGGACGCGGCGACATCCGTGGCCGCGCTGGTGTGGGCCCCGCTCGCGGCCGGGATCGCGGTGCTGGTGAACATCCCGATCCGGGGATTCGTGTCACGGCCGCGGCCCTTCGTGGACCATCAGGGGCTCGATGTCCTCGTCTCCGGCAAGACCGACTTCTCCTTCGTCAGCGATCACGCCACGCTGACGATGGCGCTCGGCGTGGGGCTGTTCGTCGCCAACCGCAGGTTCGGCATCGCCGGGATCGGGCTGGCCCTCCTGGAGGGCTTCTGCCGGGTCTACATGGGCGTGCACTACCCGACGGACGTGATCGGCGGTTTCGCCCTCGGCACGGCCGTGGCCCTGCTGCTGGCCCCGCTCGCCTCCGCCCTGCTCACCCCGCTGATGAAGGCGGTGGAGCGGGCGCCGAGGGTGTCGTGGATCGTGCGCCGCAGGGCGGCGGCCGAGGTTCCGGTGGTGCCGGGCGCCCGGCGGTCCGTGGAGCCGATGGACTCCGAGGAACGGGACCTGGCGGCGTAACCGGGGGGCGCCCGCTGAGGGGCGCCCCCGGGTTCCGGCCTACACCCCCTGCGCGTACGAGAAGAACCTCGACGGGTCGTACTGCTGCTTCACCTTCGCGAGCCGCGCCGCCGCGTCCCCGTAGTACGCCTTCCGCCAGTTCGTCAGCGTCGGGTCGGTGTAGTTCTGGTACGCCGCGCCGGAGGCGTACGGCGCCATCGCGCGATGGGCCGACGTCAGCCACGACTGCGCCGAACCGCCGGAGGCCCCCGCGGGCCAGGACGCGATGTACTGCGCCAGCATCCGCGAGCGCCGGTGCACGAAGGCCGTCGCCGTCGGCGCGACGCGGTTCACCGCCCCGCCCAGTGCCGTGAACGCGACGCTGCCCGCCCCGCCCCGCACCCCCGCGATCTGCCGCAGCACCGTCTGGATGCCCGCCGCGGACAGGGACCGGTCGAAGAAGTCCGAGCGGGCCGCGTACGTCTCGCGCCCGAGCGCCCCCTGGGCCGAGCGGCCCGGCGTGCTGCCGGGCAGATGGCACTGGGCCTGCGCGGAGAAGGAGGAGCACCCGGCGTAGATCTCCATCGCCTCCTCGTAGCCCCGCCGGTGCAGGGAGACGGAGGTGGCGTTGGCGCCGGCCTGGTGGGCGAGGCGGTCCACCGCGTTCTTCAGCTCGTTGTAGGTGCCGATGGAGAAGCAGGAGACGGAGATCGTCGGCGTACGGCCCGGCACGCACGCCAGGTGCAGGGAGGACCAGATCTCGTCCGGCTGCGTCGGCCCCCACTCCTGCCACGCCTTGAGCACCGCCGCCGCCTTCGACCACGGCCAGGACAGATACGCGGTGACCGCCTGCGGCGCCGGATGGGTGCGGAAGTGCAGTTCGGTGACGACGCCGAAGTTGCCGTTGCCCGCGCCGCGCAGCGCCCAGAAGAGGTCCGAGTGCTGCGTCGCGTCGGCGGTGATCTGCTTGCCGTCGGCCGTGACCAGGGTCGCCTGGGTGAGGCTGTCGCAGGTCAGGCCGTACGCCCGGGAGACGACCCCGTGGCCGCCGCCGAGCACCAGACCGGAGACGCCGACCGTGGGGCAGGAGCCCGCCGGTATGGTCACGCCCTTCGCGGCCAGCCCCCGGTACACGTCGATCAGCTTGGCACCGGCGCCCACCACCGCCTGGCTCCCGCTCACCCGTATCCGGTTCAGCCGCGAGACATCGACGATCAGCCGGTTGTCGCCGGAGGAGTAACCGGCGTAGGAGTGGCCGCCGTTGCGTATCGACACCGGTATGTGCCGGCTCTTCGCGTACGACAGCACGGTGCGGATGTCGGCGGCGTGCGCGACGTAGGCGACGGCGGCGGGCTTCAGGCCGTCGAAGCGGGTGTTGTACAGCTGGTGCGCGGTCTTCCACTGGGCGTCGCCCGGCCGCACCAGGGAGCCGTCGAGGTCCCGGCCGAGGGCGGTCCAGTCGGCGGGGCCGCTCGCGCCGGCCGCACCGCTCGCGCTGGTGGTCCTCATCGCCGTGAGCGACGTCGAGGACGCCCCGGACACGCCCGAGGAATGCGCCTGGGCCGCGGCGGAGTGCCCGCCGCCCGCCCCGCACCCGGTCAGTGCCGTCGTCGCCAGCGCGGCCGCGCCGCCCGAGATGAACGTACGCCGTTCCATGTCTCCGTCGCCTTTCCGCGGCCGAGGTGGCCTCCGGGAGACGAGACGACGGCAGGTACAGCAGGGTTCCCCCGTACGGGTGCCGAACATCGCATATGTGTGCCTCCGCCCCGGTCGTCGGAATCGGCGCGTGCTCTCCCCGTGAGCATTCCGTGACCTCACCGGGCCGACGGCAGGGGTTCACCCGCCGTTCATTTATGGCCTTCGGCCGCTTCACCTGATCTGCCTAATTTCGGCCTTACCCGGTGCGGAGTGCGGTTCGGATGCGCTCACCGCACCACTGACTTCGCACGCCGCCGACAGCGGCGGCTCCTGGAAGGAACTCCCGAACGTGAAGCTTCAGCGCAAGAACCGGCTGCGCGCCGTGACCCTCGGTGCTCTCGCCGTCTCCGGCGCCCTGGCCCTGACGGCGTGTGGCTCCGACGACAACGGCGGCGGTTCCAAGCCCTCGGGTGGCGCCTCGGCCTCCAACGCCTCTTCCATCAAGTGCGACGGCGCCAAGGGCCAGCTGCTCTCGGACGGCTCTTCCGCGCAGAAGAACGCGATCGACGCCTGGGTCAAGAACTTCTCGCAGGCTTGCGGCGTGCAGATCAACTACAAGGCCGGCGGCTCCGGCGCCGGTGTGACCTCCTTCACCCAGGGCCAGATCCCGTGGGCGGGCTCCGACTCGGCGCTCAAGCCCGAAGAGGTCACCGCGTCCAAGAAGGTCTGCTCCGGCGGCCAGGGCATCGACCTCCCGATGGTCGGCGGCCCGATCGCCATCGGCTACAACCTGAACGGCGTGGACAACCTCGTCCTGGACGCCCCGACCCTCGCCAAGATCTTCGACGGCAAGATCACCAACTGGAACGACGCCGCGATCAAGAAGCTGAACCCCTCGGCGAAGCTTCCCGACCTGAAGATCCAGGCGTTCCACCGCTCGGACGACTCCGGCACCACGGACAACCTCACCAAGTACCTGAAGGCCGCCACCCCGGACAACTGGAAGTACTCGGGCGGCAAGACCTGGCAGGCCAAGGGCGGCCAGTCCGCCGCGCAGTCCTCGGGCGTGGCCCAGCAGGTCAAGCAGACCAACGGCGCCATCGGCTACTTCGAGCTGTCGTACGTCGGTGACGGCGTCAAGGCCGTGAACATCAGCACCGGCGCCTCCCAGCCGGTCGCCCCCAGCACCGAGAGCGCCACCAAGGCCATCGCCGACGCCAAGGTCGTCGGCACCGGCAGCGACCTGTCGCTCCAGCTGAACTACAACACCAAGGCCGACGGCGCCTACCCGATCACCCTGGTGACGTACGAGATCGCCTGCGACAAGGGCAACAAGGCCGACACCCTGCCCACCGTCAAGGCGTTCCTCAACTACATGGCTTCCGAGGACGGCCAGAAGCTCCTCAGCGGCATCGACTACGCGCCGATGCCCGACGCGATCATCGGCAAGGTCCGCACCACCATCGCGGGCCTGAGCTGACCTGATCCGAGAGTGCGGCCCGGTCCCACGGCCTCCCCGCGGGCCGGGCCGCACCGTCCGGTGCACCGCCGCCACGAGCCGCACGCCCCCACCGGGGCGAGCGGCTCCGCAGACCGGAGAACCCGATGGACATAACGAAGACAACCGACGCACCACCCCCCGCATCCCAGCCGACCGCCGCCGAACCGAAGAAGAACGCGAACCGCAGCGCCACCCGCGCCGGTGACCGCATCTTCCTCGGCCTCTCCCGCGGCTCCGGCATCCTGCTCCTGGTGATCATGGCCGCCATCGCGGTCTTCCTCACCTACCGCGCGTCCCTCGCGATCAGCAAGGACCACGGCAACTTCCTGACCACCTTCGAGTGGAACACCAACCTGATGCCGCCGTCGTTCGGCATCGCGGTCCTCGCCTTCGGCACGGTGGTCTCCTCGATCGTCGCCATGGCCCTGGCCGTACCGGTCGCCGTCGCCATCGCGCTGTTTCTCACGCACTACGCCCCCCGCCGGATGAGCGGCCCGGTCGCCTATGTGATCGACCTGCTCGCCGCGGTGCCGTCCATCGTGTACGGCCTCTGGGGCGCCCTGATCCTCGTACCGCACCTGAACGGCCTGTTCGGCTGGCTCAACGAGTACCTCGGCTGGACCGGGATCTTCTCCTGGCAGGGCGGCGCGCCCCGCTCGATGCTCACCGTGGGCATCCTGCTCGCGATCATGATCCTGCCGATCATCACCAACGTGAGCCGCGAGGTCTTCCGCCAGGTCCCGCGGATGCACGAGGAGGCCGCGCTGGCCCTCGGCGCCACCCGCTGGGAGGTCATCCGCATGTCGGTGCTGCCCTTCGGGCGCTCCGGCGTGATCTCCGCCTCGATGCTCGGCCTCGGCCGCGCGCTCGGCGAGACGATGGCCGTGGCCACGGTCCTCTCCCCGACCTTCGACATCCAGACCAGCCTGCTCGACCCGGGCGGCGGCACCTTCGCCCAGAACATCGCCAGCAAGTTCGGCGAGGCCACGCAGGACGGCCGGGACGCGCTGATCGCCTCCGGTCTGGTCCTGTTCGTCATCACCCTGCTGGTCAACGGCGCGGCCCGCGCGATCATCGCCCGCCGCAAGGAGTACTCGGGGGCCAACGCATGAGCACCGCAGCCGTCACCGACAAGCGCCGCAGCTCGCTGCGGAGCGCCAGCCTGCCGAAGTGGTCGCCCTGGGCGATCGCCGCGGGCTCGATCGTGGTCGCGGTGGGCATCGGCGAGGGCGCCGGCCTGACCAGCCACATCCAGTGGGGCCTGATCGCCGCGCTGCTGTTCGTCCTCGGCACCTATGTCATCGCCTCCGCGGTGGAGGGCCGCCGCCAGGCCAAGGACCGCATCGCCACCTCGCTGGTGTGGGTCGCCTTCCTGATCGCGCTGCTCCCGCTGGTCTCGCTGATCTGGACCACGGTCAAGCGCGGGGTGAAGGTCCTCGACCCCTACTTCCTGACGCACTCCATGGGCGTCGTCGCCGACTCCGAGCCGGGCGGCGGCATCTACCACGCGATCATCGGCAGCCTGGAGCAGGTCGGCCTCGCCACCCTGATCGGCGCGCCGGTGGGTGTGCTCACCGCGATCTACCTGGTGGAGTACGGCCGCGGCGGCCTCGCCCGCGCGGTCACCTTCTTCGTCGACGTCATGACGGGCATCCCGTCGATCGTCGCCGGTCTCTTCATCCTCAGCCTGATGCTGATGGCCGACATGCAGCCCTTCGGCTTCGCCGGCTCGCTGGCGCTGGCGATCCTGATGATGCCGGTCGTGGTCCGCTCCACGGAGGAGATGCTCAAGCTCGTACCGAACGAGCTGCGCGAGGCGTCCCTGGCGCTCGGTGTGCCCAAGTGGCGCACCATCCTGAAGGTGGTCCTGCCGACCTCCATCGGCGGCATCACCACGGGCATCATGCTGGCCATCGCCCGTATCGCGGGTGAGACGGCGCCGGTCCTGCTGCTGGTGTGGGGCAACTCCTTCATCAACAACAACCCGTTCTCGGGTGCCCAGCAGGCGCTGCCGCTGTACATCTACCAGCAGTACTCGCAGAGCTCCGGTTCCACGGCGGCGTACGACCGCGCCTGGGCGGCCTCGCTCACGCTGATCGCCTTCGTGATGATCCTCAACCTGGCGGCCCGCGGCATCGCCCGCTGGAAGGCCCCGAAGACCGGTCGCTGACGGCGGCCCCCTCAGCGACTGACGGAAGTGAAGTAAGTAATGGCCAAGCGAATCGACGTAAGCGGACTGACCGCCTACTACGGCTCCCACAAGGCGATCGAGGACATCTCGATGACCGTCGAGCCGCGTTCGGTGACGGCGTTCATCGGGCCCTCCGGCTGCGGCAAGTCGACGTTCCTGCGCACGCTGAACCGCATGCACGAGGTCACCCCGGGCGGGCGGGTCGAGGGCAAGGTGCTGCTCGACGACGAGGACCTGTACGGCAACGGGGTCGACCCGGTGTCGGTGCGGCGCGAGGTGGGCATGGTCTTCCAGCGCCCGAACCCGTTCCCCACCATGTCGATCTTCGACAACGTGGCCGCCGGTCTCCGGCTGAACGGCAACTACCGCAAGAGCGAGCTGAACGACGTCGTCGAGAAGTCGCTCAAGGGCGCGAACCTCTGGAACGAGGTCAAGGACCGGCTGAACAAGCCGGGTGCCGGGCTCTCCGGCGGCCAGCAGCAGCGGCTGTGCATCGCCCGCGCGATCGCGGTCGAGCCCAAGGTGCTGCTGATGGACGAGCCGTGCTCCGCGCTCGACCCGATCTCCACGCTCGCGATCGAGGACCTGATCGGTGAGCTGAAGGAACGGTTCACGATCGTCATCGTCACGCACAACATGCAGCAGGCGGCGCGTGTCTCCGACCGCACGGCCTTCTTCAACCTCGCGGCGGTCGGCCAGCCCGGCCGCCTGATCGAGATCGACGACACGGAGCGGATCTTCTCCAACCCGTCGGTCCAGGCGACGGAGGACTACATCTCCGGCCGCTTCGGCTGATCCCCCGATTTCCTCACCGGTGCTGCATGGCGGTGCCACCGGGAGGATGCAATGGGCCCGCCCCCGGATTCCCGGGGGCGGGCCCACGGCGTTTCTACCGGGCCGCGGGCATGGTGCCTTCGCGCCAGTCGTTCACGCGCTTGCGGATGCCGGGGACCATCGGCAGCGAGTCGACTTCCTCGGGCCGGAACCAGCGGACGTCCGTGGACTCCTCGGACACGGCCAGTCGCCCGGCCGTGGGCCGCGCCAGGAAGCAGACGGAGAACTCCTGCCGCACCTCGCCGTCGTCGTAGGCGAAGACGTGACGCGGGTTGCTGTACGTCCCGACGATGCCGACGATCTCGACATCGAAGCCGGTCTCCTCACGCGTCTCACGGACGGCGCAGCCGGGCAGCGACTCCCCGATGTGCATGGCACCTCCGGGCAGTGCCCACATGCCGTTGTCGCGGCGGCGCTGGAGCAGGATGCGTCCGCAGTCGTCGACGACGACGGTCGAGGCGGCGGGAACCAGACTGTTCGCCGCCGGGGCATCAGGATCATCCTCGTAATCACGCCTGCCCATCGGCTTCCCCTTCCCATACCGGAGTGCCTTGGGTCCACAGTTCCTCGACGTGCGAGGCGAAGCGATCGAACATGCCGTCGTCGAAGCGGAACACGGACAGGTGGGCGTGGCCCGCCTTCTTCGCAGCTGATGGCCAGAACATCGCCTCGTCCTGGTCTCAGCGTCCACCATCAGGTCCGCTTCATGGCGACGGTTTCCAGTAATGGAAACCAGGGGCTCTTGCCGAATGTGCGGCACGGTCGGGACGATCAGTGATGACGCCCGGTCCGCAAGTGGGAGGAGTCTGCGGTGGTAAAGCTGACGCGGCTGGTGGGTGACTGCGACGAGGGCGAGTGTCCGACGCTGTACGCCACCGATCGGGGAACCTTAGTCGTGCAGGGGGGCCTGCTGACCGATCACGGTCGGGACATCCCCTCGCACGAGGCCCTCGTCGAAGTCCCCGTCGAACTGATCCGAAAGGCTGTCCGTGGCAACCTCGTCTAGCCGGACGTTCGGGGAGTGGTTCACCGCGTTCGAGCGCGAAGCGTTCCGGCTCGAGACGCTGGACGACTACAGTCAGTCGGGAGGAGTCGATGCCTATCAGGCGTTTCTGGCAGGGCGCGAACAGCCGGAGTCGTACCGGACAGCCGAATGGCTGGCCACGGTGGGGAACGCCACCGGGGCCGGGAAGCGCGTGTATCGCGTTCATGTTCTGTCCCGTCCGCTCACGGATTATCTCCGGTTCGAGCTGTCCTGGGGATACCGGCGCAACATGACCGCCGGTGAGGAGTTCTTCATCCTCGACGTCACCGAGAAGGCGAACCCGATCCCGGACGCGCCCGACTTCTGGATGTTCGACGACACGGCCGCGGCAGTGATGTCGTACGACGACGCCGGTAAATACCTTGGGAGCGAATTCGCCGAGGAAGACCTGCTCGCCGATCTCCGGGCCTACCGGGACACCGCGCTGGCGCATGCCGTGCCGTTCGCGGATTGGTGGGCACGGCACGGGGAGTGAACAAGGCTGAGCTGGGGTCCGCGCTGCGGGCGCTGCGGCTGGCATCCGGAATGGAAGCCAAGACCGTCGCCCGCAGGGCGGCCATGTCCGGTTCGAAGCTGTCCAAGATCGAGAACGGCAGCGTGATGCCGAGTGTCGTGGACGTGGATCAGGTCCTGACCGCCATAGGGGTTTCCGAAGAAGTCAAGGCCGAGTACATGTCGGTCGCCAGGGCGGCGGCGACCGAGGCGACGGCCTGGCGTCTGTACCGGCGGCTCGGATACCACCGGAAACAGCAGCAGATCCAGGCGATCGAATCCCGTACGACTCTGTTGCGGCTCTTTCAACCCTCGCTCGTACCCGGCCTGCTTCAGACGCCGGAATATGTCCAGGCAGTGCTCGGCCGCAAGAATCTCACGGCGGACCAGCTCACACGGGCTGTAGGCGCGCGGCTTGCCAGACAGGGCATTCTGTACGAGCCGGGACGGCGGCTCCACTTCATCGTCACCGAGTCGGTGCTGCGCTGGAGAATTGTCCCGCCCCTCGTGATGGCCGGGCAACTCGACAAGCTCATCTCCGTTTCCCGGATCCCCGGTGTCGATCTCCGTGTCGTACCGCTGTCGACGCGTCAGACCGATTTTCCCAGCCACTCGTTCTCGATCAAGGATGACCGCATGGTGACGGTGGAAACCGTGCATGCGGAGCTTGCGGTGACCGACCCGCGAGACGTCGCCCTCTATGTCGAGAAATTCGAGGGATTCGCAGCCGTCGCCGTTTCCGGAGATGTCATGCGAAGCATGGTCGAGGAAATCCGCGATCAATTTCTGAGAGAACAGGAAATCGGCTGGAGCGGTGCACGTGGCCTGTCGAAGATGAGGCGTGTCGGATCAACCGGAGAGAGGAACCCTCATGACCGTGGCCCCTGACCGATCGGCCGTCGCCCTGCGGCGCGGACGCGACCTCGTGGCCCCCGAGCTGTTCGCACGGCTGACGGACTTCTGTGCCGAGGAGTACGGGTACGAGCGTTCCCTCGCCGAGCGGATCATGGACGAGGCCCTGGCGTTCGTGGACGTCATGGGCCGGACCGGCGAGGGCATGTCGCCCTCCAGGGCCGTGGACCCGGGGTGGCACACGTTCATGCTGCACACCGAGGAGTACGCCGAGTTCTGCCGGACCCGGTACGGCCGGTTCGTCCATCACGCGCCCAAGTCACGGTACCGGGACAGGGCGACCATGGCGGATGTCGTGGCGCGGATCCGTGCCCATGGCTTCTCCGTGGACGAGTCCCTGTGGGCCACCAGGGCGGACTGCAACGAACCGGCGTGCTGCGGCGACGGCCCCTGCTGCTGAGACCGTGGCGACCACCGGAGGAGCGAAAGGCCGGGGGCGGGTGACCGTGTTCTCCCTGTTCGGGCCCGTCTTCGGCTACGCGACCACGCTCGTGGAGGACCGGCAGTTCGCCTACGTGGGGCCGCTGACCCCCGGCGTCGGGTGGCACCTGCTGTGGCGGATGGCCGAGAGGTGCCACAACGACGGGGCGACGGAGGCCAGGAAGGCCGAGTGGATCGTCTCGCAGGCGTCCCGGGCGTTCATCTGCGGAAGCGGCGTCGTCGTGAAGCTCTCCGACGCCGACTGGGTGATGGAGCCGGGTGGCTGGGCCGTGGAGCTGGGCGGTTCCTGGTGCAACCAGGACGTCCTGGTCACCGGCGATCTCACGGTGCCGGTGCTTGCGGCCGGACAGGTCGCGGTGAGGCGCGGCCACTTCCCGCAGTACGCCGACTGACGCCCCGGTCGGCAGGGCAGGAAAAAGCCCACCCCCTCGCCCGGGCGCAAGGCCGACGAGAGGGTGGGCAGAGGGGAAGGCAGAGGAGAAGAGGGAACGGTCAGAGAACCGTCAGCTTCACCAGGCCGAAGGCCAGCGCGGCGACCAGCGCGGCCGCCGGCATCGTGATGAACCAGCCCAGGACGATGTTCTTGGCCACGCCCCAGCGCACCGCGTTCACCCGCTTGGTGGCGCCGACGCCCATGATGGCCGAGGTGATGACATGCGTCGTGGAGATCGGCGCCTTGAAGAGGTACGCCGTACCGAACATGATCGACGCGCCCGTCGCCTCCGCGGCGAACCCCTGCGGCGGGTCCAGTTCGATGATCTTCCGCCCGAGCGTGCGCATGATGCGCCAGCCACCGGCGTACGTGCCGAGCGACAGCATCATCGCCGAGACCAGCTTCACCCACACCGGGATCGGGTCGTCGAACGTTCCGTGTCCGGCGATGACCAGGGCCATCACCACGACACCCATCGTCTTCTGGGCGTCCTGGAGACCGTGGCCGAGGGCCATGCCCGCCGCGGAGACCGTCTGTGCGATGCGGAAGCCCCGCTTGGCCTTGTGCGGGTTGGCGCGGCGGAAGAGCCACATGATCAGCAGCATCACGAGATAGCCGACGACCAGACCGACGACCGGGGACAGAAACATCGGCACGATGATCTTGTTGACCACGCCGTCCCAGTGGACCGCCGTACCGCCCGCGAGCGCCGCCCCCACCAGGCCGCCGAACAGCGCGTGCGAGGAGGACGAGGGCAGGCCGTAGTACCAGGTGACCAGGTTCCAGGCGATCGCGCCGAGGAGCGCGGCGAAGAGGATCCCCATCCCCGTGCCGCCCGACGGCGTCTCGATCAGCCCCTCGCTGACCGTCTTGGCGACCCCGGAGCCGAGGAACGCGCCGGCGAGGTTCATCACGGCGGCCATCGCCAGCGCCGCCCGCGGGGTCAGCGCCCGCGTGGACACCGATGTGGCGATCGCGTTCGCCGAGTCGTGGAAGCCGTTGGTGTAGGTGAACAGAAGCGCGACCGCTACGGTCACGACCAGAGCCAGGGTGTCCATCGACGCCTCAGGACTCCTTGACGGCGATGGTCTCCACCGTGTTCGCCACGTGCTCGAACGCGTCCGCCGCCTCTTCCAGCACGTCCACGATCTGCTTGAGCTTCAGCACCTCGATCGCGTCGTACTTGCCGTTGAAGAGGTGCGCCAGCAGCTTGCGGTGGATCTGGTCGGCCTGGTTCTCCAGACGGTTGACCTCGATCCAGTACTCGGTGAGGTTGTCCATGGTGCGGAGGTTCGGCATCGCCTCCGCGGTCAGCTCGGCCGCGCGGGCCAGCACCTCGATCTGCTGCTCGACGCCCTTGGGCAGTTCCTCGACCTGGTAGAGGACGACGAGGTCGACGGCCTCCTCCATGAAGTCCATGATGTCGTCCAGGGAACCGGCGAGGGCGTAGATGTCCTCGCGGTCGAACGGCGTGATGAACGAGGAGTTCAGCTGGTGGAAGATCGCGTGCGTGGCATCGTCACCTGCGTGTTCCGCTGCCCGCATACGCTCTGCGATCTCGGCCCGGGCGGAGGAGTCCGCCCCGAGCAGTTCCATCAGGAGTTTCGAGCCGGTGACGATGTTGTCCGCGGAAGCGGCGAACATGTCATAGAAGCTCGTCTCCCTGGGGGTCAGACGAAAGCGCACGTGGGGTCCTCGGGGTGCTTCGGTTTCGGTCAGGCTGATGCTAGGCGCATCATCCGGCCACGGCTATCGGGCCGCCCTCCAGTGTCGCCCATCGAGCAGAGCGATCATCACGGGGGCGTACCAAGGCCCCCATACCCAGCAAAATTCGGTACCATATACCCAGTAGGGGTATGCCGGGCGATATGTCCCCCGGTGTGTGACCGAGAACACCCGTCCCGAGATGGAGGCCCGCTATGACGACTACCGAGGCCGGCGCCACGGCACCCTCCGAGCAGACGGACTGCGGTGAGCACGCCACGCACGGTTACCACAAGCAGAAGGACGAGCACCTCAAGCGGCTGCGCCGGATCGAGGGCCAGATTCGCGGCCTTCAGCGGATGGTCGACGAGGACACCTACTGCATCGACATACTCACCCAGGTCTCGGCCTCCACCAAGGCGCTGCAGTCCTTCGCGCTCCAGCTGCTGGAGGAGCACCTGCGGCACTGCGTGGCGGACGCGGCCCTCAAGGGCGGGGACGAGATCGAGGCGAAGGTGGACGAGGCGACGAAGGCGATCGGCCGCCTGCTGCGCACCTGAGGCCCGCCGCGGCGCCTCAGCTGTCTCGTTCCTGCCGTTCCACCCGGAGTACCTCGTCGATGCTCTCCAGGCTGAGCCGGTCCTCGGCGGCGGAGGCCGCGATGATCAGTTCGCCGCAGAGCTCGATCTCGGCGAGGGCCACATGGTCCTGAACCGCCGTACCGCCGACCGCCGCCACCCGCCTCACCTCTTCCCTGACGTCACCGGACTCCTAGGGTAGGAGGCGGTTTACCTACCGCGCATGGCACGGACGGGCTACTTACGGGGTGGCGTCAAGGGACTAGTACGGAGGCTCGGCGGGTGGCCGGATTCAGGCCCTCTCAGGCGCTGTCAGGCCCCATCCGTCCCCGTGTCCTCCGCGATCCGGCCGGCGTAGATGTCCCTCTGGTGCGGCAGCGCGACGACGGCGGGGGCGCCGAAGTCGTACAGCAGGGTCGTCGAGGTGACCGCGACGGGTGTCTTCTGCTTGCCGTTGACGAAGCTGAAGCGCTGGCGCAGCTTGCGCAGCCGGCCCTGGTCGTCCAGATAGGCGTCGAAGGGCACCTGCGCCGTGGCGAACCCTTTCGCCGCGGCTGCCAGGGATTTCCGTACGTCCGCGGGTGCGTACCGGGCCGCGTGGGCGAGGTCGGCGGTGCCCCGGTAGTGCCGTACCGGGACACCGGCGAGCTCGGTACGGCCGACGTAGCTCGCCCGCCGGGTGCCGCGCAGCACCTCGGCGGCGGTGTACGGGTCGGTGACGCCGCCGGTGACCAGATTGCCGTCCGAGAGCGTGGCCGTCTCCACCCGCACCCATTTGTCGGCGGGCACCCCGGCTCCCCGGTTCTTCATGAACAGGGCGCCGGGCGTGAGGAGTTCGGTGAGCGGGCGGTGCTCGGCGGTGCCCGCCGGGTCCTCGGGGAGCACGACGGTCAGTCGGCCGAGCCGGTGGACGTAGTCGTAGACCCCCTTGCCGCGGATGGTGACCCGGGTGCCGCCCGTGGCCATCTCCATGGCGGTGCCGGCCTTGGAGCTGCCCGCGCCGGTCAGCGCCGCGGCGGCGCCGGTCAGCAGGGTGATCGGATCGCCCGCGCCGCTGCTGACGTCCTCGGCGGGGAGCCCGAGGTCCGAGCAGCCGCCCACACCGGTGCCCAGCGCGAGCGTGAGGCCCAGCGCGCCGGCCGTCCTGACCGTGCGCCGTCTGTACTGCCGCCGTTCCATCGCCCTGCCTTCCCCCAGCCGGTACGTCCGTTACGGCCCCCCTGTCGTCCGGTTAACGACGAGTAGGGGACTGCCGTCACGCTCTGCCCTTGGCTTCTCGGTACGGTGGACGGCGTGGCGGAGCAGGACACGCGGGACCCGGACCATCTGACGACGACGACCGAACAGGGCCGCTTCTGCGTGGCCCGCTGCACCTGCGGCTGGCGCGGCCCGGCCCGCAGGGCGCGCAGCCAGGCGAGAACGGACGCGACCCGGCACGAGAGCGGCTGCTAGCGCGGAACCCTCGCGATCGCCTCCAGCGCCGGTGGGATCAGGTCCCGGTCGTGGGGGTACGTCAGGCGGTCCCGGGCCTCGGGCGGCGGGAGCCAGAGGAGGGTGGTGACCTCGTCGTTGGGGGTGAAGGAGCCGCCCGTCGACTCGGCCGCCCAGTACGTGACCTCCTTGGGGCGGCCCGCGTGGTCGAGGTAGCGGGCGGTCGGCAGGGGGGTGCCGAGCCGGCAGGTGTGGCCCGTCTCCTCCTCGACCTCGCGCAGCGCGGCCGCCTCGGCGCTCTCGCCCCGCTTCAGCTTCCCCTTGGGCCAGGACCAGTCGGACCACTTGGGGCGCCAGACCAGGGCCAGTTCGACACCGGCGGGCGAGCGGCGCCACAGGACGCAGCCCGCGGCCCGTACGGGGGTCCCGGTCATACCGTCTCCACCGCCTCCCGCTGCCACGCGCGCTGGAAGGCGAACCGGGCCGCCTCCACCTCATGGCGCTGGTCCGCGTGCAGGACGCCGAGGGCGTAGGCCGTGGCGGGGGCGATCCGGGGGGTGCGGGCCGCCTGGGCAGCGGCGGCGGCCGCCTCGGAGGCGTCGCGGTGCCGGTTCAGGGCCTGGCCCGCCGTCAGCAGCCGTACGTCCACGGGGGTCCCGGGGTCCAGCACCTCGCGCGCGTAGCGGTGCAGGCGCAGCAGCAGCCGTACCTGGTGCCAGGGGCCGTCCTGGGGGTGCGGGGACGGGTCCGGGGACAGGCCGTGGACCAGGGCCTCCGCGTTGTACGGGTGGCCCGCGGTGAGCAGCGGCAGCGCGGTGACGGCGTCGGTGAGCCGCTCCCGGGCGGCGCCGGCCAGCGGGCGCAGGTCGGTGGTGGGGGCGGCGGGGGTGAGGGGCACCTCGCTGGCGAGCACGGCGACCTTGTCGGCGACGGCGTGGAAGCGGCTGGAGCCGAGCGCCTGGAGGGCGGTGGAGTGGGCACGGGTCCGGGCGAGGGTGAGCTGGCGGTCGAGCAGGGCGCCCGCCTTCGCCGCGCCCACCGTCAGATTGCCGCGCTCCGGCGGGGCGGTCGCGGGGCCGCCGGACACCGTCACCTGCTCGGGGAAGGCCGCCGCCCCCGACAGCCGGTGCAGCGCCTGGAGCAGCCGCTCCAGCCGGGCCTCGTACGCGTGCTCCAGGGCCAAGGTGCCCGAGAGCCAGGCCAGTTCGGGCCGCATCGACTCCGACCAGGCGGGGTCGAGCAGCGGGCGGTAGGTGTGCAGGCTGCCGCTGATGCGCCGGGCCGAGCGGCGCAGGGCGCGGGCCGCGTCGACGGATTCCTCGCCGGAGCCCGTGGCGCCCCCGGTCTCCCGGTGCAGGCGCAGGGCGCGCAGGAACTCCGTGGCGTGGGTGCGCAGATAGCCCGCGAGGGCGTCCCCCGTCACCACCTCGGCCGTGGGGTCCGTCGGGTCAAGGTGTTGCTGTGCCACGCCGGCGCCTCCGGGCGTCTATGAGCATCTCCTGGATGTTGCGCAGGGGTTGGCCGTCCGCGTCCAGCGCGTGCCGGGTCCACTCGCCGTCCGGGCCGAGGTGCCAGGACGCGGTGGTGTCGGACATGCCGGTGTCCAGCAGCCGGTTGATGGCCGCGCGGTGGCCGGGGTCGACGACCCGCACCAGGGCCTCGATCCGCCGGTCGAGGTTGCGGTGCATCATGTCGGCGCTGCCGATCCACACCTCGGGCTCGCCGCCGTTGCCGAAGGCGAACACCCGGGAGTGCTCCAGGAAGCGGCCGAGGATCGAGCGGACCCGGATGTTCTCCGAGAGCCCGGGGACGCCGGGCCGGATCGCGCAGATGCCGCGGACCCAGACGTCCACCGGCACGCCCGCCTGGGCGGCCCGGTAGAGAGCGTCGATGACGGCCTCGTCGACCATCGAGTTGACCTTGATGCGGATGAACGCCGGGCGGCCCGCGCGATGGTGCTGGATCTCCTTGGTGATCCGCGATATCAGGCCGTCCCGCAGGGACTTGGGGGCGACCAGCAGCCGGCGGTAGGTCTCCCGGCGGGAGTAGCCGGACAGCCGGTTGAACAGGTCGGAGAGGTCCGCGCCGACCTGCGGGTCGGCGGTGAGCAGGCCGAGGTCCTCGTACAGCCGGGCGGTCTTCGGGTGGTAGTTGCCGGTGCCGACGTGGCTGTAGCGGCGCAGGGTCTCGCCCTCCTGGCGGACCACCAGCGACAGCTTGCAGTGGGTCTTCAGGCCGACCAGCCCGTAGACGACGTGGCAGCCGGCCTCCTCCAGCTTCTTCGCCCACTTGATGTTGGCGTGCTCGTCGAAGCGGGCCTTGATCTCCACCAGCACCAGGACCTGCTTGCCGGACTCGGCGGCGTCTATGAGCGCGTCCACGATCGGGGAGTCGCCGGAGGTGCGGTACAGGGTCTGCTTGATCGCGAGGACGTCCGGGTCCTCGGCGGCCTGCTGGAGGAAGGCCTGCACGGAGGTGGAGAAGCTGTCGTACGGGTGGTGCAGCAGCACGTCCCGCTGGCGCAGCGCCGCGAAGATGTCGGGCGCGGAGGCCGACTCGACCTCGGCGAGGTCGCGGTGGGTGCCCGCGATGAACTTGCGGTACTTCAGCTCGGGCCGGTCCAGGCCGTGGATGCGGAACAGACCGGTGAGGTCGAGCGGGCCGGGCAGCGGGTAGACCTCGGCCTCGGAGATCTTCAGCTCGCGCACCAGCAGGTCGAGCACCTCGCGGTCGATGGACTCCTCGACCTCCAGGCGCACCGGCGGCCCGAAGCGGCGCCGCATGAGTTCCTTCTCCAGGGCCTGGAGCAGGTTCTCGGCGTCGTCCTCCTCGACCTCCAGGTCCTCGTTGCGGGTGAGCCGGAAGGCGTGGTGCTCCAGCACCTCCATGCCCGGGAACAGCTCTTCGAGGTGGGCCGCGATGACGTCCTCGACGGGGACGTACCGGCCGGGGCTGGACTCCAGGAAGCGGGAGAGCAGCGGCGGCACCTTCACCCGCGCGAAGTGCTTGTGGCCGCTGACCGGGTTGCGCACGACGACGGCCAGGTTCAGGGACAGGCCGGAGATGTACGGGAAGGGGTGCGCGGGGTCGACGGCGAGCGGGGTGAGGACCGGGAAGATCTGGTGCCGGAACAGCGTGAACAGGCGGGCCTGCTCCTTGTCCGCCAGTTCGCTCCAGCGCACCAGGTGGATGCCCTCCTCCGCGAGCGCGGGGGCGACGTCCTCGTGGTAGCAGGCGGCGTGCCGGGCCATCAGCTCGCGCGAGCGGGCCCAGATCATCTCCAGCACCTCGCGCGGCTGGAGCCCGGAGGCCGACCGGGTGGCCACGCCGGTGGCGATGCGGCGCTTGAGTCCGGCGACCCGGACCATGAAGAACTCGTCCAGGTTGCTGGCGAAGATCGCGAGGAAGTTGGCCCGCTCCAGCAGGGGGGTGTTCGGGTCCTCGGCCAGTTCCAGGACGCGTTCGTTGAAGGCGAGCCAGCTGCGCTCCCGGTCGAGGAAGCGGCCCTGGGGCAGCGGGCTGCCGTCGGCCTGGGACTCCTCGTACGCGTCGAGATCCGCGTCGATGTCGGGTTCCAGGTCGGAGACGGCGGCGGTCACGGTGTGCGGCCGGTGCGCCGCGATGGAGCCCACGGGGGGCTGCGGGTGCTGTGCCTCTGCCTGGGTGTCTTGCTGGCTCATGAACCCATTCTTCCGCGCGACCGGTGCGACAGGCGCGTCGGAACGTGCGGGCGGGAGCGTCACGGTCCCGTTCCCCGCGGGCCCCTCGGGGGGCGGCGAAGGTTCTGGCACGACGGGTTTCATTGGCCGAGCGTCGCAAGTCCGCCTGAACCGATGGTTACGGAGACATGACGTGCGGGATAGCGCGGGGCGGCTCCCGGGGGTCCGGGACGCGAAAGCGACGGATTCCGCGGCGGCCCGGACGCGGTTGTACAAGGTCGTACAGGTACGAAAGCCGGGGTGTTTGTACGGTGCGAAAGCCCGGGTGGGGGGGGGGGGGGGGGGGGGGGGGGGGGGGGAAAGGGGGGGGGGGGGGGGGGGGGGGGGGGGGGGGGGGGGGAGAAAAAAAAAAAAAAAAAAACCCCCCCCCACCCGGGCGGAGAAAGGCCGGACGGCCCTTGCCGGGGGGCTCAGGCCCGCGCGGCGCGCAGCGTCCCGGTCTGCCGGCGCAGGACCAGGAAGCAGCCGGTGACCAGCAGCGCGGCGACGGCCAGGGTCAGCGCGGTGGTGGTGAGCTGGAGGCCCCAGAGGTGGGAGTGGGGCTGGTAGGTGTTGTAGCGGCCGGTGAAGCGGTCGAACGCCGTCGCGCAGGACCGGACGGAGTCGCACGTCGGGGGCGGCACATGGGCGCCGGAGGCGGTCACCATGCCCTGGTCGACGACCATGCCCTTGCCGAGGAAGCCCTGGTCGACGGTGCTCAGCCGGGTCACCGGGGGCCACAGGTGCGGTATCGCCAGCTCGGTCAGCCAGCGCACGACGCCCGCCGTCACCAGGCCGACCGCCAGCGCGGGCAGGGTCCGGCGCAGCAGCAGTCCGGCCAGGGCGCCGGCCGCGAGTCCGAGGAGGGCCATGGCCACGAGGGTGGGCCCGCCCGCGTGGAAGGTGGCCGGGTCGTACCAGTCCTTGGCGGTGTCGATCCGGCCCTGGCTCGCGGTCCAGGCGCGGTGGTGCAGAAAGGCCAGCAGTGCGGTGCTGACGGTGACGCCGAGCGCCGGGACGGCGAGGCGCACGGCCAGCCAGCGGGCCGGGGAGGTGGCCTGGGTCCAGGCGAGCCGGGCGGTGCCGGACTCCAGCTCCCGGCCGGTCAGCGCGGCGCCCGCCCAGGCGGCCAGCACGAAGGGCAGTACGTTCAGGGCGATGGTGGCGTAGTTGTAGTAGTCCTTGTAGCGCAGGATCGCGTTCTGGTCGTAGCTGCACCGCTCGCTCATGGTGCAGCTCCGGTACTGCCGCCAGGCGTCCGCCGCGGCGGTCAGGACCGGGCCGTCGAGGGCGAGCAGCAGGGCGATCAGGGCGATCCAGAGCACGGCCCAGGTGTACAGCGCGGGCCGGTGCAGGCGCAGCAGCCAGCGGGTCTGCCGGGGCCGGTCGACGGGCGCGGCGGTCAGGGTCAGGGCGCTCACGCGGCACGCTCCTCGGTGGGGTTCGGTGCGCCGGCGTCGCGCAGATGGGCGAGGACCAGCTCTTCCAGGGAGGGCGCGGTGGTGCGCCAGTCGTCGGCGAGCGGTCCGGCCGGGCGGATCAGCGCGGTGAGCTGGCGGCCGGTGACGCGGGACTCGACCACGGTGTGCGGGGCGAGGTCGGCGCCCGCGGCGCCGCTGACCCGCAGATGGGAGCCGAGCAGCTCGTCGATCTCGCCGGCCAGCCGGACCCGGCCGCCCGCGACCAGCAGCAGATGGTCACAGGAGTCCTCCAGCTCCGCGATGACGTGCGAGGACAGCACGATCGTGGTGCCGTGCATCGCGGCCTGGCCCATCAGCGTGCCCATCAGCTCGTGCCGGGCCAGCGGGTCCAGGTCGGCCATCGGCTCGTCCAGGAGCAGCAGCTCGGGCCGCTTGCCGAGGGCGAGGGCGAGCGCGACGCGGGTGCGCTGGCCGCCGGAGAGGGTGCGGATCCGGGCGGACGCGTCCAGCTCCTTGACGATGTGCCCGGCCAGCTCCGCGTCCCAGCGCCCCGGGTTGAGGTCGGCGCCCATGCGCAGCGTCTCCGCGATGGTGAGCTGCGGGTACAGCGGCTTGTCCTGGGCGACGTAGCCGACCCGGGGGCGAGCTTGCGCGGGGGTGGTGCCGAGGACGGTGAGGGTGCCCTCGGTGGGGCCCGTCAGTCCGGCGGTGAGGGTCAGGAGGGTGGACTTGCCCGCCCCGTTGGGGCCCACGACGGCGCACACGCGCCCCGTCGGCAGCTCGAAGGCGCAGTCCCGCAGGGCCCAGCGGCCCCGGCGGCCGAATCGTTTGCCCAGAGCGTCGGCCCGCAGGGCCGTGTCGCTGCTCATGACGGATCTCCCTGGAAGTGCTTGTCGAGTACGGCGGTGAAGAGCGCGGCCACGTCGTCCCGCTCCAGGCCGGCCGCTTCGGCGCGGCGGGCCCAGTCCTCCAGCTCGGTGCGGAGCGGGGAGTCGGCGGGGGCGGCGCCCAGCGCCCGGCGCACGAAGGTGCCGAGTCCGCGCCGTGCCTCGACCAGGCCCTCCCGCTCCAGTTCGCGGTAGGCCTTGAGGACGGTGTTGGGGTTGATGGCGGTGGCCTCGACGACTTCGCGGGCCGTCGGCAGCCGGTCGCCGGGGCGCAGCAGCCCCAGGCGCAGGGCCTGCTTGGTCTGCTGGACGATCTGGACGTATGTGGCGACACCGCTGTGCCGGTCGATGCGATATTCGACCACGCGAGGGCACCACCCTTTCACTAATTGAGTAGTGAAAGGGTGGTGCAAAGAAGGGGCGGCCGTCAAGGCGACCGCCCCTTAAGGGCCTTGATGGTCCTTATGTCACGTCTCTGGAGGTCACGTCTCCGTCCGGTACATCAGGTCCGTCTCGTACGTACGGAAGCCCAGCCGCTCGTACACCGAGACCGCGGCCTTGTTGTCGGCGTCGACGTAGAGCATCGCGGTCGGCAGGCCCTGGGCGGCGAGGTGGCGCAGGCCGATGGTGGTGAGCGCCTTGCCGAGGCCGCCGCCCTGCTCGCCGGGGCGGACACCGAGCACATAGACCTCGCCGAGGCCCTCCTCGGCGTGCACCTTGGTCCAGTGGAAGCCGATCAGCTCCCCGCGCCGCTCGGCGAGGAAGAACCCGGCCGGGTCGAACCACGGCTGGGCCTTGCGGTCGTCCAGGTCGCGCTGGGTCAGCGAGCCCTGCTCGGGGTGGTGGGCGAACGCGCCCGCGTTGACCGCGAGCCACGCGGTGTCGTCCTTGCCGGGCTCGAAGGCGCGCACGCGCACCCCCTCGGGCAGCTGCGGGTCCGCCAGTTCGAGACCGGTCAACTCCCGCCGCATCTGGCGCAGTTCGCGGAACAGGGTGAGGCCGAGCGCCTGGGCGAGATGGCGGGCGGCCGGGTGTCCGCCGTGCGCCCACACCCGCAGCCGCTTGCCGGAGGCGGCGAGCAGGGCCGCGCCGAGCGCCCGCCCGTGTCCGTGCCCGCGGAACTCGGGGCCGATGACGAGTTCGGCGGCCGGCGCCTCCACCGGGTCGGTGTCCTCCAGCTGGGCGTAGCCGACGAGTTGGCCGTCGACGGTCAGCAGCAGATGCGAGACGCCCTCCCGGGCTCCTCCGCGCAGCTGCAGACGGCCCTGCTCGGACACCGGCTGCTGCCCGTCGGCCCGCGCGGCCTCGCCGAGCAGGGTGAGCACGGCCTCGGCCTGGTCCGGGGTGAGCGCGGAATGGGTGTCGATGGAGCGGGCGGTGAAGGCCCGTACGGTGTCGTCGCTGCTCATGCGTACGAGGGTACGGGGCGGCCCCGGACACCGCCGAGAACACCGGCCGGATTCGACCGGCGCGGGTGCACCGGGACGTCGTCGCGGTGTCCGTCACGCGGTCCGGACGAAGGCCCGCAGGGTGTCCAGGGCCAGCTTGTCCGTCGCGGCGCTCGCACCGGACAGGCGGTGCACGAGGATCCAGCCCCGCGGTACGACACCGGCGAAGACGGACGCGCCGCGTGTCGCGCCGTTGTGCCACAGCAGCTGCCCCGTCTTCTGCCACGCCGGGGCGGGCGCGCCGAGCCTGCGCTCCACGAGCAGACCGGTGACGAGGCGGGCGGTGGCCCGGGGGGTCGCCCACAGCCCGCCGGCGGGCAGGATCGCGCCGGTCATGGTCCAGGGGCGCCGCGGCCGCCCGAACAGCCCCCGGCGGCACAGCCGTACGTCGGCGGGCGGGTCGGCGCTGACGTCGGTGACGCCGAGGGGGTCGAGGACATGGTGGCGCAGGAGTTCCCCGTACGGGGTGCGGGTGGCCGCGACCAGGGCGGCGCCGAGCAGGGCGTAGCCGAGGTTGGAGTACTCCTCGGTGCCGCCCGCGGGCGCCGTGGCCAGCGTGTCGAGGCGTCGTACGACCGAGTCCAGGGCCCGGTCGTCGAAGCCGGCGTACGGGTCGCGCCCGCGGATCCCCTCGGGCAGCCGGGGCAGGCCCGAGGTGTGCTCGGCGAGATGGCGCAGGGTGATCCCCGTGCCCCGGGGCGCCGGGAGGAACCGTTCCAGCGGATCGTCGAGCGTCAGGACTCCGCCGTCGGCCAGGGCGGTCAGCACGGTCGCCGTGAGCGTCTTGGTCAGGGAGCCGATCTGCACGAACCGATCGGGATCGTGGCCGTGCAGGATCCGGGGCGCCTGGAAGCCGCTGAGTATGCAGGTGGGTACTCGGGACATGGTGACCCTTCGGCGTGCCGGACCGGATACGGCTGCCGCTTACCCTGCCACCTCGGCCGCCGCCGGTTCCGGCGGGGGGACCGGGGCGCCGGGCAGGCGTACGGTCGCCACCGAGCCGCCACCGGAGGCCGGGGTCAACGTGACCTCGCCGCCGGACTGTTGGATCGTACGGGCGACGATGGACAGGCCGAGGCCGGAGCCGGGGAGGGCGCGGGCGCCGGGGGAGCGCCAGAAGCGGTCGAAGACATGCGGGAGTTCGTCCTCGGGGACGCCGGGGCCGTGGTCGCGGACGGTGAGGACACCGTCGGCCAGCCGGACCTCCACGGTGCCGCCCTCGGGGCTGAACTTCACCGCGTTGTCCAGGATGTTGACCACCGCGCGCTCCAGCGCGGACGGCTCCCCGACCACGAACCAGGGCTCCAGGTCCGCCGTGATCGTCAGCTCCGGACCGCGCAGCCGGGCCCGGCGCAGCGCCGCCTCCACGGTGTCCTGGAACGGCACCACCTGCACCCGCTCGCCGCGCTGCCCCTCCGAACGCGACAGCTCCTGCAAGTCGCCGATCAACGAGGCCAGTTCCGTCATCTGCGCCTTCACCGAGTTCAGCAGCGCCTTGCGGTCCTCGGGCGGCAGCGGGCGGCCGGTCTCCTCGCTGCGGGTGAGCAGTTCGATGTTGGTGCGCAGCGAGGTCAGCGGGGTGCGCAGCTCGTGCCCGGCGTCCGCGATCAGCCGCTGCTGGAGCTCCCGGGAGCCGGCCAGCGAGGCCGTCATGGAGTTGAAGGACCGGGACAGCCGGGCCACCTCGTCCTCGCTGTCGTCCGCCACCGGGATCCGGATGGTCAGGTCCTCGGTGCGCGAGACGTGCTCCACGGCCTCCGTGAGCTTGTCCACCGGCCGCAGCCCGGCCCGCGCCACCGCGAGGCCCGCGGCGCCCGCGCCGAGGACGCCGACACCGGAGACCAGCAGCAGGATGAGCGCCAGGTCGTTGAGGGTCTTCTGGGTGTTCTTCAGCGGTACCGCGATCATCATGGCCGCGCCCGGATACAGCTGGGGACCCACGTTGGTGTCGATCACGAGCGGCATGGTGAGCACCCGGACGTCGTTGCCCTGGGTGTCCGTGCCGTTGCGCAGGATGCCGCTGCTGCGGATGCCGCCGTCCCGGATCACGGCCCGGTCGGCACCCGTGGTCTTCACCGTGCCCGGGGAGTCCGAGGGGACACAGGGCGTGCCGTCCGGCTTGACCAGCTGCGAGTAGACGGTCTCGTGGGTGCGCAGGCCCCCGTAGGGCGAGGGGTCGACCGGCTTCGGCGGGCAGGAGGCGAGCAGCTTGTACACCGCCTCCGCCGCCGGGCGCGGCGCCGATCTCTCCAGGTCTTTGTCGATCTGCTCGTACAGCTTCCGCTCCACGATGAACCAGCAGGTCACCGAGACCGCCGCCACCGCGAACGCCACCGCCGCCGCGACCAGCACGGCCAGCCTGGCCCGGATCGGGAGGGAGCGGTAGCGCCGTACGACCTTGTTCACTCGGCGCCGCCCTGTCGCAGGACATAGCCGACGCCCCGCACGGTGTGCACCAGCCGGGGCTCCCCGCCCGCCTCGGTCTTGCGGCGCAGGTACATCACGTACACGTCCAGGGAGTTGGAGGACGGCTCGAAGTCGAAGCCCCAGACCGCCTTGAGGATCTGCTCCCGGGTGAGGACCTGGCGCGGGTGCGCCATGAACATCTCCAGGAGCGTGAACTCGGTGCGGGTCAGCTCGACCTGCCGGCCGCCCCGGGTGACCTCCCGGGTCGCGAGGTCCATGCGCAGATCGCCGAAGGTGAGGGCCTCGTCCGCCTGGGCCGCCGGGGAGACGGCGGCCGCGTAGGAGCTGCGCCGCAGCAGGGCGCGGATCCGGGCGAACAGTTCGTCCAGCTCGAACGGCTTGACGAGGTAGTCGTCGGCGCCCGCGTCCAGGCCGGTCACCCGGTCGCCGACCGTGTCGCGGGCGGTGAGCATGAGGATCGGGAGGGTGTCCCCGCCGCCACGGATACGGCGGGCCGCCGTCAGACCGTCCATCCGGGGCATCTGGATGTCCAGGACGATCAGGTCCGGCTGGTACGCCGCGGCCTTCTCCAGCGCGTCCGCGCCGTCGACGGCGACCTCCGTGCCGTACCCCTCGAAGGCGAGGGAGCGCTGGAGCGCCTCGCGTACGGCCGGTTCGTCGTCGACGATCAGGATGCGCTGGGTGTCACGGTCGCCTTCGGCGGGGCTCATGCTCGCGATTCCTTGTGGAGACGGGTCGTGGGGCGGGGGTTGTCCGTGTTCGGGTCGTTCGGGTCGTTCAGGTCGCTCGGGTCGTTCGGGCGTCTCGGTGACGTGCCTCCAGCCTGCCATGGTGCCGGGCCGGGAGGCACGGACGCCGAGGGTCAGGCCGTCAGGGCCGCGAGATTGCGCATCGCGGTCAGCCGGTGCAGCGGCACCTTGTGGCCCCGGCGGTGATGCCGGTCCGCGGCGCTGCGGCGCAGCCCCATCAGCTGGGGGACGTGCGCCGGGACGATCTCCGCGGCGCGGGGTTCGGGGGCGGCCGGCGTGTGCAGTCGGCGCGCCACCGCGAGGGCGACGGTGAGGTCGGCCGGGCCGCGGCCCGCTTCCCGGTGGAAAGTCAGCTGGATCATGATGTTCCTCCAGACACCCCGAGTGACGCTGAAAGGCCCTGATGGAGCCCTGCTGAGGCCCCGGTGGGGCCCTAGTTCCGCCCGCCCGAGCGCAGCTTGGCCAGGTCGGACTTGACCGTGTTGACGGGGATCGCGAAGCCGAGGCCGATGCTGCCCGCGTCCGAGGACGAGGACGCCTGCTGGCTCGACGAGTACATCGCGGAGTTGATGCCGATGATGTTGCCGGCCGCGTCGATCAGCGCGCCGCCGGAGTTGCCGGGATTGAGCGAGGCGTCCGTCTGGATCGCCTTGTACGTCGTGGTGGACGAGCCGGTGTCGCCGTTGAAGTTGCGGCCGCCGAACTGGAACGGCCAGCTTCCGTCGCCGCCCTGGCCCTGCGCCTGGCTCTCGTCCGTGGGCACGGTGACGTCCCGGTCGAGCGCCGAGACGATGCCGCTGGTGACGGTGCCGGTCAGGCCCTCGGGCGAGCCGATCGCCACGACCGAGTCGCCGACCTGCACCCCGCTGGAGTTGCCGAGGGCCGCCGCCCGCAGCCCCGAGGCGCCCTGCAGCTTGATCAGCGCGAGGTCCTTGGAGCTGTCGGTGCCCACCACGTCGGCGGTGTAGCTGTGCCCGTCGCTGGTGCGCACCTTGACCGACTGGGCGCCCGCGATGACGTGGTTGTTGGTGACGATCTCGCCGTTCGACGAGATGACCACGCCGGAGCCGGTGGAGGAGCCGTTGTCGAGGGTGGCGTTGATCTCCACCACGCTCGGACTGACCGCGGCCGCGATCGCGGCGACATCGCCCTTCTTGCCGGCCGGCACCACGGCGGTGCTGGTCCCGGTGGCGGTCACGTCGTTCTTGCCGGCCAGCTCCTGGAAGCCGTACGCGGTGGCGCCGCCGACCGCCGCCGCGACGATCGCGACCGCCGCGAGGAGGGCGACCGAACCCCGGGCGCGCCTGCGCCGGGGCTCCGGCTCCGGCCCGGCGGGGGCGCGCCTGCGCCGGGGCTCCGGCTCCGGCCCGGCGGGCGGCAGCGGCGAGGCGGCCGTCGGCTCGTACGCCGGCGGGGGCGGCCACTCCGGGTTCACGGGAGCGGAGTAGCCGTGACTCTGACTGTAAGGACCCTGCGGGGCGTCGTAGTCGTACTCGCCGCTGCGGCGGAAGCTCTCGGTCATGGAAGAAGCGTCCCCGGCGACCATGAGAGCTTCCTGAGTGCTCGCTGAGAAGCCCGGCAGAACCTTGTTTGCCCGATATAAAGACGCCGCTCGGCGCTCGGCGACGGCTCTCACCTGCCGTTGAGGAGCCGACGACGTTGTCAGTGCGCGCAGCCGCAGGAGGGGCGCACCACCAGGCGGGAGGGGAACGTCTTCAGCCGCTCGCGCCGGGACCCGGCCACCCGCAGCCCGTCGTCCAGCACCAGGTCGACCGCGGCCCGCGCCATCGCCGAGCGGTCGGAGGCGACCGTGGTCAGCGGCGGATCGGCGAACGCGGCCTCCTTGATGTCGTCGAAGCCCGCCACGGCCAGCTCCCCTGGCACGTCCAGGCGCAGCTCGCGGGCGGCCCGCAGCACGCCGATCGCCTGGTCGTCGGTGGAGCAGAACATCGCCGGGGGCCGACGGGGCCCGGACAGGATCTCCAGGGCCGCGCGATAGGCGTCGTACCGGTTGTACGGCGCCTCGAACAGCCGGCCCTCGGTGCTCAGGCCCGCCTCGGCCATGGCCCGCTTCCAGCCCTCGACATGGTCGGAGACCGGGTCGCCGACGGCCGGGGTGTCCGCGGTGCCGCCCATGCAGGCGACATAGGGATGGCCGTGCTCCAGCAGATGGCGCACGGCGAGCTGGGCGCCGCCGAGGTCGTCCGTCACCACGGCGACGTCGTCGATGGCCTCGGGCCGCTCGTGCAGCAGCACCACGCGGGCGTCCCAGGCGTCGATCTCGGCGGCGGCCTGGTCGTTGAGCGCGTGGCTGACCAGGATCAGACCGGAGACCCGCATCCCGAGGAAGGCCCGCAGATAGTGGACCTCGCGCTCGGCGATGTAGTCGGTGTTGCCGACGAGCACCATCTTGCCGCGCTCGGAGGCCGCCTGTTCCACGGCGTGCGCCATCTCCCCGAAGAAGGGCTGGCGGGCGTCCGGGATGATCAGCCCTATGAGGTCGGTGCGCCGGGACGCCATCGCCTGGGCGACCCGGTCCGGGCGGTACCCCAGCTCCTTGATCGCGGCGAGGACACGCTCGCGCGTGGCCGGGGCGACCGGCCGGGGTCCGTTGTTGATGACATAGCTCACGACGGCGGTGGACGTCCCCGCCAGCCGCGCCACATCATCCCGAGTCACCTTGGCCACGCGCGGAGTCTACGCGGATTGACCCAGTTCGGGCAGGGTGTTCGGCGCTCTCCCTGTGCGCGGGAAATCGTCGGAAGGTGTGGAGGATCAGACGTCCGCGTGGACCTCGTCCTCGATCGGGGCGCCGGACGCGTCCGTCTCGTCCGCCTTGGCCGCCTTGGCCCGGTTCGCCTCGGCCCGGCTCTCCTCCTTGCCCCGGTCGCCCTTCTCCGGGGTGACGAATCGATAACCGACGTTCCGTACGGTGCCGATCAGCGACTCGTGCTCCGGGCCGAGCTTGGCCCGCAGCCGCCGTACGTGCACATCGACGGTCCGGGTGCCGCCGAAGTAGTCGTAGCCCCAGACCTCCTGGAGCAGCTGGGCGCGGGTGAAGACCCGGCCCGGGTGCTGGGCGAGGTACTTCAGCAGCTCGAACTCCTTGAAGGTCAGGTCGAGGACCCGGCCCTTGAGCTTGGCGGAGTACGTCGCCTCGTCCACCGAGAGATCGCCGTTGCGGATCTCCATCGGTGAGTCGTCGTGCGTGAGCTGCTGGCGCCCCATGGCGAGCCGCAGCCGCGCCTCCACCTCGGCGGGACCCGCGGTGTCGAGGAGCACGTCGTCCACGCCCCAGTCCGCGGTGACGGCGGCGAGACCGCCCTCGGTGACCACGAGCAGCAGGGGACAGCCGGGACCGGTGGAGCGCAGCAGCTGGCACAGGCTGCGCACCTGCGGCAGGTCGCGGCGGCCGTCGATCAGGATGACGTCGGCGCCGGGCGTGTCGACCAGGGCGGGGCCCTCGGCGGGCGCGACCCGCACATGGTGCAGGAGCAGGCCGAGGGCCGGCAGGACCTCCGTCGACGGCTGGAGGGCGTTGGTCAGGAGCAGCAGAGAACTCATACGTCTGGTTCCTCCTCGGTCCCTGCGAGAACTGTGCGGACGGGCACTGCTCTGCGTTCCCGAAGGCCCGTACACCGGGGGACGCCGGGGGAGTCCCGCTCCGTATACAACGCTTCCGAAAGCACAAAAGGACCCGGTGGCAACGCTGCCCGAGTCCTCTGCCCAGCAGAATAGCCCACATGAGCAATCGCCCGGCAGGACATGTGGCACGTTCCACCGTACGTCCGGATGCCGAGACAGGCAGACCAGGCTCTGTCCGGACATACCTGCGCACGACGGACGGCGTCCCGGTCGAGGTCGTATACGACCCGGGGGCGGCCGTATACGACCCGGACGCCCCGGTGCTGGTGATCGCGCACGGTTTCACGGGGGACGTGGATCGCCCGCATGTGCGAAGGGTGGCGGCCGGGCTGGCGCGTTACGGCGCCGTCGTGACCTTCTCCTTCCGGGGCCACGGGCGCTCGGGCGGGCGCTCCACGGTCGGCGACAAGGAGGTCCTCGACCTCGCCGCCGCCCTCGCGTGGGCGCGCGGCTTCGGGCATGCGCGGGTGGCGACCGTCGGCTTCTCCATGGGCGCCTCGGTGGTGCTGCGGCACGCGGCCCTGCGCCCGGGCACGGTGGACGCGGTGGTCGCGGTCAGCTCGCCCGCCCGCTGGTACTACCGGGGCACCGCCCCCATGCGCCGGCTGCACTGGCTGGTCACCCGCCCCGAGGGCCGCCTGGTCGGCCGCTACGGCCTGCGCACCCGCATCCACCACCGCGACTGGGACCCCATACCGCTCTCTCCCGTCGAGGCGGTCCCCCTGATCGCCCCCACGCCGCTGCTGATCGTGCACGGCGACCGCGACGGCTACTTCCCGCTCGACCATCCGCGGATGCTCGCCGACGCCTCCGGCGGCCACGCCGAACTGTGGCTGGAGCCGGGCATGGGCCATGCCGAGCACGCCGCGGCCGACGGCCTGGTGGACCGCATCGGGGACTGGGCCGCCCGCCGGTCCGGCTAGCCTGGCTCCCGTTACTTACTGACTTTTACCAGCCGTCGATTGAGGAACCAGATGCCCAAGGTCACGGTGCGCTACTGGGCCGCCGCCAAGGCCGCGGCCGGGGTCGCCGAGGAGCCGTACGACGCGGCCACCCTCGCCGACGCGCTCACCGCCGTGCGCGCCCGGCACCCCGGTGAACTCACCCGCGTGCTCCAGCGCTGCTCCTATCTGATCGACGGCGACCCCGTCGGCACGCGCGCGCATGAGACGGTACGGCTGGCCGAGGGCGGCACGGTCGAGGTGCTCCCGCCGTTCGCAGGAGGGTGAGTCGATGACCGACCAGCCGTATCAGGGCGGCCCCTACGAGGGCTACGACCACGACCCGTACCAGCAGCAGCCCGCGCCGCCGGGGGACTGGCAGGGCGCCCAGGGGGCTTACGACCCGCAGTCCACCCAGACCTGGCAGGGCCGGACCTGGGAGACCCAGACCCACGCACCGGTACAGGCGGCGGAGGCGACGGCGTACCTGCCGCCGGTGACGGGGTATCCGCAGCAGGGCGAGGGGTTCGCGGGGGCGGGGGCTCAGCCGCAGTACCAGTACCAGCAGATGGCACACCCCGGCCCCCAGCCGATGGCGCAGCCGCAGCCGCAGCCGCAGCCGATGGCGGGAGCCGTGTCGGCCGCGCCCTCGGCCGCCGCGCCCTCGGCCGGGGCCCCCGGCACCGAGGAACCGTCCGGTGACGAACCCTCCTACGGCCCCGCGACGCTCGCCGGAAACTCCCGGATCACCGACGCGCAGCGGGCCCGCCTGGAGGGCCGTTCGCCGATCATCGAGCCCGGGATGCAGCCGGCGCTGCTCACCGCGCTGCTCGGCCTGCTGCTGGCCGCGGCGGCGGGCCTCGGCTCGTACGCCCTGGCCGTCCCGCTGGTGCTGCTCCAGGCCGTGACGGCGGCGGGCTGGTTCCGGCTGAACGGCATGTGGCCGGCCCGGCAGGGCATCGCGCTGGCGTTCCTGGGCGGACTCGCGGCCGACGCGGCGGTACTGGCCGCGGGCCGCGACAACGCGCCCGCCGCGATCCTGGGCACCCTCGGCGTCTGGGTCCTGCTCTCCCTCGTCCTCCAGCTCCGCTCGCACGCCTCGGCGGACGAGCGGATGTACGGCCTGATGGCGACGGTCGCCTCCGCGGCCCTGGCGATCCTGGCCACCGGCTACCTGGGCGCCGACCCGCACGCCACCTCGGTGGGCGCGGCCGCGGTGGCGGTCGCCGCGCTGGCCCGCGCGCTGCCGCTGCCGACCCCGGAGATCGGAAGAGCGTCGTGTAGGGGGCGGCCGTCTGACGCACTTCACCTGTGTGGACGGCGCGGGCTCGCTGCTCGTGCCGTGCGGGCGCTGCCGTCAGCTGCTCTATGAGTTCGGCGGACCTGACCTGCTCCTGGACACCCCCGCGCGCTGCCGCTGCCGACCCCGGCGTCGGTCGTGGTCGCGCTGCTCGCCGCGGCGGGCGCGGGCATCGCGGTGGGCGGCATGACCGGCCTCGGTGCCCAGGGTGCCCTGCTCGGTGCCCTGGCCGGTGCCTGCGCCCTGGTCGGCCACCGGGTCGCCGGCTACGACTACCCCTCCCGCTTCGTCCACTTCACCGCGGGCGTCGCCCTGCCGCTGTCGGCGGCGGCGCCGGTGGTGTGGGCGCTGGGACGGGTGCTGGGCTGATCACCGGCGGGCTACCCTTCCCGCATGGCGAAGAAGCTCGTGATCAAGGTGACGGCCGGGGCGGACGCCCCGGAGCGCTGCTCGCAGGCGTTCACGGTGGCGGCGGTGGCCGTGGCCAGCGGGGTCGATGTGTCGCTGTGGCTGACCGGGGAGTCGTCCTGGTTCGCGCTGCCGGGCCGGGCCGCCGAGTTCGAGCTGCCGCACGCGGCTCCGCTGCCCGATCTGATCGACTCGATCCTCGCGGCCGGCCGCGTCACGCTGTGCACCCAGTGCGCGGCCCGGCGGGAGATCACGGAGAAGGACGTCATCGAGGGCGTACGCATCGCGGGCGCGCAGGTCTTCGTCCAGGAGGCGCTGGCCGACGACACGCAGGCGCTCGTCTACTAGGAGCGCGGGCGCTTCTTGCCGTCCAGCTCGTCCCACCACTCGTCGGACTGGGGATCGCCGGAGGGGTCGTCCCACCAGCGGTCCTCCGGGCCCCGCCGGTTCGCGATCATCGCGGCGACCGGCGGGATCACCATGGCGACGACACACATGCCGACGGCCGCCGGGACGGACCAGATCCGCACGACCCCCCACGCCAGGACGAAAAGGCCGATACAGATCCCCATCATGGCGAAGTACACGTGACGTCGCCGTGCGTACATGCTTCCAGGGTAGGTCCGGGTGCCGGGTTCGGCGCCATAGTGGGGGTGTCCGGCGCCTGAGTCGGGGCGGGTTCGGTGGGAAGGCGTCCGGTGCGAAGGCCGCGTGCGATCGCGCGAGGGCCGTGCGGCAGCGGCCGTGGGGAGACGGCGGACGGAGTCCGGCGCGGCGGTCCCGAAGCCTGCGAAGCAGTGCGAGGGCCGCGTCAGGGAGGGGGCGCGTGACGTCGCCGTGTGTACATGCCCCCAGGGGGGGAGGTCCGGGTGCCCGGTTCGGCGCCATGGTTGGGGGCGTCCGGCGCCGTTTTGGCCTGCCCTCGGCGTCTCGCGCTGCCTGTCCTGTCACAGCTGATCGACATTTACCCTCCGCGAAGCCGCGCGGCGTTACCGTGGCGTAGCCGTGATCTACACCGACCCGGGGGGAAACACCACATGCGCGCCCTGCGAATACTGCTGATCATCGTCGTGATCCTGGGCGGGCTGTTCGTGATCGTGGACCGGGTGGCGGTGCACTTCGCCCAGGGGGAGGCCGCGGACAAGCTGAAGTCGTCGGAGAACCTGTCGGCGACACCGAGCGTGGACATCAAGGGCTTCCCGTTCCTCACCCAGGTCGCCGGTGGCTCGCTGGACGATGTCGAGGTCGGGATCAAGAGCTATGACGCGGCCACCGGGGAGGCGGGGAAGACGATCCGCATCGACGACCTGGAAGCCGACATGAAGGGCGTCTCCTTCTCCGGCGACTACAGCTCGGCCACCGCCTCCAGCGCCACCGGCACCGCGACCATCGCGTACGACGAGCTGATGAAGACCGCCAAGTCGCAGCCCACCGACATCGGCCTCGGCGTGCGGGCCAAGGTCGTCGGCCTCTCCGACGGCGGCAACGGCAAGATCAAGGTCGCGGTCAAGGTGAGCGGCACCGTCGCCGGCACCATCCCCATCGACCGCACGGTCTCCGTCCTGAGCACCGTCAGCGTCGTGAACAACAAGGTCGAGGTGCACGCCGACTCCCTCCCCTCGGTCGCGGGACTCGGACTCGCGGAGGACCGGGTCCGTACGATCACCGACTTCCAGCAGGTCATCGACCAGTTGCCGGGCGGCATCAAGCTGGACAAGGTGGAGGCCGCCCAGAGCGGCGTGCGGATCAGCGTGAAGGGTTCGGACGTCAGGCTGGCGGGGTAGAAGCCGCGAAACGGCCCGGACGGGCGCCGTTCGTCCGACAGGCGAGACGGTGACGTCCGTACCGTAGATGTGAATGGCGCACCCGAGCGCCCGGAGGGTCTTCCGCAGGCCGCCGGGCGCTCTTTCATCCCGCCATTCGGACGATCGTGTCTCGCCATGCGACACACCGGTGACACACGCGCCTCCGCGTACCTACGATCGAGGCCATGAAGCGTCAGGCGGATCTCACGAAGCGGCGGGCAGTCGACCTGTGCCGCGTTGCCGCCATGCTCTGTCGCCCCTTCTGAGCGGAAGTTCCGCTTCCGCGCCTTTCACCCTTGCCCTGCTGGGCACCCGTGCGCCGCTCGCACCCCGGGCGCGCGCCCCTTCGCACTCGCACGCCCCGCCGTAACTGCCCCGGAGGAGAAAGAGCATGAGTCGCAGCGACGTCCTGGTCGACGCCGACTGGCTGCAGGAGCACCTGGACGACCCGACCATCGCGATCGTCGAGGTGGACGAGGACACGTCCGCCTACGAGAAGAACCACATCAGGAACGCGATCCGCATCGACTGGACCAAGGACCTCCAGGACCCGGTGCGCCGTGACTTCATCGACCAGGAGGGCTTCGAGAAGCTCCTGTCGGAGAAGGGCATCGCCAACGACCACACGGTGATCCTCTACGGCGGCAACAACAACTGGTTCGCCTCGTACGCCTACTGGTACTTCAAGCTGTACGGCCACGAGGGCGTCAAGCTCCTCGACGGCGGCCGCAAGAAGTGGGAGCTGGACGCCCGCGAGCTGGTCGCCGGTGACGAGGTGCCGCAGCGCGCGAAGACCTCGTACACGGCCAAGCCGCAGAACACCGCGATCCGCGCCTTCCGCGACGACGTCGTCAAGGCGATCGGCGCCGAGAACCTGGTCGACGTCCGTTCCCCCGACGAGTTCTCCGGCAAGCTGCTCGCCCCGGCCCACCTGCCGCAGGAGCAGTCGCAGCGTCCGGGTCATGTCCCGAGCGCGCGCAACATCCCGTGGTCGAAGAACGCCAACGACGACGGCACGTTCAAGTCGGACGACGAGCTCAAGGAGCTCTACACCGCGGAGAACGTGGACCTCGCCAAGGACACGATCGCCTACTGCCGCATCGGTGAGCGCTCGGCCCTGACCTGGTTCGTGCTGCACGAGCTGCTCGGTGTGGAGAACGTCAAGAACTACGACGGCTCCTGGACCGAGTACGGCTCGCTCGTCGGCGTGCCGATCGAGCTCGGCGCCAACAAGTAAGCGATCCCAAGCGACCTCTGGAGAAACAGCATGTGCGGAGCGAAGGCCGGTGGCCCCGACGCCTCGACGATCAAGCCCGGTGAGACCACGATCCAGGGTCAGGTGACCCGCGACGGCGAGCCGGTGACGGGCTACGTCCGTCTGCTCGACTCGACCGGCGAGTTCACCGCGGAGGTGCCCACCTCGGCGACCGGCCAGTTCCGCTTCTACGCGGCCGAGGGCACGTGGACCCTGCGCGCACTGGTGCCGGGCGGCACCGCCGACCGCACGGTCGTCGCGCAGCAGGGCGGGCTCGCGGAGGTCGCGATCGCCGTCTGACCGGCAAGCGCGCAAGGGCCGTACAAAGGGCCGTACCCCTGGGTTGGACGCCAGGTGGGGTGCGGCCCTTCGGCGTGGGCTTCTCCGAATCGTGATCCTCCCGATCACAACTTCATGTGCATGCCATGAGTCTGCTGTGCATGCGCGGGCCCGACGGATCCGCGTTCCGCACCGCGAGGGGATGTCTTGGAAGCACTGGAGAAGCCGGAACCGGAAGCCGGGCCGAGGGAGGAGGGGGAGGGGGAGAGACCCGCGGCCCCGGTGCGGCGGCGTGGCCGTACCGCCGCGCTGATCGCCTCGGCCGCCGCCCTCGGGATCGTCGCGGGGGGCTGCGTCGGGTACGTCGTACAGGCCGGCCGGGCGCCCACGAAGCTGCCGCCGCTGTCGCAGCCGGTGCTGCGGCAGGGCAATGGGGCGGTCCCGCTGCTGTCCGCGGCCGAGGACCGGCAGGTCAAGACCGACGGTGACCTGCGCGAACTGCTGCTGCCGAAGCCGCGTGGCGCCCACGACGAGAACATCGGCGACGACGGCTGGATGGATCTGGAGGAGTACGCGACCTGGAGCGAGCACCCGGGCTCCGTCTTCCACTACGCCCTGCAGAGCCAGCTGCGGCGGGTCGCCGCCACCGGCTGGCGGATCGGCGCCACGTACAGCGTCGAGATACGGCTCGTGCAGTACCGCCAGGAGCAGACCACGGGCGCCCGCGACCACGTGCGGGACCAGGAGAACTGGGTCGGGAACAGGCCGGGCACCGACAGCCGGCCCGTGCCCGGAGCCGGGGACGGCATGGCGTATGTGGGCCGCAGGCCGCGGTCCGAGCCCGGATATGTGCCGATGTACCAGGCCGAGGCCTATGCCTCGCGCGGCGACCTCGTCATGGAGATGTGGATCACCGACACCGAGCCGGTGTCCGAGAAGAAGATCGTGGACTTGGCGAAGCGGCAGGTGGGCCGGCTGTGAGCAGGGTGAAGGGCAAGTTCGTCGGGGCGGGGCTGCTGGCCGCCGCGGTCGTCGCCGGGGTCGGCTGCACGGCCGTCGCCGTGTCCGGCGCGGACCGGGATCCCGGCAGGCCCGTCTGGAAGTTTCCCCCGGCGGCCGCCGCCAAGGACGCGGGCGGACCGCGGACCACCGGGCTCGGCGCGTCGCTACTGCCGTACGAGGAGGGGCCGACCGCGTACAAGCGGGGGCCGGACATCGCCGGGTACGGCTCCGACGTCGAACTCACCGGACGCCAGGCCACCGCCCTGCGCAAGCAGTCGGTCCAGGGCATGCCGCCGGACACCCGGCGCAGGATGGACGAGCTGATCGACAAGCAGCACATCAGCGGCATGGCCATGCGCAGCTACGCGAACATCGCCGGGGACAGCGACGGGAAGCACTCCTTCACCGTCAGCGTCCAGCTGGTACGGATGGACGGCGGCGGTTCCGCGCACGACCGCGACGTCGAGTTCGCCCGGGCGCTGGCCTCCGCCCTGCACTTCCGCAAGGGCCCCGCGATCAAGGGCCACAAGGCCGCGGCGTGCTTCCTGACGCCCAAGGACGACGACGAGAAGTTCGACCTCATGTTCTGCGACGCCTACCAGGGCGGCGTGCTGGTCAGCGTCACCGCCGAGGGGCCCCGGCCGCTGGAGACCAACGCCCTCGCCCTGTTCATCGGGCGCCAGCTCGACCGCATCAAGGACCCGGGGAAGGCCGTATGAGCGAGCAGCAGGCCATGGCGGAAGCCGGGGGAGTCATCGAGGAGCCGGGCGGGGGTGCCACGGTCGAACAGGAGCCGGTGCCCGCGGACGCCCCGGTCGCTCGCGGCTCCCGTCCGCTGCGCGGAGCGCTTCGCTGGGCGGCCGTCCTCGCGGTCTTCGCGGTGTTCGGGGCGTCGACGGCATACGGCGTCACCCGCCTGGAGCGCACCGACGTGCCCGGGCTCGCCACCGCCTCGGACGGCCGCTGGGACTACCCGGAGCTGGTCCGGCCACCGCTGCCCGAGGGCCGCCCGGCCCCCTTCGCCTCCTCGAACAAGGCCACCGCCCACTACGCCGACCTGCGCGCACTCGTGCTGCCGGCGCCGCGGGGCGCCACCGCCGACAAGGCGCTCGCGGTGTCGCACGGCTGGGTGCGGACCGGGACCTTCCTCAAGGAGTACCCCCTCAAGGACGACCAGGAGCTGCTGTCCGGCGTGTTCAGGGACCGGGGGCTGCGCCACATCGCCGCCCGCGGCTGGACCACGCCGGACGGCACCCGCACCCGGATCTACCTGCTCCAGTTCGACACCGGGCTGGTCGCCGGGGAGGTGCAGCAGGAGGAGTTCGCCGGGTACGACCTGGCCCCGCGCACGCTGCGCGGGGCGCCCCACTCCACGCTGGACGTGCGGTTCCCGGACACCTGGCGGCTGCCGAGCGTCACGCACTACGCGTACGGCGAACCCGAGCCGTACGGCGCCGAGCAGGTCCGGCACGCGTACGTCCTCGCCGGAGACGTGATCGGACTCGTCGTGCAGTCCCGCGGGGGCGGCGCGCACGCCGTGCCGTTCCAGCAGACGGTGGCGCTCCAGGAGGAGCTGCTCGGCTGAGGCCCACCTCGGAAAGAGAGCCGGGGCCCGGCCGCGTAAGCTGGGCTCCGGCTCTGTCGTATGCCCACCCTCGCTCAAGGAGCACCCGTGGAGATCTTCTTCGAAACCCTGCTGGTCCTGGTCTGCGTCGGCGTGCTCGCCTTCGCCTACCTGACCGTGAAGAAGCTGTACCAGGGCCAGCGCTGACCCTCCCACCAGGAAGCACCGCTCATGATCGAGATCCCGTCCGACCTGCACAAGGACCTCGTCCCGCTCGCCTTCCTCCTCGGCGACTGGGCCGGCGCCGGCGTGCATGACTTCCCCGGCTCCGAGAAGTGCAACTTCGGCCAGGAAGTCACCTTCACCCACGACGGCCGGGACTTCCTGGAGTACCACTCCCGGACCTGGGTGCTGGACAACGACGGCAACAAGGTCCGCCCGCTGGAGACCGAGTCCGGCTTCTGGCGGATCGACGCCGCCCGCAAGGTCGAGGTCACGATGACCCGCGACGACGGCACCATCGAGATCTGGTACGGCGAGATGGCCGACAAGAAGCCCCAGATCGACCTGGTCACGGACGCCGTCGCCCGGACCGCCGCCGCCCGCCCGTACACCGGCGGCAAGCGGCTGTACGGCTATGTGAAGAGCGACCTCATGTGGGTCGGCGAGAAGCAGACCCCCGAGGTCGAGCTGCGCCCCTACATGTCCGCCCACCTGAAGAAGGTCGTCACCCCCGAGGACGTCGAACGCTGGGCCAAGGCCCTCCCGGACGACATGCCGGACGACGGCATCGCCTTCTTCAAGTAGGCCCGCGCCTTCTTCACGTAGGCCCCGGGGTCCTCGGCGGCTCTCCGTGCGACGGCCGTGGTTCTAGACTCGTCGGTGTGGTGAGCACCGACTGGAAGAGCGACCTCAGGCAGCGCGGCTACCGGCTGACTCCGCAGCGGCAACTTGTCCTCGAAGCCGTGGACACCCTGGAACACGCGACCCCCGACGACATCCTCGTGGAAGTGAGGAAGACGGCGTCGGGGGTCAACATTTCCACCGTCTACCGCACCCTGGAGCTCCTGGAGGAGCTGGGCCTGGTCAGCCATGCCCATCTGGGGCACGGCGCGCCGACGTACCACCTCGCCGACCGGCACCACCATCTGCATCTGGTGTGCCGGGACTGCGAGAGCGTGATCGAGGCGGATGTGAGCGTGGCCGCGGAGTTCACCGACAAGCTGCGGCGGCAGTTCGGGTTCGACACCGACATGAAGCACTTCGCGATCTTCGGCCGCTGCAAGGACTGCTCCCTGAAGAGTTCAACTACCACGTCGTAGGCTTGGGCGTATGAAGAGCCCCCTGCTGTCCCTGCCCGGCGCCGTTCCCGCCGAGGGCGTGGACGAAGGCGTCGCCGCCCACTACGGCGATCTGTTCCGCGAGCAGCGCGCACTCGCCGACGGCACCGGTTTCGTCGACCTCTCGCACCGCGGTGTGCTCACCGTCACCGGCGCGGACCGGCTGAGCTGGCTGCATCTGCTGCTCACCCAGCACGTCAGCGATCTGCCCGCCGGCGAGGCGACCGAGGCGCTGATCCTCTCGGCGAACGGGCACATCGAGCACGCCCTGTACCTGGTGGACGACGGTACGACGGTCTGGGCGCACATCGAGCCCGGCACCCGCGAGGCGCTGGTCGCCTACCTGGAGTCGATGAAGTTCTTCTACCGGGTGGAAGTCGCCGACCGCACCGACGAGTTCGCGGTGGTCCACCTGCCCGCCGGGTCCATCGCCGAGGTGCCCGAGGGCGTCGTCGTACGCGAGACCCCGTACGGCCGTGACCTCTTCCTGCCGCGCGCGGACCTGGAGTCCTTCGCGGCGGCGCACGGGCCGGCCGCGGGGCTGCTCGCGCACGAGGCGCTGCGGGTCGAGCACCACCGGCCGCGGCTCGGGTTCGAGACCGACCACCGTACGATCCCGCACGAACTGGGCTGGATCGGCACGGCCGTGCATCTCCAGAAGGGCTGCTACCGGGGGCAGGAGACCGTCGCCCGGGTGCAGAACCTCGGCAAGCCGCCGCGCCGGCTCGTCTTCCTGCACCTGGACGGCAGCGATGTGCACCTGCCGGTGCCGGGCACGGAGATCCGGCTGGCGGACGAGGGGCCCGACGGCCGGAAGATCGGCTTCGTGACGTCCTCGGTCCGCCATCACGAGCTGGGCCCGGTGGCGCTCGCCCTGGTCAAGCGGAACGTCCCGCTCGACGCGGCGCTCCTGGCCGGAGACACGGCGGCGGCGCAGGAGGTCGTGGTCGAGCCGTAGCGCCCCCGGGCGGACCGGGGCGGCTACATCTCCAGCAGCACCGTGAACGGCCCGTCATTGGTCAGCGACACCCGCATCTTCGCCCCGAACCGCCCGGTCGCCACCGTCGCGCCCAGCGCCCGCAGCTGGGCCACGACCTCGTCCACCAGCGGCTCGGCGACATCGCCGGGGGCCGCCGCGTTCCAGGTGGGGCGGCGGCCCTTGCGGGCGTCGCCGTAGAGGGTGAACTGGCTGATGACGAGCAGCGGGGCGTCGAGGTCGCTGCACGAACGCTCCTCGGACAGCATCCGCACCGACCAGAGCTTGCGGGCCAGTTGCGCCGCCTTCTCCTTGGTGTCCTCATGGGTCACGCCGACGAGGACGCACAGGCCCTCGCCCTCGATCGCGCCCACCGTCTCGCCGTCCACGACGACGCTCGCGCCGTCCACTCTCTGCACCACCGCTCGCATGCGGACCATGATGCCGGGTCCCCGGGAAGCGGTCACCGGCGGACCTTCGGGACGCGGTCACAGGGAGACCTTATGGAACCCTTACCGCCCATCCGGGGCTGTTCGGGGGCACTCGGTCACATACGGTGCGCCGGGGGTGGCACGATGCTTCCACACGCCGGTCGAGGGGACGGTCAGAACCAACATGAGCACATCCAGCACCAGTGAGCTGCCGGTTCCCCAGGGGGCGTACCGGCCGCCCGTGCAGCGGGCCGACGAGCCCATGATCACACCGGTCCCCGTGCGGCCTACGGCGCCCGAGCTGTCCCGGCTGAGCCTGTCCGCACTGCGCGCGCTGCGCCGCGACGCCCGGCGCGACGAGGCCGATCTCAGCTATGTGCGGCGGCTGTTGCAGGGCCGGATCGACATCCTGCACGCGGAACTGGCCCGCCGCGGCCGGGCGGCCGTGCCCGCGCCGAAGGACGCCTCCGTGGTCGAGCGGCTCCCGGAGATCCTGCGCGACGCCCCGGCCCGTCACCGCTCCTCGGCCCGCCATGTCACCGTGGGCACCCCCCGGGGCGAGGAGGTGCGACGGCTCGCCGCCGAGATGCTCGGCGAGGTGGAGCTGAGCGATCTCACCGCCCGCACCGACCTCGAACTGACCGCGGCCATGGGCCGGTTGGAGCGGTACGAGCAGGAGGTGTCACGGCGCCGTCAGCGCCTCCAGCACACCGCCGACGGATGCGGCGGGGAGATCGCCCGCCGCTACCGGGTGGGCGAGGCTCAGGTGGACGACCTGCTGGTGTGACGCCCTGCCGGGGGAGGGGCCAGGGGGCCGAAATCGGGAGGACATCCGGCGGGACGGATGCCTACCGTGGGCCCCATGAACGACGTCCGTACCGCCACCGAGGCCGACTTCGACGACTGGCAGCGCGCCCTGGCCGTGGGATTCACCCAGCCCCCGGCCCTGGCCCGTGAGCAACTCGACGCCCGACGGCGGAGGTTCACGCCCGGCCGCTATCTGGGTGCGGTGGACGGCGGCCGCTGGGTGGCCACGTTCCGCTCCTTCGAGCAGGAGCTGACCGCGGTGGGCGGCGGCGTGGTCCCCGCCGACGCCATCAGCGGCGTGACCGTCAGCCCGACGCACCGCCGCCGCGGTCTGCTGAGCCGCATGATGGCGAAGGACCTCGCGGCGGCCCGGGAGCGCGGGGACGTCGTCGCCACCCTGCTCGCCGCCGAGTACCCGATCTACGGCCGGTTCGGCTTCGGCCCGGCCACCTGGATGTCCCGGTGGACCGTCGACGTCCCGCGGGCCGGCCTCGACCCCCGCTGGTCGGGTCCGGACGACGGCGGCCGGATCGAGCTGCTGGACGGCGCGGAGGTGCGCAAGCTGGGCCCCGAGCTGTTCGACCGGTTCCGCCGCGGCCAGCCCGGCGCGGTCAGCCGGAGCGAGCTGTGGTGGGAGGAGTTCACCGGCACCCTGCGCACCCACGCCGACTATGTGGAGCCGGTGCACGCCCTGTACCGCTCGGCGTCCGGCGAGCCCGAGGGCCTGGTGACGTACCGCAGTGACCACACCTGGACCGGTCAGCAGCCCGATCAGACCGCGCGCGTCAAGCGCCTCTTCGGGACCACCCCGGCGGCCGAGCGGGCGCTGTGGCACTACATGTGCTCCATCGACTGGATCACCAAGGTCGACAGCGGCGGCCGCGGCCCCGACGACCTGCTCCCGTACTTCCTGCCCGACCCGCGCGCCGCCCGGATCGCCGACCAGTCGGACATGCTGTGGGTGCGGATCCTGGACGTCGTACGGGCCCTGGAGGCGCGCACCTACGACCAGGAGGGCGCGCTGGTCCTGGAGGTCGTGGACGACGCCGGATACGCGGGCGGGCGCTACCGGCTGGAGACCTCGCCGCAGGGCGCGTCCTGTACGGCCACCACCGCGAGCGCCGATCTGACCCTGGGCGTCGGGGAGCTGGCGTCCGTATGGCTCGGCGGGGAGTCGCTGCTGCGGCTGGCCGCGCTGGGCCGGGTGCGGGCAGCGCGAGAGGGCGCCGCCCGGCAGGCCGACGCCCTGTTCCGCTCGCCCGGGCGCCCGTGGTGCCCGGACGACTTCTGACCGCTCCCCTCGTCGGCGGCGCTGAACTGTTCATCCGTAGCGAGCTGTTCAGTTGTGGCTGTGCGTTCTTCGGTGGTGCGTGTGTTCAGTTGTGGCTGTGCGCGTCGTCTTCAGTTGTCGTCGTCTTCAGTTGTTCGCGTCTTCAGTTGTGACTGTGCGCTTCGCGGGCCGTCCCCGGTACGGCCAACCACGGGAAAGCTTGACCATGTCAGCCGAGTTGGCTGCCAACTTATCTCCAGTTATCTCCGTTGGAAGGCGTCTCATAACCACCTGTCGCTGAACTGCCCCAAGTTGGCGAGAAGTTGTAGGGTTTTCCCGTGGACCCGGAGCACGCCTCCGTCAGGGAACCCCGCGCGTCCCGCGCGTCCCATCTGGAGATCGCCGACGAGCTGCGCGGCCGGATCGGTTCCGGCGCACTGCGCCCCGGGCAGCGCATGCCCACCCAGGCCGAGCTGGCCGAGGAGTTCGGCGTGGAGCGCGGCGCCGTCCGCCAGGCCCTGGACATCCTGCACGCGGAGCGACTGCTCACCGGGGTGTCCAAGGGCAGCCCGGCCAGGGTGGCGGAGGGCGCGTGGCCGGGGTGGTCCGCCGCGCCGCCGCAGCCCACCGTGGTGGGGCTCGGCCCGCGCGTCGCGGCCGCCTTCGCCGCCCCCCATGTGCGGATCGACGCGCTCTGCCTGACCTCGGTCTCGCTCACGCTGGCCGTCGGCGAGCAGCTGCGGCTGATCCATGCGGGGGAGCTGAAACCGGCCAAGATCGATGTCCGGGTGCTGCTGCCCAGCCGCCGGATCGAGCTGGCCTTCCCGACCCCGGTGGACCCGGTGAACGCGGGCGACGGCGGGCTGCTGCACGAGCGCTGGCTGGCGGTGCGCAACGCCCAGGGCCTGGTGCTGCGGCAGAACCTGCTGGCCCTGCGCACCACGCACGGCATCGATGTGCGGCTGACCTTCCGCGCGCTGCCGTTCACGCCCCCGGTCAAGCTCTATCTGCTCAACGAGGCCGAGGCGCTGTTCGCGTACTACACCCTGGGGCGCCACGAGCAGCGGGAGTCCGGCGGGGCACCGCTCCAGCTGTACGACGCGGACGGCACGCGCTCGATGCTGTTCGCCTTCGGGCCGGGCGCCGGGACGCGGGGTGCCGAGACGCGCGGCGCCGGGTCGCGGGACGCCGCCTTCGTGGCGGAGTCCCGGCGGTGGTTCGACGCGCTGTGGGAGACGATCAGCTCCGATCTGGAGCTGACGTAGCGGAGCCCTTGGCGCTCAGATCGCGGGGCCGGTCAGGAGCACCGCGAGCAGAATCGCGCCGACGGAGCTGACCGCCGGGCTCTTGGCCCGGTGGCCGACGGTGAACAGGAGCAGGCCGAGCGCGCCGGCGGTGCCGTACTTCCACTGCACGAGCTGTTCGAAGCCGAGGGCGAGGGTGGCGGACAGGAGGGCGGGAGCGGGCACGGTGGATCCCCCTTCGGGTGCCGGTGGAGCAGCGGTGGGAGGTGCGAGGCGGGAGGCGGGAGACGGGAGGCAAAACTTCCGCCAACTTGGAGAAGTTGGCAACCAACTCTGTTTAAGTTGTCCCCACTTGGTGGCACTACATAAACAACTTCTTGGCAACTCCCCTTAGATGGACGGAAGTTGTAACGTTTGGTGGTGACCCAGGAGCACATGGCAGTCAACGGCAGCGGCAGACGCAGCCCCCAGGAGATCGCGGGCGTCCTGCGCGAGCGGATGCGCGCCGGAATCCTGCGGCCGGGCGAACGGCTGCCCACCCAGGCCGAGTTGGCCGAGGAGTTCGGTGTCGAGCGGGGCGCCGTGCGCCAGGCGCTGCGGGTGCTCCAGCAGGACGGACTGCTCAGCGGTGTCACCAAGGGCAGTCCGCCGCGGGTCGCCGAGCAGCGGTCCGGAGCCGGGGAGCCCCAGCCGACCATGGTGGCCCTCGCGCCCCGGCTGACCGACGCGTTCGCGGCGCCGCGGGTGCGGATCGACGCCGTCTGCCTGACCGCGCAGAGCCTGATCCCGGCCCTCGGCGAACCGTTGCGCCTGATCCACGAGGGCAAGCTGCGCCCGGAGCGGATCGACGTCCGCGTCCTGCTGCCGTCGCGGGAGATCAGCCTCGCCTTCCCGGTCTCGGTCGACGCCGGGAGCGCGGAGGACACCGCGGTGCACGAGCGCTGGCTGGCCATGCGCAACGCCCAGGGTCAGGTGCTCCAGTACAACCTCCAGGCCCTGCGCGGCACCCATGACATCGACGTCCAGGTCACCTTCCGGGCCCTGCCGTTCACCCCGCCGGTGAAGCTGTACCTGCTCAACGGGGCCGAGGCGCTCTTCGCGCACTACATGATCACGCGCCGCGCCGAGCCCACCGACAGCGGGACGCTGGAGATGTACGACGCGGTCGGCTCCGAGTCCCTGCTCTTCTCCTTCGAGCGGGGCGCCGGGCAGCGGGACGCGGCGTTCGTGCAGGAATCGCAGAAGTGGTTCGACGCCCTCTGGGAAACCATCTCCACGGACCTGACACTCTCCTAGTGACTTCTGATACGACTTCTGATGCGAGCGAGATCGAGAAGCTTCGTGTACTGATCACTTCCGCCCGGGTCGTGCTGTGGGACTTCGACGGACCCATCTGCCGGCTGTTCGCCACGCACAAGGCCGAGCGGATCGCCGCGGACCTGGTGGCCTGGCTGGAGCGGCAGGGCCTGCACGGCCTGCTCACCCCCGCCGAACGCGGCACCCTGGATCCCCAGGTGGTGCTGCGCGCGGTCGGCCGCCGCAGGCCCGGCAGCGACCTGGTCACCGGCCTGGAGGAACGCCTCACCCAGGAGGAGCTGCGGGCCGCCGCCTCCGCGCTGCCCACCGCCTGGGCCGACCCGCTGATCCGCACCTGGACCGCCGTCGGCGCCCGGCACGCCGTCACCACCAACAACTCGCCCCGTGTGGCCCGCAGTTACCTGGATTCCCGGGGCCTGACCGGCTGCTTCGCCCCGCATCTGTACGGCCGTACCGAGCATCTGCACCACCTCAAGCCGGACCCGCACTGCCTGCTGCGCGCCCTCGGTGCCATGGGGGCCGCCCCCGCCGCCGCCCTGATGATCGGCGACGCCCCCTCCGACCTCGCCGCCGCCCGTGACGCCGGGGTCCCCTTCCTGGGCTACGCCCGCAACGAGGCGAAGGAGAAACCTTTGCGCGCGGCCGGCGCCGAGCATGTCGTACGGTCGCTCGAACCGTTGTTGCGCCTGCTCAGGGGAGGCCGGGGGGTCGGTTAGCATGCGGACACGCGGCCGGGTCACCGTCCGGGCGCGGATACGCGGGTGCGGGGCGCGGCGAGTGCCGGGCCCCGGGCGCCGGATCGGCACAGCCGGGCGGCGGATCACCCGTTGGGCTACTCCACCGCGTCCGGAGGCCGTACCGGCCACCACGGGGGAATAGCGTTTCCCCGGACCTGCCGCCCGGCAGGTCCTCCCCCCTGTGCGAACGATCCCGGAGCGGCCAGTGGGCGCACCGTCACTTCCTCCTACCGTCGTGGGGGAGCGCGCCGAAGCCATGCGGACGGATGCCGCCTGCCGTGCCCTCGTGGCCCGCGCCGCGGCCGTGCGGCCGACCCGTGAGGGCCCGCGCCATCGCGATCATGTGCTGCCGCTGACCGAACCGCTCGCCGGTCTGCTCGGCCGGGCCCCGGGCGCGCTCGTGACCGTACGGCTGCCCCGCCCGGACGCGGCACCGGCCGTGCGCACCTGGGAGGGCGAGGCGGAGATCCTGCGCGCGGTCCACCGGGTGCTGCCGGAGACCGCACCGGAGTGCCTGGCCGCCGGGAGCGGTTACGTCATCCACAGCCATGTGGACGGACAGGCGCCGTCCCCCGAGGGCGTCGCGCGACTGCTCGCCGCCCTCGCCCAGGTGCGCGGCACCGCACTGCCCCCGCTGCCCCCGCACTGGCCGCGCAACCACACCGACTCCCAGGGCTTTCTGCGCACCCTCGCCCAGCTCGCCGACCGGCAGGTCCGGGGCGCGAACTGGCGCAGGTACGGCGGCCTGTTCACCGCGCTCGGCGTACCCGAGGACGCGCTCGCCCGCCTCGCCGACCGGGTGCCCGCGCTGACCCGCCGCCCGTACGCCCTGCTCCACGGCGATCTGCGCCGCACCCAACTGGTCGCCACCAAAGAGGGGTTGCACTGCACCGGCTGGGAACTGGCGAGCTACGGCGACCCGTTGTACGACCTCGCCGTCCATCTCATCCGCACGCGCCGCCCGGAGCCCGAGCGGGCGGCGCTCGTGCGCGCCTGGGCCGACGCGGTGTCCCGCGCCCGGCCCGCCGCCGTCGCCGGACTCGGCAAGGACCTGCCCCACTACCTCGCCCTCGAACAGGCCCAGTCCCTCTACACCGACGTGATCCGGGCCGTCCGCGCCCTGGGCCGCTCCTTCGACCCGGAGTCCCTGGAACGGGCCACCGCCGTCGTGGGCGACGCCCTGCGCGCGGCCGCGGAGCCGCTGCGGCTCGGCCGGGTGCCCGGCGACGACGAGATCGAGCGGATCCTCTTCCGGCGCGGCGCCGCCCGGCCCGCCCCGCGCCCCCGGGCCCTCGCCTGGACCCCGGACCGGCGGGTCCCCGAACACCCCGACTTCCCGCACCACGCGGTCGCCGACGCCCTGTTCCTGGAGGGCGCCGCCCCGGCCGAGCGGGTGTTCAAGGGCGCCGCGCACCTCACCACCGTGCTCCGGGTGCCCGGCACCGGCTTCCCCGTCGTCGTACGCCGCGAGGTGACCGTCGTCCTGCGCCGCGAGCGCAGCTTCCTCAGCGAGCACGCCGTCCTCGCCGCCATCGAACGGTCCGGGGTGCCGGTCGCCGCCCCCCGCGTCCTCGCCCTGGGCACCAGCCACGCCGCCGACCCCGCCCACCGCTACCGCGGCGACCGCTTCGCCGTCCACACCTATGAGGGCGGCCGCGACCTCGGCCGCCGCCCCGAGCACCCCGTCGACGGGCTGCGCCCGCACGAGGCGGACCACCTGGTCGACCAGCTGGCCGCGCTGACCGGTGTGGACCCGGCCGGTATCGACCCGCTCGGCGGCCGCCCCGGCTTCTACGGCTGGCTCAGTGAGCAGCTCGTCGCGCTGGTCGAGGCGCTGCCGCGGCAGTCCCAGCGGACGGCCCGCTTCCTCGGCCTGCCGGACGCGCCCCGGCTGCGCGAGATCCTCGCCCGCCACCGGGTCGCCGACCGCGCCCCCGCCCTGCTGCACGGCGACCTCAACCCCTGGAACCTGGTGCGCCGCGACGACGGCCCCGCCCTCACCCTCATCGACTGGGAGCTGGCCCTGGTCGGGGACCCGCTGTACGAACTGGTCCGGCACATGCACCTCACCCCGACCCGGCCGGAGATCCGCGACCGCATGTTGCGCCGCTGGGCGGCCCGCCTTGACGCGCGGTACACCCATGACTGGCAGCGGGACTGGCGGGTCTACCGCTGGATCGAGCTGGTCCGCTCGGCCTACGTCGACCTCGACCGGCTGGTCACCGGATCCAGCCTGGACGCGCCCAACGTACGGCGGGCCGTGGCGTCGTACGGCATGACGCTCGCGGCGGCGACGGCCTCACTGGGGCTGTCCGGACGCCCCTGGGGACTGCCCCGGCTGGGGCTGCCCAGGCTGGGGCTCGGCTGAGCACTGCGTAGGCTCGCCCCATGGGTGAGTCGGAGCCGCGTGAGCGGGAGACGGGATCGCGGGAGCCGGAGCCGGGGCTGCGGGAGCGCAAGCGGCGGCGGATGTACCAGGAGGTGTCGGACACCGCGGTCCGGCTGTTCCTGGAGCGGGGCTTCGACGCGGTGCCGGTGGCGGAGGTGGCCGCGGCCGCCGGGATCTCCAAGCCGACCCTCTTCCGGTACTTCCCGGCCAAGGAGGACCTGGTCCTGCACCGGATCGCGGACCACGAGGACGAGGCCGCGCGGGTGGTCGCGGGCGAACCGGACCCGGTGGCCGCGCTGCGCCGGCACTTCCTCGCGGGCCTGGAGCGGCGCGACCCGGTCACCGGGCTCAACGACCACCCCCAGGTGCTCGCCTTCCACACCCTGCTCTACGGCACCCCGTCCCTGGTCGCGCGCGCCTACCGGCACCAGGAACGCTCGGAGGCGGCGCTTGCCGAGGCGCTCGGCGGCGACCTGGACGCGCGGCTCGCGGCCGGGCAGATCATCGCCGTCCAGCGGATCCTCGCCCTGGACAACTGGCGGCGGATCGCGGCGGGCGAGGAGGTGGCGGACGTCGCGCCGGATGCCGTGCGGGCGGCGGAGCGGGCGTTCGGGCGGCTGGGGGCGGCGCTGACCAGGGGCTGAGCGATGCCCCCTTAATGAGACGGGGTTAAAAATTTAACTCGGTAACGAGTTGTCGTACGCTGGACGGCATGACGTCACGCCCCGCCCTCACCGACGCCCTGCGCGCCGAGCGCGCCCATCACGACGACTGCCGGACCGCTCTCGCCGCGATGGTCGAGGGCGCCGCGGAGCAGGTCGTCATCGGCGAGGACGTCTCCGCCTCCGGCGCCGACGCCGAGGTGCTCGGCTACCGCTTGCGCAGCCAGGCCAAGGCGCTGCGCGAACTCCCGCCGGGCCCCCTCTTCTTCGGCCGCCTGGACTTCGCCCGCGACCACCCCGAGCACGGCGGGCTCCCCTTCCACCTCGGGCGGCTGCGCATCACCGAGAGTCCCGCCGCCCCGCCCCTGGTGGTCGACTGGCGGGCCCCCGTCTGCCGCGCCTTCTACCAGGCGAGCGCCCGTGATCCGCAGGGCGTGGCGGTGCGGCGGCGGTTCGGCTGGGCGCCGGGCAGCACCGGGGAGACGGCGGACCTCACGGGCTTCGAGGACGAGCGCCTGGGAGCCGGTCTTCCGGAAGCCGGCCTTTCGGGGGACGGGTCCGGGGACGGGCCCGAGGCCGGGACCGGGGTGCTCCGGCCGGGCGGCATCGTCGCCCGCGAGCTGGAGCGCCCCCGCGTCGGCCCCATGCGGGACATCGCCGCCACCATCCAGCCCGAGCAGGACGATCTGGTGCGCGCCGCCCTCGCCGACTCGGTGTGTGTGCAGGGCGCCCCCGGCACCGGCAAGACCGCCGTCGGGCTGCACCGCGCCGCGTATCTGCTCTACACCCACCCCAAGCGGCTGCGGCGCTCCGGGCTGCTGATCCTCGGCCCCAACCGCACCTTCCTCGCCTATATCTCCGAGGTGCTGCCCGCGCTCGGCGAGAGCGGAGTGCGCCAGTCCACCCTGCTGGACGAGATCGCCCGCCACCCGGTCACCGGCACCGACCCCGTGCCCGCGGCCGCCCTCAAGCACGACCCCCGCATGGCCGAGGTGCTGCGCCGGGCGCTGTACGCGCATGTCAGCACGGACGGCGTGAGCGACCTCGCGGTGCCCGACGGCTCCTATCGCTGGCGGGTGCGCGCCGCCGAACTCGCCGCGATCGTACGGGAGGTGCGCGCGGAGGAGCCGCCGTACGCCGTCGGCCGCGAGCGGGTGCGCACCCGGGTGGTACGACGGCTGCGCGCGCTCGCCGAACGGCGCTCCGGGGTGCTGCCCGCCGCCTGGGTGCGGCGCATGGAGCACGCCCGGCCGCTCACCGCCCAGCTCGACCTGGTGTGGCCGAAGGTCCGCCCGGAGGAGGTGCTGGCCCAACTCCTCACCGACAAGGAGGCGTTGGCGAGGTCGGCGCGCGGGATCCTGGAACCCGGCGAGCAGGAGGCACTGTTGTGGGCGCGCCCGCCGCGCTCGTTCAAGTCCGCCCGCTGGTCGGCCGCCGATCTGGTCCTGCTGGACGAGCTGTCCGGGCTGATCGAACACCCCGAGAGCTACGGGCACATCGTGGTGGACGAGGCGCAGGACCTCTCGCCGATGGAGTGCCGGGCCATCGCCCGCCGGGCCGCCTTCGGCTCGCTGACCGTCCTCGGCGACCTCGCCCAGGGCACCGCGCCGTGGGCCGCCCGCGACTGGTCCGCGCAGCTGCGCCACCTCGGCCGGCCGGACACCGCGGTGATCTCGCTGACCACCGGGTTCCGGGTGCCTTCGGCGATCGTGGCCCTGGCCAACCGGCTGCTGCCTCGTCTGGAGGTGGCGGTGCCGCCCGCCCGGTCCCTGCGCGCCGACGGGGAGCTGACCCTGCACCCGGCCGAGGACGTCCTCGCCACCACGGTCACCGCCGCCCGCCGCGCCCTGACCCGGGAGGGCTCGGTCGGGGTGATCGCGGCCGACGCGGACGTGCCCGCGGTGGCCCGCGCCCTCACCGGCGCGGGTCTCGCTCCGGCCGCCCCCGACGCCCTCGGCGCCCGGCTGACCCTCGTCCCCGCGAGCGTGGCCAAGGGCCTGGAGTACGACCATGTCATCGCGGTGGAACCGGCCGCCGTGACCGAGGCGGAGGAGCGGGGCGCGCACCGGCTGTACGTGGTGCTGACCCGGGCGGTGTCCCGCCTGGACGTGGTGCACGGGCGGCCGCTGCCGTTCTGAGCGGGCGCGGTGGGTAGCGTGCCGTACATGACCGAACTCAACGCCGAAGTACCGGACTTCGCCGCCTTCCAGGACATTCCCACCACCACCCTCGCCGATCTGCTCGGCGTGGAGCAGGTCATGGACCTCGGGATACGGCCGCTGTGGGGGCCGGGGCCCCGCCTCGCCGGGCCGGCGTTCACCGTGAGCTGCCCGCCCGGCGACAACCTCATGCTGCACGCCGCCGTCCACCGCGCCGCCCCCGGCTCGGTGATCGTGGTCGAGTCCGGGGACCTGAGCTACGCCCTGGCCGGCGGCAACGTCTGCGCCGTGGCCCAGCGGCACGGCATCGCCGGGTTCGTCGCCGACGGAGTGATCCGCGATCTCGCCGAGGTGCGTGACCTGGGCTTCCCCGTCTTCGCCCGGGGGATCGTGCCCATCCCCGGCGTGAAGGAGGCCGTGACCCCCTTCGGCCTTCCCGTGCGCTGCGGGGGTGTGCGGGTCGAGGCCGGGGACGTGGTCGTGGGCGACGAGGAGGGCGTGATCGCCGTACCGGCCGCCCGCGCCGACGACATCCTCACCGCCGCCCGCGCCAAGCTCGCCAAGGAGGCGGCACAGACCCTGGACGACTGGGAGCGGGCGCACCGGACGCGGATCGAGGAGATCCTGAAGGCGCGGGGGTTCGCGGGGTGAGGTGAGGGGGCGCCCTTCGGCTCACTCGCGTCGATCCGGCGCTCGGCCACCGTCTCACCGCCCTGGGCTGCGAGCTGGTGTGGGCCACCACCTGGATGGACGAGGCCAATGCCGTGCTCGCGCCCTGGCCGGTCCTGCCCGCGCTGCCCGTCGTGCGGTGGCCGGACGAGGACGGACCGCCCGGCCCGCCGCACTGGAAGACCCGCCCGCTGGTCGACTGGGCCGCGGGGCGGGCCTTCGTCCGGGTGGACGACGAGATCGGTGAGGCCGGCCGCGCCTGGGTCGCCGTACACCACCCCGGGCCCGCGCTCCCGCATCGGGTGGACCACCGGTACGGCCTGACGGAGGCCGACTTCCGGGTCCTCGGGGAGTGGCTCGCGGCGCGCTGAGGCTCACGCCCCCACGTACTCCGCCAGATGCTCCCCGGTGAGCGTCGAGCGGGCCGCGACCAGGTCGGCCGGGGTGCCCTCGAAGACGATCCGGCCGCCGTCGTGCCCGGCGCCCGGGCCGAGGTCGATGATCCAGTCGGCGTGGGCCATGACCGCCTGGTGGTGCTCCACCACGATGACCGACTTGCCGGAGTCCACCAACCGGTCGAGCAGCGCCAGGAGTTGATCGACGTCGGCCAGGTGGAGGCCGGTGGTCGGCTCGTCCAGGACGTAGACACCGCCCTTGTCGGCCATGTGCGTGGCCAGCTTCAGGCGCTGCCGTTCGCCGCCGGACAGCGTGGTGAGCGGCTGCCCGAGGGTGAGGTAGCCGAGGCCGACGTCGGCGAGGCGGCCGAGGATCCGGTGGGCCGCCGGGGTGTGCGCCTCGCCCGCGGCGAAGAACTCCGCCGCCTCGGCCACCGGCATCGCCAGCACCTCGCTGATGTCCCGCCCGCCGAGCCGGTACCGCAACACCGACGCCTCGAACCGCCGGCCCTCGCACTCCTCGCACGTCGTGGCCACCCCGGCCATCATCGCCAGGTCGGTGTAGACGACGCCCGCGCCGTTGCAGTTGGGGCAGGCGCCCTCCGAATTGGCGCTGAACAAGGCGGGCTTGACCCCGTTGGCCTTGGCGAACGCCTTGCGGATCGGGTCCAGCAGCCCGGTGTACGTCGCCGGATTGCTGCGCCGCGAGCCGCGGATCGGCGCCTGGTCGACCGACACGACGTGCTCCCCGGCCGGGATCGACCCGTGCACCAGCGAACTCTTCCCCGACCCGGCCACCCCGGTGATCACGGTCAGCACCCCGAGCGGGATGTCCACGTCGACCCCGCGCAGATTGTGCGCCGTGGCACCCCGGATCTCCAGCGCTCCGGTCGGCTCGCGCACCGTCTTCTTCAGCGCGGCCCGGTCGTCCAGATGGCGTCCGGTGAGGGTGCCCGCGGCCCGCAGCCCCGCGAGGTCACCCTCGTAACAGACCGTGCCGCCCGCGGTGCCCGCCCCGGGCCCGAGGTCCACCACATGGTCGGCGATCGCGATCACCTCGGGCTTGTGCTCCACCACGAGCACCGTGTTGCCCTTGTCGCGCAGCCGCCGCAGCAGCCCGTTCATCCGCCGCACGTCGTGCGGGTGCAGGCCGGTGGAGGGCTCGTCGAAGACGTACGTCACATCGGTGAGCGAGGAGCCGAGGTGCCGGATCATCTTCACGCGCTGCGCCTCGCCGCCCGACAGCGTGCCCGAGGGCCGGTCCAGCGAGAGGTAGCCGAGGCCGATCTCCACGAACGAGTCGAGGGTGCCCCGCAGCGAGTCCAGCAGCGGTGCGACGGACGGCTCGGCCAACTCCCGTACCCAATCGGCCAGATCGCTGATCTGCATCGCGCACGCGTCCGCGATGCTGATCCCCCCGATCTTCGAGGAGCGGGCCGCCTCGGTCAGCCGGGTGCCGGCGCAGTCCGGGCAGACCGTGAAGGTGACCGCCCGGTCCACGAACTCCCGGATGTGCGGCTGCATCCCCTCCCGGTCCTTGGCCAGCATCGACCGCTGGATGCGCGGGATCAGCCCCTCGTAGGTCATGTTGATCCCGGCGATCTTCATCCGGGTCGGCTCGCGGTGCAGGAAGTCGGCCAGCTCCCGCTTGGTGTACGAGCGGATCGGCTTGTCCGGGTCCATCAGGCCGGACTCGGCGTACAGCCGGTGGTTCCAGCCGCCCGCCTTGTACCCGGGCACGGTCAGCGCGCCCTCGTTCAGCGACTTGCCGTCGTCGTACAGCTGGGTGAGGTCGAGGTCGGTGACGCTGCCCCGGCCCTCGCAGCGCGGGCACATGCCGCCCGTGATGCTGAAGCTGCGCCGCTCCTTGACCTGCCGCCCGGCCCGCTCCACGGTGACCGCGCCGGCGCCGCTGATCGAGGCCACATTGAAGGAGAACGCCTTGGGCGAGCCGAGGTGCGGGGTGCCGAGCCTGCTGAAGAGGATGCGCAGCATGGCGCCCGCGTCGGTGGCGGTGCCCACGGTGGAGCGCGGATCGGCGCCCATCCGCTGCTGGTCCACGATGATCGCGGTGGTCAGCCCGTCCAGGACGTCCACCTCGGGCCGCGCGAGCGAGGGCATGAAGCCCTGCACGAACGCGCTGTAGGTCTCGTTGATCAGCCGCTGCGACTCCGCGGCGATGGTGTCGAACACCAGCGAGCTCTTGCCGGAGCCGGACACCCCGGTGAACACCGTCAGGCGGCGCTTGGGGATCTCGACGCTGACGTCCTTGAGGTTGTTCTCGCGGGCTCCGTGCACCCGGATCAGGTCATGGTTGTCGGCGGCGGGGGCGGCTTTGGCGGCGTCCATGCGGGCCACGGTAGCCGGGGGCACGGCAGAATCGCTTCTCCGGTTCTGACCGGTTCCGGTGCCCGCCCTCCCCGCCGACCCTAGGCTGCGCGCCCGTGACGCTGTCTTCGAGCAAACCCCGCCCGGACGAAACCGCCGCCCCGCCCTGGCGGGACACCCGCTTCACCCTCCTCCTCGGCGCACGGGTCGTCTCCGTGCTGGGCAACGGCTTCGCCCGCGTGGCCCTCGCCTTCGCCGTGCTCGCGCTGCCCGGCGCGAGCCCCGGCCGGCTGTCGCTGGTACTGGCCTGCCAAGCGCTGCCGCAGCTGCTGTTCGTGCTGGTCGGCGGGGTGATCGCGGACCGGATGTCCCGTTCGGCGCTGATGGCCCTGGCGGATGTGCTCGGCGCGGGGGCGTACGGCGCGCTGGCCGCGATGGTGCTGACGGGCACGGCCCCGCTGCCCGCGATGTGCGTCCTCGCCGCCCTGGCCGGTACGGCGACGGCGCTGTTCGCGCCCGCCTCCGAGGGCCTGGTCCCGCTCCTCGTCCCCAAGGACCGCCTCCAGCGCGCCAACGGGCTGCTGCGGATGGGCACCAACACCTCCCTGCTGCTCGGCCTGTCCCTGTCCGGGGTGACGGTGGCGGCGGTGGGCGCGGGCTGGGCGCTCGCGCTGAACGCCGTCTCCTTCGTGGTCAGCGCGGCCCTGACGGCCCGGCTGCGGGTGCCCCGGCGCCCGCGCGGCAGCTCCTCCGGCTGGACCGAACTGAGGGAGGGCTGGCGGGAGTTCGCCTCCCGGCAGTGGCTGTGGGTGGTGGTCGCGCAGTACGCCCTCGTGGTCGCCGCGCTCAACGCCAACGCGGGGGTCCTGGGCCCGCTGATGGCCGTGCGGCACCTGGGCGGCGCGCGCTCGTGGTCGGTCATCGTGGCCGCCCAGGCGATCGGCACCGTCGCGGGCGCGGGCCTGGCCGCCCGGGTCCGGGTCTCCCGCCCCCTCCTCGTGGCCGTCCTGTGCACCTTCCCCGCCGCCGTCCCGGTCACCCTGCTCGCGCTGGCGGCCCCGCTCTGGACGATCGCCCTCGCGATGTTCGCCTCGGGCCTCGCGAGCGACGTCTTCGGCGTCCTGTGGGCCACGACCATCCACCGCGAGGTCCCCGAACACGCCCTGTCCCGGGTCAGCTCCTACGACTGGTTCGGCTCCCTCTCCTTCGCCCCGCTGGGCCTCCTGGTGGCGGGCCCCGCGGCGACGGCGGTGGGCCCCGGACGGGCGCTGGCGGGCTGCGCGGCGCTGATCACGCTGGCGACGGCGGCGGCGCTGCTCTCCCCCCAGGTGCGGAACCTGCGCAGCCCGCAGGGGAGTTGACCCGCCTCACGGCCGGGGCTCGCGCGCCGCGCTGTGCCGCTGGTAGTAGCGGGCGACACGGGCCCGGTTGCCGCAGCGGGCGGGGGAGCACCAGCGGCGGCGGGGGTGCGAGGGCAGGAAGACCATCACACAGCCGTCCGCCTCGCACTCCTTGAGCCTGCCGATCACCGGGTCGGTGAGCAGCCCGACGGCGGCCTCGGCCAGGGCCGCGGCCACACGGACACCGAGCGGGCCGGTGCGGCGGGGGACGGCCGTGACGGCCGTACCGTCCCAGCCGAGTTCCCGCACGGCCGGTGCGGCACGCTGGGCCTCGGTGAGCCCGCGCAGGGCGGCCGCGGGGGGCTCGGCCGCGTCCAGCAGCGCCCGTACGACGGCCTCGGTGTGCCCCCGTACGGCGTGCACGGGAACCAGATCACCGGCCCCCGGCTCCTCGCCCGCGTCGCCGTCCTCCGGGCGGCCCTCCGCCAGCCGGTCCGCCTCCAGCTCCAGCCACCGGGACAGCTGCCGGGGTGTGCCGAGCAGATCCACCCGGCCGTCGCCGCTCCCCGGACGGGTGTTGACCAGATCCAGGGCCAGGGCCTCGCCGGTCAGCGGTTCGCTCTCAGACATGGGCTAATGCTAACTCGGCGGTTTGACACATTAGCCCGACGGGGTTTCACTGGCTGCACGTACCTAATGCATCCCTCCCCGAAAGAGGCGTGTGAAATGACTGACGCCGTGCGTACCCTCCCCCTCCCGTCCCGGACCGCCCACCGCTTCGTCGAGGTCGACGGGGTGGACGTCTTCTACCGGGAATCCCTGCCCGAGCGCGCCGACGCCCCGGTGCTGCTGCTCCTGCACGGCTTCCCCTCCGCCTCGCACCAGTTCCGCCGCCTGATCGACGTCCTCGGCGGCGACTTCCGGCTGTTCGCCCCGGACTACCCGGGCTCCGGGCACACCGTGGTCCCGGACGGGTTCACCTACTCCTTCGACCGGCTCGCCGACATCGTCGAGGGCTTCACCGAGCGCCTGGGGCTGACGCGCTTCGCGATGTACCTGTTCGACTTCGGCGCCCCGGTCGGCTTCCGCCTGGCGCTACGGCATCCGGAGCGGATCGCGGGGCTGGTCGTGCAGAACGGCAACGCGTACGAGGAGGGCCTGTCGGACGCGGCCCGGGCGTTCACCGCGCTCAGCCCCGACACCCCGGGCGCCGAACGGGCCGTGCACGACCTGCTCACCCTCGATTCCGTCCGCGCCCAGTACGAGACCGGCACCGCCGCTCCCGAGCTGATCGCCCCCGAGGGCCGGCTGCTCGACCAGCACTTCCTGGACCTGCCGGGCCGCCGCGAGGCGCAGCGCGCGCTGTTCTACGACTACAAGAACAACGTCGCCGCCTACCCCGCGTGGCAGGCATGGCTGCGCGCACACCGGCCCCCGACCCTGATCACCTGGGGAACCGGCGACCCCTTCTTCCTCACCCCCGGCGCCCACGCCTACCTGCGCGACCTGCCCGCCGCCGACCTCCACCTCTTCGACACGGGCCACTTCGCCCTGGAGGACCACCTCCCCCTGATCGCCCCCCTGATCGCCACCTTCCTCACCCGCTCCACGGAAGCGCGGTGAGCTCCGCCGCTCACTCCGGCCAGGGCGTTTTGGCATACCGGCTGAGGACTTCGTGGCTGTCGGGGGTGAAAGGCCACTTCAGCAGGGCCGATCGCAGCTCCGGTCCGGTCAGCCAGCCGTGCCAGGCGACCTCGCCGGAATCGGGGACCACGGCGTCCGGCACCACGGCTTCGTGCACGCCGAGCCAGTGCGGGCTCAGGCCGCTGCGGTTGACGAACGTGAACAGCAGGCGCGGCAGCGCGCGGATGCCCAGCTCCTCGGCCAACTCCCGCGCGGCGGCCTGTTCATAGGACTCGCCGACATTCGCGGCGCCACCGACCTGGACCTCATGGAGCCCGGGGAAGCGCGACACCTGTTCCGACCGCCGGTGGACGAGGATCCGCCCCCGCTCATCACGGCACACCGTCACGGCGACCCGATGCAGCCAACCCTCCCGCACGGCCTCCCGACGACCGACCACCCCCAACACACGATCCCGCCCGTCGACCCTCTCCACCAGCTCATCCACGACGCACACCCTGACAGAGCGCACCGACAACCGTCCGGTCTCGCTCACGGTGAGGTGTCGGGCTGAGCACCGGAGGTCCTCCGCATGGGGGCGGCGGCGATCAGCAGTGCGGCGAACGCGATGGGGGCGGCTGTCTGATACCCCATCCAGACTTCACCCCCGACGGTGCTGCCCTGCCGCGCCATCAGGAAGCCCGTCAGAGCTGTCAGCACCCAGCCGCTGTCGTAGGCAATCATGAGCTGCGTGTAGGTGCGCATCGACCGACTGCGCGTGTATCTGATCTCGATCCCGCCGCCGATCAGCAGGGCCACGCCTGAGGCGACCATCAGCCAGGCCGGCGTGCCGAGTAACCGACCGAGCGGGGCGGCACCGGCGATACAGACAGCGGCGAGCAGCACCTTGAAGGCGCCGTCTGCGATGGCCCCCACCGTCTGGCGGGTCACCCGCGATGCCACGACCTGGGCCATGAGCGTCCTCCTCGAAGCTCGTCCCGAGCTGGTTCCGTAACGAGATTACGGTAATAATCAAATTATGAGAATGACGAGAGCGGAGGCCAAGGAACGCAACCGCCGCGCCTTGCTGGACGCCGCGTTGCAGGTCGTCTCCCGGGACGGACACCGGGCCAGGCTTGATGAGATCGCCGAACGCGCCGACCTGACCACCGGCGCCATCTACTCACTGTTCGGGAGCAAGAACGGCCTGGTGGTCGCCCTGGTCGCCGACTACATGCGGCCGCACTACGAGGAGATCGAGCAGACGGTTCCCGCCGGACTCGATCTGCTGGACGCGGTCGACGCCTTCGCCCGGTACTACCGGCGCAGCTGTGACGCCCCGGACGCGCTGTCCGGCCTGTCCCTCCAGATCACCTTGCTGGACATGGCCCTGCATGACCCGGAGCTGGGGTCCCGGCTCGCCACGTCCGTCCGGGCGCAGGAGAACCATCTGATCGCGCTGTTCACCGGAAGGCCGCACAACGGAAGCGTCGTGACGTCGCGACAGGCACAACGCCTGACCACTGCGCTCAGGGCACTGTTCGTCGGCCTCGGCCAGGGCGTCCCGCTCGGTCTCGCCCCTGGTGCCGACGAGCAGTACTTCGCCGACGCTGCCCGCGCGCTGGCGTCGGGGATGTCCCTCATCGGTCACGACGGGGATGCCTCGTGACGGGCGGTCAGGATGAGGTCTTCAGGGGCGCGATGCCGCGTTCGTGAACCCGGCGGCTTGGGGATGGCCGGCGGTCCCGGCCACTCCCGGCGCACTATTGCAAGCGCCTGCTTGCAATTGTTAGCGGGGGTGGGGCATGGTGGAGGCATGGCATCGCTGAACGTCGGCAATCTCGGTGAGTACCTGCGCGAGCAGCGGCGGAACGCCCAGCTGTCGCTGCGGCAGCTCGCCGAGGCGGCCGGGGTGTCCAATCCGTATCTGAGCCAGATCGAGCGCGGGCTGCGCAAGCCGAGCGCGGAGGTGTTGCAGCAGGTCGCCAAGGCCCTGCGGATCTCCGCCGAGACGCTGTACGTCCGCGCCGGGATCCTCGACGCCGAGCGGGACCGGGACGAGGTGGAGACGCGCGCCGTCATCCTCGCCGATCCCTCGCTCAACGAGCGGCAGAAGCAGGTGCTGCTCCAGATCTACGAGTCCTTCCGCAAGGAGAACGGATTCGGGGTCGGCGAACCCGCGGGTGAGGACGGCATGGAGCAGGGAACAGACGACGACGATGCCGGCTCGCGGCGGACGGCCGGCTGACGCCGGACCAGGGCACCGGACGCCCACCGCGAACCACACCACCTCAGCCGAACGCGAGATCCGGGAGGACCTGATCACCATGGCCATCACCGACGACCTGCGCAAGACCCTCAGCGACCCGACTCCGCTCTACTTCGCCGCCGGTACCGCCGACCTCGCCCTCCAGCAGGCCAAGAAGGTGCCCGCACTGGTCGAGCAGCTGCGCGCCGAGGCCCCGGCCCGGATCGAGAAGGTGCGCGGCACCGACCCGAAGGCCGTCCAGGAGAAGGCCACCGCCCGGGCCAAGGAGGCCCAGGAGACCTTCCAGACCAAGGTCACCGAGCTGATCGGCGGCTTCGACGTCGACCTGAAGAAGCTCGGCGAGCAGGCCCAGGACCTCGCCCTGCGCGGCGTGGGCGTCGCCGCCGAGTACGCCGTCAAGGCCCGCGAGACCTACGAGAAGGTCGCCGAGCACGGCGAGGCGGCCGTGAAGACCTGGCGCGGCGAGGCCGCCGAGGACATCGAGGACCTGGCCATCGCCGTCGAGGGCAAGCCGGAGCCCGTCGAGGTCAAGGACGAGGCGGCCCGGCCCAAGGTCGCCACGCCCGAGGCCGCCGCGGAGAAGAAGGCCGCCGCCGCCCGGAAGTCGCCGACCGCCCGTAGGACGGCCACCACGAAGAAGCCCACCCCGCCGGCCAAGTGACCGCGCGGGCGGCGGCGGGCCGGGCATCTTTGGGGTGTCCGGCCCGTTCCGCCCGTTCTATGGGTACGGTTGCGCCGTAGGCGTAGGGACCGAGCGACGGAACAGGGGCGGTGGCGAGCATGCTGATGTTGGGCTTCGCGGGATTCATGGGGATCCTGAAGATCGTCCTCATGGCCCTGGCCGCGTTCGCGCTCGTCGACGCCGCGGTGCGGCGCGAAGACGCCTTCCGCGCGGCCGACAAGCAGAACAAGGTCTTCTGGCTGATCATCCTGGGCCTCGCCCTGGTCGCCAGCGTGATCTTCTCGGTCCTGGCCATCCTGCCGATCGCCGGTGCCGTGGCCAGCATCGTCTACCTCGTGGACGTACGCCCCGCGCTCAGGCAGGTCACGGGCGGCGGAGGCCCCGGCCGCCGCCGCGGCAGCAGCAGCGACGGTCCGTACGGGCCGTACAACGGCGGCCGCTAGCACCGCCGCCGCCGTCGGGCCGGTCCCCCCGGTACCGGCCTACGCCGTCCGGTCCAGCAGTACGACCGCCACGTCGTCCGCCAGCTCGCCCTCGTTGAGCCGGCGCACCTCCTGCACCGCGGCCCGCAGCAGCTCCTCGCCCCGCAGACCCTCGGCGAGCTGGCGGCGGATCATCTCCACCATGCCGTCCTGACCGAGCCGCTCCCCACCGGCCCCGACGCGCCCCTCGATCAGCCCGTCGGTGTAGAGCATCAGGCTCCACTCGGCGCCCAGCTCCACCTGCATCCGCGACCAGCGCGCCCCGGGCAGCATCCCGAGGGCGGGACCGTTGTTGTCGTACGGCAGCAGCCGCGCCGGTACGCCGGGGCGCACCAGCAGCGGGGCCGGATGACCGGCCAGGCACAGGCCCGCGTGGCGGCCGTCGGGCGCGATGTCCACCGTGCACAGCGTCGCGAAGATCTCCTCGTCCGGGCGCTCGTGCTCCAGCACCTCCTGGAGGGTGCCCAGCAGCTCGTCGCCGCACAGCCCCGCGAGGGTGAGCGCCCGCCAGGCGATCCGCAGCTCCACGCCGAGCGCCGCCTCGTCCGGGCCGTGCCCGCAGACATCGCCGATCATGGCGTGCACGGTGCCGTCGGGAGTGCGCACGGCGTCGTAGAAGTCGCCGCCGAGCAGCGCGCGCGAGCGGCCCGGACGGTACCGGGCCGCGAACCGCAGCGAGGAGCCGTCGAGCAGCGGCGTGGGCAGCAGCCCCCGCTCCAGGCGCCGGTTCTCCTGCGCCCGCAGCCGGCTCTCGGTGAGCCGGCGCTCCGCGGTGTCGGATCGCTTCCGCTCCACCGCGTACCGGACGGCGCGGCTGAGCAGTCGGCTGTCCAGCTCGTCCCGGACGAGGTAGTCCTGCGCGCCGACGCGCACCGCCTCCGCGCCGCGCTCGGCGTCGCCGGAGCCGGTCAGGGCCAGCACGGCGTGCCGGGGCGCGAGCTGGAGGACGTGGTGCAGCACGGCCAGCTCGTCGTCGGTGTCGCTGCCGCCCGGCGCGGGCAGCGCCAGGTCCAGCAGGATGCAGTGGACGTCGTCGGTGAGCAGCCGCTCGGCCTCGGTGAGGTTGCGGGCGGTGCGCACCCGGACCGGCTTGCCGGCCGAGTCCAGCAGTTCGGGCACGATCGGCGAGCCGACCGGGTCGTCCTCGATCAGCAGCAGGGTGAGAGTGGCGCCGCTCATGGGCGCGGCGTCGCGGTGGGCCTCTTCCTTGAGGGGGCCGCCGACGGCGCCGGCGGCCTGCGCCTGACCACTCTCCACGGCCGGGATCGCTCTCTGCCGCGGTACGGGTACGGGCATCGTCTGGGTTCCTTCCCTCCCCCCGAGGGCACGGCGGTGTCGAGGGTCTCGACCCACCGACGGGTGACCCTAGCGGGTGGGGCCACCCCGATGGAATGGTGTGAGCCGCGTCGCTCTGGCGCAGGCCACTGTCATATGCCGCTTTCCGTACCGCAGTTGGACAGCGCGCCGGGCCCCGGGGGATGACGAAGCTCACGTCCTGCCCCGGTTTGCACGGGGGTTGGCGGTGGAGTGGGTCACATGACCCGCGTCACCGGGGCAAAAGCCGTATAACGCGGCTCACGCGACGCGCCTCACATCCCCGGGCGGGGTCCCGCTCCGAGCGGCCCGGCAGGGTCACGCGTCGGGTCGTACGACCCCCAGGATCGGCATCGAACCCGCGCCCGCGACCGTCACCGAGCGCCCCGGACGCGGCGCCTGGATGATCGCGCCGTCCCCTATGTACAGGGCGACATGGCTGGCGTCGTCGAAGTAGATGACGAGGTCGCCGGGCCGCATGTCCTTGACGTCGATGTGCTTGAGCTGCTTCCACTGCTCCTGGGAGGTGCGCGGGATGGGCCGGCCGGCCGCGGCCCACGCCTGGGAGGTCAGCCCCGAGCAGTCGAAGGAGTCCGGGCCCGCCGCGCCCCATACATACGGCTTGCCGAGCTGGGCGGTGGCGAACGCCACGGCCTTCTCGCCCGCCGCGGACGCCTTGCCGTGGATCCGGTCGAGGATGCCGGTGTCCAGCCAGGCGGTCTGCGCCTTCAGCGCGGCCTTCTGCTCCAGCTGCGCGAGCCGCTCCCGCTGCTTCTCCTCCAGCGACGACTCCAGCTTCTTCGCGGCGTCGATCTGCTGCTGGATCTTCTTCTTGGCGCTCGCCTTGGCCTTGCGGTCGATGTCCAGCTTCTTCCACTGGGCGGCCGCGTCGGAGGCGTAGTCCTGCAACTGCTGCTGGGTGTCGGTCCGTTCGCCGATGAGGTGGTTGGCCGCCTGCTGGCTCTGCAGGACCAGACCGGCGCCGTCCAGGAACTGGTCCGGGTCGTCGCTGAGCAGGAACTGGGCGGTGGGCGGCACCCCTCCGGTGCGGTACTGCTCCCGGGCCGCCGCGCCCGCCTGGTCCTTGAGCTGCGCGAGCTTCTGCTGCCCGGCCACGATCTTCTTGGCCAGCGAGACGATCTCGGCGGACTGCTTCTTCGTCTTCTCCTCCGCCGCGTTGTACGCGTCGGTGGCCACGGCCGCGTCGTGGTAGAGCTTGTCCAGCTTCTCGCGGACCTGCTCAAGGTCCTTGTCCGGCACGGGTTTCGGGCTCGTGCCTGCCGCCGGTCCGGTGTCCTGCGGGGGTGCCGGCGCGGCGAGCGCCGTCCCGGGCGCCGCGAGCACGGCCACCGCGCAGACCACGGTCAGGGCGGCCGCGATCAGACCGCGCTTGCCCGTACCCATACCTACCCCCCAGCTGATTTACCGTCAGTAACTTAATGACGCCTGAGGGATCGTGCCACGACCGCGCGCAAAGCGACAGAGGTCATGAGGAAAGTCGGATTCCCCCCGTGTCCGGCCAAGACGACGATCACCTCGCCCGTCTGACGAACGGCGCGCGGAGATCGTTCCGTCGCCCGCCACCCGAAGGGGTGGTTTCAGCGGTTCCGGCCCGGAATCAGCGGCCTTGCGGAGTCAACGCCCCCCACGCCACGGTCACTTCACCCTGCCGCCAGCGGACCGGCGCGTCCGTCACCGGCCAGTCCGCGGTGAGGTCGCGCACCGTGTGCAGCCAGCGCTGCCGGGCGCCGTACGCGGCGTACGGCGCGGCCGCCGCCCAGGCGCGGTCGAAGTCGCGCAGGAAGGCGTGCACCGGCTCGCCCGGGACATTGCGGTGGATCAGCGCCTTCGGCAGCCGTTCGGCGAGGTCGGAGGGGCGGTCCAGGGAGCCGAGCCGGGTGGCGAAGGTGACGGTCCGCGGCCCCTCGGGCCCGAGCGCCACCCAGACGTGCCGCCGCCCGATCTCGTCGCACGTCCCCTCGACCAGCAGCCCCCCGCGCGAGCCGCCGCCCGCCGGGGCCAGTCGCGCGCACAGCCGCTCCCAGACGGCGGCGACCTGGTCCTCGTCGTACTGGCGCAGCACATTCGCCGCGCGGATCAGCAGCGGCCGGCCGGGCACCGGGACCTCGAAGCCGCCGTGCCGGAAGACCAGCCCCTCGCGCTCGTACGGCCGCGCCGCCGCGACCCGCGCCGGCTCGATCTCGATGCCGACGACACGGGTGCGGGGGGCGGCGGTGCGCAGCCTGCCGAGCAGTTCCACGGCGGTCCAGGGGGCGGCGCCGTACCCGAGGTCGACGGCGATCGGCTCGGCCGCGCGGCGCAGCTCGGCGCCGTGCACGGCCGCGATCCAGCGGTCCATGCGGCGCAGCCGGTTGGGGTTGGTGGTGCCGCGCGTCACGGTCCCCACGGGGCGGAGGGTGGATGCGCGGGCTGCCATGAGTACGAGGGTAAAGGGGGACGGGGGCGGGACAGGTCGGGGACCAGGTTGAGCCAAGAAGGGTAATGATTCGGCAAAGCGGCTTGTTCCGGAAATGGCCGGCCCCCCGCCCGCTGTTGCACCCCCTTGGAGGGCGCAGGCGAGCCCTCCCGTCCGGCATGCCCGCAGCAAGGAGGACCGCCACGTGAGCCAGTACGCCAGCAGGCTCGGGCGCCGCTCCCCGTCCGCCGCGCCCCGGCTACGGCTGCTCCGCAGGCCCCGCAGGGTCGCGATGCTCTCCGTGCACACCTCACCCCTGCACCAGCCCGGCACCGGCGACGCGGGCGGCATGAACGTCTACATCGTGGAGCTGGCCCAGCGGCTCGCCGCGCTCGGCATCGAGGTGGAGGTCTTCACCCGGGCCACCGCGGGCGATCTGCCGCCCACCGTCCAGCTCGCCCCCGGAGTCCTGGTCCGGCACGTCGACGCGGGCCCCTACGAGGGCCTCGCCAAGGAGGAGCTGCCCGCCCAGCTGTGCGCCTTCACGCACGGCGTGATGCAGGCGTGGGCCGGGCACCGCCCCGGCTACTACGACCTGGTCCACTCCCACTACTGGCTCTCCGGCCATGTCGGCTGGCTCGCCGCCCAGCGCTGGGGCGTCCCCCTGGTGCACGCCATGCACACCATGGCCAAGGTCAAGAACGCCAACCTGGCCGCCGGTGACCGCCCCGAGCCCGCCGCCCGGGTCATCGGCGAGACCCAGATCGTCGCCGCCGCCGACCGGCTGATCGCCAACACCGACGACGAGGCCGGCGAACTGGTCCGGCACTACGACGCCGACCCCGGCGCGGTCGCCGTCGTCCACCCCGGCGTCAACCTGGAGCGCTTCCGCCCCGCCGACGGCCGGGCCGCCGCCCGCGCCCGCCTCGGCCTGCCGAAGGACGCCCTGATCCCCCTCTTCGCGGGCCGCATACAGCCCCTGAAGGCCCCGGACGTGCTGCTGCGCGCGGTCGCCGTCCTCCTCGACGAACGCCCCGAGCTGCGCTCCAGGATCCTGGTGCCCGTCGTCGGCGGCCCCAGCGGCAGCGGCCTCGCCAAGCCCGAGGGCCTCCAGAAGCTGGCCGCCCGGCTCGGCATCGCGGATGTCGTACGGTTCCGCCCGCCGGTCGGCCAGGAGCAGCTCGCGGACTGGTTCCGGGCCGCGTCCGTGCTGGTCATGCCGTCCTACAGCGAGTCCTTCGGGCTGGTCGCCATCGAGGCGCAGGCGGCCGGCACCCCGGTGCTCGCCGCCTCGGTCGGCGGACTGCCGGTGGCGGTGCGCGACGGCGAGACCGGCTTCCTGGTCGAGGGCCATGAACCGGCCGACTACGCGCGCGTCCTCGCCCGGTTCGCCGACGAGCAGGCCCTCACCTCACGCATGGGCGACGCCGCCGCCCGGCACGCCCGGTCCTTCGGCTGGGACGCGGCGGCCGCGGCGACCGCGGACGTCTACACGGCCGCGACCCAGTCGTACCGCCGTCGCGTACGCTCCCACCATGGGTGATGTCGAGAAGGCGGGACAGGTCCTGGCGGCTGCCCTCCAGGACGCCGAACTGGAGTGGGAGAACCCCGAGCGGGGGACCTACGTGGTCAAGCTGCCCGGCACCCACAAGCTGTCCACGACCGTCTCCTTCCTCGTCGGCCGGCACTCCCTCTCCCTCAACGCCTTCGTCGTGCGCCACCCCGACGAGAACGAGGCGGGCGTCCACCGCTGGCTCCTGGAGCGCAACCTCAAGCTGTACGGCGTGAGTTACGCCATCGACCGCCTCGGCGACGTCTACGTCACCGCGCGCCTCCCGCTCGCCTCCGTCACCCCCGACGAGATCGACCGCCTCCTCGGCCAGGTCCTGGAGGCGGCCGACGGCGCCTTCAACTCCCTGCTGGAGCTGGGCTTCGCGACCTCCATCCGCAAGGAGTACGCCTGGCGCGTCTCCCGCGGCGAGTCCACCCGCAACCTGGACGCCTTCCAGCATCTGATCGAGCGCCCGGCCGAGTGAGCCGTGCGGGCTACGGCGCCCGGCGCGCCCCGCTCCGATAGCGGCCGGGCGGCACCCCGACCAACTTCCGGAAGTGGCGGGTGAGATGGGCCTGGTCGTAGAACCCGGTCAGGACCGCCACCTCGCCCGGCGGCAGCCCGTCCAGCAGCAGCCCACGGGCCCGCCCGACCCGGCGTGACATCACATACTGGTGCGGGGCGATGCCGTACGCACCGCTGAACGCCCGTACGAGATGGGCGGGATGGGCGCCCAGCAGCCCGGCCGCCTCCGCGAGCGAGACACCGTCGGTGAGCCGGGAGTCCAGCAACTCCCTCAACTGCCGGGCGAGTTGCGGATGATCCCGGCGCGGACTCGGCGGCTCGCCGCGCCGTCGCAGATGCTCCCGCAGCCGCTCCCCGACGAGGGTCAGCCTGCTCTCCGCCTCCAGTTCGTCGCCGCGCCGGGCGAGGGCCGCGTGCAGCTGTCCGACCCGCAGCCGCAGCACGGGGTCGCGCAGATCGGGCCCGTCGACGGCCGCCCCGATCAGCTCCTCGCCGAGCCGGCTGCTGTCGAGGTAGACGACCCGCTTGCGGAAGCCGCCGGGGGTCGCGGGAGAGCCGTTGTGCGGCACATGCGGGGGCAGCAGGCTGACCGTGTCGAGCGGGGTGCCGTGCGCGTGCCGGCCGAGGTCGTAGCGGACCGCGCCGTCGTCCACGATGAGCAGCGTCCAGGCGTCATGGACATGCATCGGGTAGGCGTACTCGGTGAAATGGGCGTGGAAGACCTCGGTGACGCCCGGCACCCGGGGTCGCCACGCGCTCACTTCCTCGCCCGGGGCTCCGCGCGCGGACCCGTTCGCCGCCCTGCTCACGGCCATGCAAACAACGTACAAGACGCCGCCGGGCCGGGATCGGCAGTCTCGCCCCATGAACACCTCGACCTCCGCCCCGGCCCCCTTCGAGCCCGCCGAACCCATTCGCTTCGACACCAGGATCGCCGTGCTGCTGCGCGCGGATCTGGCCCCCTGGCAGCGGCTGAACGTCACCGCGTTCCTGGTCAGCGGCCTCGGCGCGACGCTGCCCGAGGTGATCGGGGAGCCCTACGAGGACGCGGACGGCACCCGGTACCTGCCCATGTTCCGGCAGCCGGTGCTGGTCTTCGAGGGCGAGAAGGAGACCCTGCGCGCGGCCCACGGGCGGGCGCTCGGCCGGGCCCTGCCCTGCGCGGTGTTCACCGCGGACCTGTTCGCCACCGGCAACGACCGCGACAACCGCGCGGCGGTGCGCGCCGTACCGACGGCCGATCTGGATCTGGTCGGGCTCGCGGTGTACGGGCCGCGGGGCGGGGTGGACAAGGTGCTGAAGGGGGCGCGCATGCATCCCTGACGCGCGCCCCCCCTCAGCGGGTGCGGCCGGACCCCCGTACCGGCCGCCTCCTGTCCGCCATGGTCCGCCGCGGTCAGTCGAACATGCCGGGCTGGTAGTCGCCCGCGGGCTGCCGGACGATGACGTTCACACGGTTGTACAGGTTGATGACCGCGATCAGGCCCACGAGGGCGGTGAGCTGCTCCTCGTCGTAGTGCCGGGCGGCCTCCGCCCAGGCCTCGTCGGTGACCCCGCCGGCCGCGTCCGCGATCCGGGTGCCCTGCTCGGTGAGCTCCAGCGCGGCGCGCTCGGCCTCCGTGAACACCGTGGCCTCGCGCCAGGCGGCGACCAGGTGCAGCCGCTGTGTGCTCTCCCCGGCGGCCTCGGCGTCCTTGCTGTGCATGTCGGTGCAGAACCCGCAGCCGTTGATCTGGCTGGCCCGGAGCTTCACCAGCTCCTGCGTCGCGGCCGGGAGGGTGGAGTCCGACAGGGCCTTCCCCGCCGAGTTGACGTACTTGAGGAACCTGCCGGCGACAGGGTTGGTCATCAGGTTCAGACGGGCGTCCATGGTGATGCGCTCCTGTGTGGGTCGTACCGCTGGCTACACCTCATGGACGGAGCGGACGCGGGCAATGTGACAGGGTTGAGTGTGACCCCGGTCACACAACCGGAGCGGGCTCCGGAGCGGTGTCACCGGCGGCGGCCACGGGGCTGTCCGCGCCCTTGCCGACCTCCGGTCCGCGCATCAGCAGCGCGTATCCGAGCCCCGCGACCATCCCCAGGACGGCGCAGCCGCCCCACAGCCACTTCGCCCCGAACCGGTCGATGACCTGCCCCGACATCAGCGGCGCGACCAGGGCGGCGACGGACCAGGACAGGGTGTACATGCCCTGGTAGCGGCCGCGGCCGTGGACGGGGGAGAGGCGGACGACGAGACCGGTCTGGGTCGGCGCGTTGACGATCTCGGCGAGGGTCCACACGCAGACGGTGGCCATGAAGACGCCGACGGACCCGGCGAACGCGGTGAGCCCGAAGCCGTACCCGGCGAGGACCGAGGAGACGACGAGCAGGGTGCGCGGGTCGCGGTGCTCGATGAACCGGGTGACGGGAATCTGGAGGGCCACGATCAGGACGCCGTTGACGGCGATGGCGAGGCCGTAGTCGGCGGGCGTGAACCCGGCGCGGCCCATGGCGACCGGCAGCGCGACCGAGCCCTGCTGGAAGATCAGGGCGACGAGGAAGGACAGGCCGACGACGGCCATGTAGCGCCCGTCGCGCAGTACGGTGTCGAGGCCGATCTGGGGCTCGTCCTTGTGGACCGGGGCGGCGGGCCGCGACTCGGGCACCTTCAGGAAGACGACGAGCGCGCAGACGGCCGTCATACCGGCCTCGATCAGGAACCCGGCGAGATAGCTGAACTCGGCGATGAACCCGGCGGCCGCGGCGGAGACGGCGAACCCGAGGTTGATGGCCCAGTAGTTGAGCGAGAAGGCCCGCACCCGGTCCTCGGGCCGCACGATGTCGGCCATCATCGCCTGCACGGCCGGGCGTGAGGCGTTGGACGCCATGCCGACGAGGAAGGCGACACCGGCGATGGCGACCGGGTCGGTCATGAACCCGAGCAGCGCGACGAAGACGGCGGTGCCGGACTGGGCGACGAGCAGCGTGGGCCGCCGCCCGATGCGGTCGGCCATCACCCCGCCCACCAGGGCGGAGACGACCCCGCCCAGCCCGAGCAGGGCGGCGACGAGCCCGGCGTACGAGGCGGAGTAGCCGCGGTCGAGGGTGAGGTAGAGGGCCAGGAAGGTGGCCACGAAGGCGCCGAGCCGGTTGACGAGGGTGCTGGTCCACAGCCACCAGAACTCACGGGGGAGCCCGGACACGGCTTCCCGGGCGGCGCGGCCGAGACGGGCGGCGGGCATGAGGGGACCCCCTGGAGCGGTAAGTGGCTGATACCAAGGCCGGTGAGGCCGGTAAGTGGCTGATGGCGCTCGCACAACTTACTAACGGGGTCTGACATCGCCCAACGGATTTACCGGCGGCCGAGCGAGCGCGCCCCCTCCCCGCCCCCTCCCGGTCCCGCTCCCCATCCCGCCCACCGGTCGCCCGCGTCGGCGCCCGGGGGCCGTGGATTACGCTCTGAGGCATGGCCGACGCACCGTACAAGCTGATCCTCCTCCGCCACGGCGAGAGCGAGTGGAACGCGAAGAACCTGTTCACCGGCTGGGTGGACGTCAACCTGAACGAGAAGGGCGAGAAGGAGGCAGTCCGCGGTGGCGAGCTCCTGAAGGACGCCGACCTGCTGCCCGACGTGGTCCACACGTCCCTCCAGAAGCGCGCGATCCGCACCGCCCAGCTGGCCCTCGAGGCCGCGGACCGCCACTGGGTCCCGGTCCACCGCAGCTGGCGCCTGAACGAGCGCCACTACGGCGCCCTCCAGGGCAAGGACAAGGCCGCCACGCTGGCCGAGTTCGGCGAGGAGCAGTTCATGCTCTGGCGCCGCTCGTACGACACCCCGCCGCCGCCGCTGCCGGACGACTCGGAGTTCTCCCAGTTCGACGACGCGCGCTACGCGACCCTCCCGCCGGAGCTGCGCCCCCGGACCGAGTGCCTGAAGGACGTCGTCGTCCGGATGCTCCCCTACTGGTACGACGCGATCGTCCCGGACCTCCTGACCGGCCGCACGGTCCTCGTCGCCGCCCACGGCAACTCCCTGCGCGCCCTGGTCAAGCACCTGGACGGCATCTCCGACGCCGACATCGCGGGCCTGAACATCCCCACGGGCATCCCCCTCGCCTACGACCTCGACTCCGACTTCAAGCCCCTCACCCCGGGCGGCAAGTACCTCGACCCGGCCGCGGCCGCGGCGGCGATCGAGGCGGTCAAGAACCAGGGGAAGAAGAAGTAAGCGCCTACGAACAGGCCCCCTACCTGCGGGTTTTCCGCCAGTAGGGGGCTTCTTGATGGGCCTGGGCCGCCGCTGGGCCGTCGAAGCTAAACGAGGCGGACGGTCATACGGACGGACACGATGAAGGCCATCGTCAGCACGAGGGCAGGGTGAACCCCAGACCACAGACCGAGTGCGGCCTCGCTCCCGCCGATCAGCCCGAACGGCAGTGGCCGTGGGGTGAGCTCGATGCGCAGGCTGCTTCGTGGCACGATGGACTTCTCCACGCGGTTCATAGTTTCTCCGTTGGTAGGGGTGTCGAATGTGCCCATGGAGAGGAGAGGCCGCCCATGCCCGGGCGGCCTTTCCGTTATTCGGGACAGTCAGGACCCTACTCCGCTTCCCAGGTAATTCCAAAAGCCAAGCTCAGGTGCTATATCTACCCTATTAGCCGCCGAGGCCTATCGGGTACCCCCAGGGCTCTAATGCAGGCGACTGCTCGCCAGCGCGTCTCTCGGATGGCCCGTCAGGGAAGTGTCACCCCTTGATGTCCTGCTGAGACTGCCCGAGAGGTCAGATCGATTGAGAGGCGATGCGGCCTCAAACATTGCTTCATGATTCGCGCGGAGAGCATTTGGGATTGTCAAACGTGAATTGAAGCGGATTTGGAAGGCGTGATTTGAGGGCGTAATCACGATGCATGATTTGGAATCGCGTAATGTGAATCGCATAGCGTCCATCTTCGGTGAACGAATCTGCTGCAACAATCTGCGGGCGAAGCAAGCGGAAAGTTTGCGCCTACGAAGCACCGAAGACGGCAGCGACCGCCTTGCGTGTGCGCTCCTGGCTGGAAGGCATCAGATGCGCGTACACGCGCAGCGTCAGACCCGGGTCCGAGTGGCCGAGGTACTCGGCGAGGGCCTTGATGTTCTCTCCAGCGTCCAGGAGCACCGAGGCGTAGAAGTGACGGAGTGCGTGCATGCCGTTCTCGCGGGACTCGGCGTACGGCTCGCCAGGCTCCCGCTCAGGGATCACCCCGGCCGAGGCAAGCGCCCGCTTCCACGCCTCCTCGTTGAGCGATGTCCGCCAGACGTGACCACCGCGCGGCCCGGTGAAGATCAGCCGCTTGGTCACCGGAGGCCCGCCCGCCACCTTCCACGGCAAGTTGATGTCGACCGGCGGGAACCGCTTCATGTGGGCGCAGAGGGCGTCAGCGACTGGACCGAAGAGCGGTACGTCCCGGAGCCTGCCCCCCTTCGGCGGGGCAAAGACTGGCTTGCTGCGGCTCAGCTTGAGCTGCTGGACCACGTGGAGGGTGTCCGACTCGAAGTCGATCGCGTCGACGGCCACGCCCAGGATCTCGCCCTGTCGAAGTCCGCAGCCGTCGCCCAGGTCAACCATGGCTTGGTAGCGCTCGGGCATGCCGGCCCGGACGGCGAAGTCCCGTTCCGGCGTCCAGGGCACGACGCGCTTGTTGTCCACAGCCGGTGGACGGACCGAGCGAGGGGCGCACGGATTCCGGGGAAGGTGCCCGTCGTCCACGGCCGCGCTCAGGGCGGCACGCACGTTGGAGTAGATCGTCCGGGCATACGAGCCACGGACACCGTTCTCCTGGAGCTGCCGCACCCAGTCGCGGATGTGGGCGGGCTGGAAGGAGCCGAGCGGACGCGATCCCAGGTAGGGGTAGGCGTGTAACCGGAGCTGCGATTCCATCGAAGCCTGCGTGTTCGGGTCCGGAGCGTGGGTCACCCACTTCTCGGCGTACTGCTGGAAGGTGATCCGGGCCGCGCGGGGGTCGATGTACTACCCCCGTGCCATCTCCGCCTCGGTCTGCGAGAGCCACTGTTCGGCAAGCCGCTTCTGACGGTCGGGGAAGCTCTTGGACTTCTCGGTGCCGTCTGGGCCCACGTAGCGGGCGCGGTAGCGCATGCCCGTGCCGTAGCGCTCAGTCTTGACCTTGCGAGTCCTGCCGTCCGGCCCCTTCTCTTCCTTGTACCAGCGGTCCTGGATGTGTCCGGCCATCAGGCAGCGGCCCCCTTGATCTGGGACTCCACCCAGGCGCGTACGTCGTCCGGATTGAACCGCAGGTGCCGGCCGACCCGGAAGCCCCAAGGACCGGTGCGCTTATGGCGCCATTGATAGACCGTCTCGACACTGGGCAGCTCGAACATCTCCACCAGGTCGTCAGGAGTTGGGCGCGGCCGTCGATGACCGGGTCGTCGACGCGGACACTGGCAGCGACGCCTCCGATGGCGTCGGCGAGCAGTTCGACGGAAGCCAAGGCCAGGCCCGTCGCGGCGGATCACGCCGTGAAAGTGCCATCGCTCACCGAGGGTCGTGCATAGCAGCGCCTAGCGCCTCACGGCGGTCACCGCAGAGCTGTACGCGGGCCCTTGGTTGGGAGGTGTGAAGCGGGGGCTTCTGATGTGAGTGCTGCTGGACCGAGGACCTGGCCGAGCAGCAGCGGGCAGCGGCACTGCTGGCATCGTTCGACGCCTACTCGGCACCGCTGACAAGCCGTTGGGTATCGGTTGCACTCCGGACGATCTCCCCGGCACCGGATACTGATGCATCGGACGAAGCGTGGGTGGCTGTACGAGGGCCGCATCGAGCCCCGACGAGCCCCGTTACGGACGGAACCGTGCACGGTGTCAGTGACCCACGCCAGCACCCGGATCACGTGGATGATCAGACCAGTGCTTTCCTTCCTCTTGCGCACCGCCAGGCGCCGAACTTCCGGCTGCGAACGAAATCAAGCCCCGATCGACAGAGTGAGTTGCAACTTTCTCCACCAGTTCAAGGCGCCGCGCAAGCGCAGCGCTTGTCCGGCCCGCGTGCCGCTGCTCTTGCCTCTGCTCTGCTACGGCCCGCGCTCCGAACGGCGCCGCAAAGCGACAGTCCGAACGCCAGCCCGCAAGTTGCCGGCAGAGCGAGGCTCCGCTTCCACACCCCCGGCCCCGCTCGGACGGAGCAGGAGCACGTTTAAGGTCCGCCGTGGGAGGGGGCAGGAGGGATCGGCTGCCCCACTCAAGCCAGTTGTAAGGCGTTGGCGGCGGTGCGGTAGGTGGGGGCTATGAGGACCTCAGCAAGGTAGCTGCATGTTCACTGATCCAATTTGCGATCCTATCTTTGAGGATTGGATTAGTAGCAAGAACTTCTGCATGATTCGGCCAGTGAAAAAGGATGCTCTCTGCAGTCCCTGCAGCAATTGCTTCCAAGCTGATACCGATGTGACCCAGGCGATGTTCCAAGCGGTTCTGTAGCTGTTTAAAGGTTGCCAGACTGACGTTCTCGAATTGTTTACTGCCGCCGAATTTAAGGCCGAGGTCTTCGGGTTCATCTTGCGGCGCGTAAGGGGCTGTGGAGACAAGGTCGTAAGCCGGGGATAGTGTTGGCAGGCATCGGTCCCTATAAATTAGCGACCAATTCTTCAGGTGAGCATCACCATTGCCGATGATCACGCAAAATGCGATTCGGCGGACTGCTTCTGACAAGGCCGCCAGGTCGCGGCCACGGTATGCAAGGGCAGCTACCGTCTCAAATGACCCCTCATACTTGGCCTGCGGATACTTGTCGCGAACCTGGGCGAAATCCTCGATATGAATCGAGGAGCGATGATCATCTGATAGTCGGTCGAATCGACGAACCGCGTAGGCCCACTCCTCGGCATTAGGCCACATGCGCGATGGCACTCCGTCAAGTTCATCACGGTGGACAAGTCGTACATCTGGGACTTCGATGCCCACCTTACCCGCCAGTGACATCATGGCGAATTCATTACGCGGAACATTAGGGTGTCTATAATCCGGAAACTTTACCAACCAGTCACCGTGCGTGCCCCCAGTGGGTACTGTGAGCCGGTCGCCCTGTGCCAGCATGGAAAACTTTAGTGCGACTCCGGCCAGAGAAAACCGCCATGGAGATTCTGTTGACATGACACCGTGTCCGCGGGCGACGTCGGGGTTTTCTCCATCTGGCCACTCCCATTGCTCGTCTGGGCCCTCAGCCGGCATAACCTGAACAGCCCCTGGAAGATCATGTCCAACTTGGGCGAGGAGTTCCATTTCTCTATCGAGAGACACCCCTCGATCCTGGGCAACCCATTCTCTCAGCGGCCCTTCGGGAAGAAGGTTGGAGAACCATCTAGGAAGGCGCAGTGCAGAAGCGTACGGCAGACGGAGATTTTCTTCGAATCGCAAGCCGAGCACGGGGCGTTGCGTGTCGCTTAGATATGATTCATTCAGGATGAAGCGGGTGTAGTCACCCTTCTGGCAGAGGGTTCCGATGCGGCGTCCGTGAAGCAGGACTGCGTAGTATTTCTCGTCGATCCTGATCATTCGTGCAGATCGTCCAATTCGTCCAAATCGAGAGAGTCCAGTGCTGGCGTGTCTTCGTAGCTCCACTCAGCCATTCGGTCAAGAAAGTCGCGCAATTGGTTTGCGATAGCCTCTTGTCGCAGGGACAAGAACTGGCCCCGCTCGCCCTGTGCGAGGAGTTTGGTCATAGAGCGGTCGAGGCAATGCGAGGTCAGCACCGCGTCCCAGGTCTCGTCGTCAAGGTCTACGGGCTGTTGACTCAACAACAGAGGGATCTCATCTACGGGTTCACTACCAGTGGGAAGGAATAGCCGGTTGGCGGCGAGCAATTGCTGCTGAGGCGATAGGCCGCGGGGGAAAATCCTGTAGGCGACCGTGGCCGCCGTTGTCTGATCACCTAGAAGGGTACTGAGGTCCTGAGCGTCGAAGGGTTTTCCGCTGACCAGCGAGCGAGGGGAAAGAGACCACCAGGCGCCTAGGACAACTTTCGCCGTGGCCTCGTTGGTCTTGAACCGTTCAGGATTCGGCACGGTAGGTTGCGCTTCGGCCATTGCCTCCATCAGCCCCATAATCGAACCACGTTCGTCATCCTTTTTAATTCGAGCTGAAAGCACGCGGCCGACCTGCGTGAAGCTGCCCTTGAAAACGGCCGGACCAGAGACGGCTACGCGCCAGTAAAGTCTGCGCAATAGGCGCAGGGTGTTCGCCTCGGGTTCCGGGAAATGTGCAAAGAAACGGCTCAGTACGACGAGAAGAGCGCGGTATACGAGCAGAGAGAGATGCGGTACTCCAGCGTGGTTCTGAAGGAACTCGACTGCGCGGACCAATGCCTCCTCTCCCTGAGCGTAGGCGGTATCCCGGTCCTCTGATGGAAACTCCGGAGCCCTCCGACGTCCAGCTAGATCGAACTCGTTCCGGATGTCTCGAGCCGGGTCCGGTCCACGTCGAGCCAGGATTGACGCCAGGATGGTGTCCGTGTCAATTGTGCCGAAACCAGTACGATCTGCCACTCGGTCGGCGATCCGGGACAGCGACAATCGATTCTGTGATCCTTCTTCCGGACCCGCAAAAAGCGCGGAGAAGATCTCAGCGCGACTAAGCCTCTTTCCGTAATTATTCATTCGGTCGAAGATGTCAGTCAGAACTCTTTCGTCATCTTGCCGTACAAGGTAGGCGGGTACCTTGAACTGTCTTAGTACCTTTGCCACTCGCTGGGCTTCTTTGAAGTGCTCGGACGCAGTGCGGCCTTCATCGGCAAACCAGCCGATCAATTTTTCCAAATCAAAGAGAATGGGCAGCGGGATATGCTGCGGCTCCCGGGTGGTTGGCTGAGAGATGAACTGACGCTCCGCGAGATCGTAGTACACGCTGAATGGAGCATGCATGTTGCCCTGTGGGTGTAGAGCATTGGCAAGACTGGTGATGCGCTGCTGGCCGTCTACGACCCACAGTGTGTCTTCGTAAGCGGGAGCCTCGATAGCGAGACGACCGAGCGTAAGAGTTTGCGCCGGTGACTTGCGTACCCAGAGAAGCAAGCTGCCGATCGGATAGCCCTTGACAATGCTGTCAAAGAGGCGCAGGACGTCCTGTGTTGCCCAGCGGAAGTCCCGCTGGAAGTGTGGGACGCGAACCTTGCCAGACCAGGCGTTGGCGATGAGATCTTCAAGATCGTAAGTTGTCGCGCTCGGCTGGGTCTCCAAGCCTACGGTTCCCATGGTGGTTGCCTCTCCCCTGCGGTGTGAGCCACCAGTGTGGCCAATACTGCGCTAGTCAGCGAACGGCTTGCCGTGCCGATTGGGATTCCTTGTGATACGGCTGGCGCGCCTTCGAGGTCGGCGTACGCTCAGTGTGCGACACACCTGCCTGCGTTTACGAGTACTACCGTGATACTCACACAGCAGCCACTGGCTTCACCTCCCCGCTCGTCTGCCGGTGCTGTGGCGTCGCGATGCCAGAGCGGAGCAACGCAGAGACTCCTTCGACGACTGCCCCTCCGGTAGTTTCGGGACGAGAAGTCTGTGCCAGACCCGCGCAGGGTCATGTGGGCAACCCCCGGCTGCGACTGGGCACTGCGCTGGCGCAGGCCACGGGGATGATGTTGTCTCCTCGGGGTTCCCAAGCTTTGGGGCTTGGGAACCCCGAGGCGGACCGCGCGTCGCGACTTGCTGTCCTGCTGCCAGCCGCACGCGGCTCGACGTCGAGCGAAGCGGGGCCGCCCGGGGCCGCTCACCAGCAGCCAATGTCAGCCAACGACGTTCACCAGGTGCACGATCCCACCGCTTTTGGGCAGGTAAACCCCTGGTCACTGAGATCCACGGCACGGCCCGGAGGGGGAAGAAACAGTTCTGGTGATTACGCCCCTCACCTGCGCGTTCAATGCGAGTGAGGGGCGTTTTTCATGCGGACCCGGCTAGAGGCGTCTCGATGCCGCGTCAGTCGGGCCATGCCTCTGCGACGGTGAAGGAGACCACCGTCCCGCCGAAGGGGCTCAGGCCGACGTGCCAAGAGTCGGCGATGGCGTCGACGAGAAGGAGTCCCGACCGTGCGTCTCCTCGGCGTCCGGCCGGCACCTCGACCCGCAGCGCGGTCCCATCGCGGAACCACTCCACGCGGACGAACCAGGTTTCGTCGGACCGACCGTAGACGATGGCGTTGGTGACCAGTTCGGAGATCATCAGCGCGCAGTCCTCGACCGAGCAGGCCGGGCCGTACGGGGCGATGAACTTCAAGAACCAGCGCCGGGCCCGGGAGACCGACTCCGGCGTCGGGTGCAAGGTCATCGCTCCGAGCCGCGGCGACTCCGGGCTGGGGGCGCGGTCGATCGTGTAGGTCATGCGTGCTCACTCCCTGCCGGTGTCGTCGTGGACGAGACACCGTCGCTTCCAAGCGGCATGAGCACGGTCCGTTTGAGGCAGCCGACCAGCGCACCCTGCCACTATCCAGTAAGTGGCCTTAGCCACTTACTGGATAGTGGCATTGGCCAATTACGGTGCGTAAGCGGTTCGCGCTAACTGGCACCGGGTCAGGTGAGTGGGTATCCCTGTTCGAACGCCCAGCGGTGCGGCGGGTAGGTGGCCTCGGCGAACTCCAGAGGTTGGTCCTGGAGGTCGAAGACGACGTGATGGACGACCAGGACGGCTGAACCGGGTTCCAGTCGAAGGTCGGCGGCCTCTTCGTCCGTCGCGGTACGGGCACACATGCGGTCTTCCGCGTAACTCCCTTGGCGCCCGGTCGCGTTCTCGACGTACATCAGGGTGCCCTCCTGAATCCGCGCGGGATCCATGAGCTTCGGGGCCCTCTGTCCGATGTCCGGCGCGAACCACGAGGTGGACAGCGTGATGGGGCCGTCCTGGTTGTTGGTCACCCGCCGCCGGTGCACAGCCCGACGGTCCTTGACCAACCCCAGCGCCTCGGCGACGTGGTCCGGCGCATCGAGCCAGCCGGCCGACGTGATGACCGCGTACTCACCGGCCGTGTAGATCTTCCCTGTCTGGCGGGCTCGTCCGTACAACTCGCGTGCGCGCCGGTTCACTTCCAGGCTTCGGACGTACGTGCCCGACCCCTGCCGCTTCTCGACCAGTCCCTGATGACTCAGCGCTTCGAGCGAGCGGGCTGCGGTCGGCCGAGACACCTTCCAGTCCGCCGCCAGCTGTCGCTCCGAGGGGACCTCGTCGCCTGGTCGCAGGTCCCCGCGAAGGATCTGATCGCGGATGAAGTGCGCGATCTGGAGATACTTCGGCAGGGCCTCTTCAATCTGAGGCATGCCCCCTCCTCGTCCAAGTGGCTATGGCCTCTTACCACTATAGGGTGAGTGGCCAACCCTCAAACTCGTACGCTGGCTGTATGACGCGATTGATCGTCGCGGCAGGGGGAGGGGGCGACGCGGTCGCCGCCGCAATGCTCGATGCAGCCCTGTACGGCGACGACAGCAGGGCGGTGATCTTCACGTACGCGTGGGACCGCCTCCTGGTCGACCCGCTGCCCGGCCCCAGAGGCGCGGCCGACTTCACGGGCCTCGTTTCCCTCACCCCGGCCGCCTGGTCGGTACCGGCCACGGCTCGTCCGCTCGCTCCAGCGGCTTCGACGCTCCCCCGGCTCGCCGCAGACCTCCCGCATACCTTCGCCCTGATCGACCCGTACCACGGCGCCGAGGGCATCGCCCGCCAACTCGAAGAGCTGGTCCGCCACTTGGAACCGGAGTCGATCGACCTCCTGGACGTGGGTGGCGACATCCTCGCCCGAGGTGACGAGCCGACACTGAAGAGCCCTCTTGCCGATGCCCTCACCTTGGCGGCGTGCTGCCAGGTGAACGCACCGGTCCGGCTGCTGGTCGCGGGCCCCGGCCTGGACGGCGAACTTCCCGCAGCCGACCTCCACGACCTGCTGGGTCCTCTCGTACACACCTTCACGCCAGGAGACGTGGAGACGATCTCCTCCGTACTGGAGTGGCACCCCTCAGAAGCGACGGGAATGCTCGCGGCGACAGCCCGAGGAGTACGGGGCACATGCGAGGTACGCGACGCCGGTCTACCCGTACCACTGACCGACGAGGGGCCTACGGTCCACGAAGCCGATCTGGACGAGGCGTTGGCCCGCAACGCCCTCGCCCGCTCCATCCTGACGACCGCGACCCTGGACGAAGCCGAGGTGTACAGCCGGAAAGTCACCGGCTCCTCGGAGATCGACTATGAACGCGCCAAGTCCGCCCGCCTCAAGGGCCAGCCGTCGGTGCCGCTGAACCCAGAGATGATCCTGTCCCAGCTCACCCAGTTCGAGGCCGAGGCCCGAAAGCGTGGAGTCACCCATACGACGTTCCGTCGTATCGCCGAGGCGCTGGGACTCGGCGGCAACCAGCGCCAGGAGCTGGGCCAGTTGCTCATCGACAATTGCCCGGAACAGTACGACGTGCCCCTGTGGCGGATTGCGACGGAGTTCGAATCCTGAGCCCTGTCCCGTTGTCCTTCCGCCAAGGCGATGTGGACGGTGCCATGGCCGCCTGGCGGAACTTCCTCGACTGTGCCGACGGCATCAGCTCGGTGAAGGTCCGGGCGCCCGCATCGCGGGATGACTCCTTGGTCAAGAGGCGGCTCCCCTATGGATCTCGTTCGGGAAAGACCCTGGATCGTTGGGCTAGGGCTGACGCACAGTGACGTCATGAGTGATCAATCAGAGGTGGCTGTCGCGCCTGTCGAGGCCTTCGAACCGCCGTACTACGTCGCAGTGTTCACCGCGGTGCCGACCGACGACCGCAGTGGCTACGGCGAGACCAACGCGCGCATGGAGGACCTGGTGAAGGAGGTCCCCGGGTATCTCGGGGCGGATCACGCGCAGACTCCTGGTGGGTTGTCCATCACCGTCGGGTACTTCCGTGACGCGGACGCCCTCACCCAGTGGCGGAGCAATGCCGAGCACCGTGCGGCGCAGGAGCGCGGGCGGGCCGAGTGGTACCGGAGCTACACGCTGCACGTGGCGAAGGTGGAGCGGAGTCACGGGTACAAGCGGGCGGGCGTAGGTCCCGGAAGCGCCGTTACGACGTCTGCGTGAGCTCGGCGAGCAAGTCCCGTACCCGGCGTTCGATCTCGTCGCGGATCGGGCGCACCGCGGTGACGCCCTGGCCGGCAGGGCCCGGGAGTTGCCAGTCGAGGTAGCGCTTGCCCGGGAAGACCGGGGGCAGGTGTCGCCGCAGCCCATGGTGATGACCACGTCGGAGGACCGGACGGCTTCGGCGGTGAGGATCTTCGGGATCTCGGCGGAGATGTCGATGCCCGACTCCACCATCGCCGCTACGACGGCCGGGTTGACCATGTCGGCGGGGGCGGAGCCGGCCGAGCGGACCTGGACGTGGTCGCCCGCGAGGTGGGTGAGGAAGGCGGCGGCCATCCGGGAGCGGCCTGCGTTGTGGACGCAGACGAAGAGGACGGAGGCAGGTCAGGCATGGGTGGGGGCTTCCTGAGCGGTGAAGTGGCGGCGGGTGCGCAGCGCGACGTGGACGAGGGCGATCAGGGCCGGTACCTCGATCAGGGGGCCGACGACACCGGCGAGGGCCTGGCCGGAGGAGGCGCCGAAGGTGGCGATCGCGACGGCGATGGCCAGCTCGAAGTTGTTGCCCGCGGCGGTGAAGGCCAGCGTCGTGGCGCGGGGATAGTCCAGGTCGATGGCACGGGCCAAAAACATCGAGCCCGCCCACATGACGGCGAAGTAGACCAGCAGCGGCAACGCGATGCGGGCGACGTCCAGGGGGCGTGAGGTGATGGCGTCGCCTTGCAGGGCGAAGAGGAGGACGACTGTGAAGAGGAGGCCGTAGAGGGCGAAGGGGCCGATGCGGGGGAGGAGTCGGGACTCGTACCAGGTACGGCCCTTGGTCCGCTCGCCGATCCGGCGGGTGAGGTAGCCGACGGCCAGGGGGATGCCGAGGAAGATGAGGACGCTGCGGGCGATCTGCCATGTCGACACGTCGAGGTCGGTCCGGGGCAGGCCCAGCCAGCCGGGCAGTACGGACAGGTAGAACCAGCCGAGCGCCGCTCAAGCTCGTCCTCCTCCAGGGCGAGCCCGGCGAGGAGACCCGCCTCGACCACCTCGGCGTCGAGGTCGGATCCACCGGGGAGGTCACCGCCGCCACCGACCGGCTCAAGGCGGCCGGTCTCGCCACGTTCGAGGAGAACGACACCTCCTGCCGCTACGCCCTCCAGGACAAGGTGTGGGTGCACGGCCCCGGCAAGGAGCCGTGGGAGGTGTACGTCGTGAAGGCCGGCGCCGACACCCTCGGCAGGAGCGCCGACCCGGACGCGCCCGGCGACGGCTGCCGCACCGGCCAGGTCGCCGAGGAAACCGTCCCCACGGCCGCCGAATGCGCCTGCGGTCAGTGAACCGAACGGCCTGACCTGCCGCGGGCCTGGCGGAGCCCGCCACGGAAGCCTGCCGCGGAAGCCCTCCGCAGAAGTCGTACCGCGACCGCGCGAGCACTGCCCGGGCTCAGGCTGCGGGAATTTTCATGCGGCACCCCCGAGGACAATATCTATGGTCGCGACATAAGAAATCGGCACGGCACACGGTGACTATTCCTGTGATCGGAGTCGGCGCGAAATTATGCACCCGGCAGGGTCGGCTTCGACGTGCTACCGTCGTCATCAGTTGCAGGTGTGGTTGCCAGAAGGTTTTTCCGACGGCCGATCATCACGGCGACACGGAATACGCACAGGGCGTGTTCCTGACACCGTCCCGAAGGAGAACAAATGGCTACCGGCACCGTGAAGTGGTTCAACGCGGAAAAGGGCTTCGGCTTCATCGAGCAGGACGGCGGCGGCCCCGACGTCTTCGCCCACTACTCGAACATCGCCACCCAGGGCTTCCGCGAGCTCCAGGAGGGCCAGAAGGTGTCGTTCGACATCGCGCAGGGCCAGAAGGGCCCGACGGCCGAGAACATCGTTCCCGCCTGACGATGCGCCACTGACGCGTACTTCTGACGCGTACTTCGCAGCTGGGGCCCGCACCTTGGGGTGCGGGCCCCAGCTCGCTTTGTTTTCCGGGTTGTCCGACCCGGCTTTTCCGGCCCGTTCTCGCGACTCTCTGCGCCGCTCATTCCGCTGCGGAAATTCCTTGATACGTGCCCATCGAGGAAGGTTCCGAATGAACCGCACGCGCTCCAGTCGCACACGTTCCACTCACCTACGCAACGCTCGCACATACGACCGCTTCGACGGACGTTCCGGCGAGGACCGTTCCCGTGTTCCGCGCCGCTCCGGCGGTTACGGAAAACGGCAACCCGCGCAAGGCGAATTCGCGCCGCCGAAGACGGACACGCCCGCGCTGCCCGCCGTCGAGTCGTTCGCCGATCTCGCCATGCCGGCACCACTGCTGACCACGCTCGCCCACGAGGGTGTGACCGTGCCGTTCCCGATCCAGGCGGCGACCCTGCCGAACTCCCTGGCCGGCCGTGACGTACTCGGTCGCGGTCGCACCGGATCGGGCAAGACCCTGGCCTTCGGCCTGGCGGTACTGGCCCGTACGGCCGGGCGGCGCGCCGAGCCGCGGCGGCCACTGGCCCTGATCCTCGTGCCCACCCGAGAGCTGGCCCAGCAGGTCACCGACGCCCTCGCGCCCTACGCCCGCTCGGTGCGGCTGCGGCTCGCCACCGTCGTCGGCGGCATGTCCATCGGCAGGCAGGCCGGTGCCCTGCGCGGTGGCGCGGAGGTGGTGGTCGCGACGCCCGGTCGGCTCCGTGACCTCGTCGAGCGGGGCGACTGCCGGCTCGACGACGTCGGCATCACGGTTCTGGACGAGGCCGACCAGATGACCGACATGGGCTTCATGCCCCAGGTCACCGCCCTGCTCGACCTGGTACGCCGGGAGGGCCAGCGGTTGCTTTTCTCGGCCACCCTGGACCGCAACGTCGACCTGCTGGTCCGCCGCTACCTGACCGATCCGGTGGTCCACTCCGTCGACCCGTCGGCCGGTGCCGTCACCACCATGGAGCACCACGTGCTCCATGTGCACGACGCCGACAAGCACCGCACGACCACCGAGATCGCGGCCAGGGACGGCCGGGTCATCATGTTCCTGGACACCAAGCACGCCGTGGACCGGCTGACCAGGCACCTGCTGGACAGCGGTGTCCGCGCCGCGGCCCTGCACGGTGGCAGGACCCAGCCGCAGCGCACCCGGACCCTCGCCCAGTTCAAGGACGGACACGTCACCGTCCTGGTGGCCACCAACGTCGCGGCCCGCGGCATCCACGTCGACAGCCTCGACCTGGTCGTCAACGTGGATCCGCCGAGCGACCACAAGGACTATCTGCACCGCGGCGGCCGTACGGCCCGCGCCGGTGAGTCCGGCAGCGTCGTCACCCTCGTGACGCCCGGCCAGCGCCGCGACATCACCCGGCTGATGGCGTCGGCCGGTATCACCCCGCGCATCACGGCGGTCCGCTCCGGCGAGGCGGAACTGAGCCGCATCACGGGCGCGCAGGCACCCTCCGGAGTCCCGGTGGTCATCGCCGCACCGGCCGTGGAACGCCCCCGTCGTACGTCCTCGCCGTCCCGGGGCCGCCGGGGCCGCACCGGCCAGGACCGGGCCGTGGGCGGTCGGGCGCGGGGCGGCAACTCGGCCGCTTAGGGCCCTTCTTCCAAGGTCCGGTCGGCTCCGGTCTCTCGGATCAGGCCGGCTCCGGCCGACGGTGCCTCGTCGCCGTCCCGCGACCCCGACAAGATCCGGAAGAAAGGACTTGGTCCGACCTCAGACCCGTCCCCGGCGGTAACGGGACCTCGCGGTGACCCCTTCTTCGGTCCGCGACGTCCTCACCGAAGCGCCGCCCTCGCCCGGCGGCCACGCCGAGGGGGTCGGCGGGTACGGCCCGCTCGGAGCGGGGAGGGGCCGCTCACGCCCGGATACCGGGCGATGACACAGCGCATGACGCCTTACAGGGGAATGAGCGGGAGAAGACGGAACGGGCCGATCGGGGCAAGGCGGATCAGTAGGCGGGGACGAGTACGTCAGGAAGCCCGCGCCCGCACTCCTCGGAGGCCCCGCTTACGGCTACGGGAGGAGGGGGCGCGGGCGGCGGCTCAGTGGTCGGAGTAGCTGAGGTCGCCCACGGTCCACGCGCTGACGTCCTTGATCGCGACCCGGTACATCCCGCCCGTCTCCGGGAGCCCGAGGCTGCCTTGCAGGATCCGGGCGAGAGGGAAGTGCAGATGCGTGGGCGCCTCGCCGCGGCCGGGCCGGTATCCCCGTGGCCCGGTAGGGCCGCGCGCGGGTACGCCAGGAGGCGGACCCGGCCCGGGGGCGAGAGCCGGCCACGGGAACTCCTGCTCCACTCGGAGAGTGAAATCTATAGTTGCCAGTAGACATTTTTTCTCAGGCGTGGGTAGGCTTCTTCCCGTAGAGATGGTCGAGCGAGACCGGCCAGACATGAACTGGCGGGTGGCTGAAGACGAAGTACGCAAGTCGGTGCGGCTCCCGAGCCTCGAAGCCAAGGTGTTGCCAGAGCGGCGACGAGGCTGGGGGCCGCACTGGGTGGCTCGCGGGTCGAGGAGCCGCCGACAGCGGTACCGGTTCACACACAGTGGTTGGTTCGGAGAGAAGAGAGAGAAGAGGAGGAGCAGACACCATCAGGATCGCCCGGTCCGAGAGGCACTCGGTCCGGGTACCGCAAGACCCCGGAATGGATGGTGGTCCCCGGTCACGCAGCTGCGATCCCCCGCTCCGCCCTGTCGGGCCGGGTAGCGGAAAAGAGAAGGTCGGCACCGCAGTAGTGCCGGCAGATGGTGTTGAATTTCCTTCGGGGCCCTGGTGCCGTACGGCACCAGGGCCCCTCGACGCGTTGCACAGCGAGGTGACATGACATCGGACAACCCACTGAATGATCGTCTGGACGACGACGACTACCCCGCATACACGATGGGCCGGGCAGCGGAGATGCTCGGCACCACCCCAGCCTTCCTCCGGGCCATCGGCGAGGCCCGGCTGATCACTCCCCTCCGCTCGGAGGGGGGACACCGCCGGTACTCCCGCTACCAGCTGCGGATCGCCGCGCGCGCTCGCGAACTCGTCGACAAGGGAACCCCGATCGAGGCCGCCTGCCGCATCGTCATCCTTGAGGACCAGCTCGAGGAAGCACAGCGCATCAACGCCGAGTACCGCCGCTCCGCGGCCAGGGCGGCGGGCGGTTCCGGCTCCGGCTGAGAACCCGGGCGGCCCTGTACGGCGCCCCGGGCGCCACGGGCGCCACGGCGGGCCGACGGCTCGACGGCTCCACGGCCCGAGGAGAGTCACGGCCCGACGAATCGCCCGGCGGGCCGAGGACAGCGCTCGGCTTCGTGGCGGCGACGGGACCAGGCCGGCCGGATCCCGCGCGGCCGGTGCACCGGAGCGGCCCCAGCCCCGGGGCCGGAGGACGTCGTGGCCGGCGGGCACGACGAAGGAGGGCGTGCGAAGGGCCGGCGAGGGACCGGCGAGGCGGACGGCCGTCGCTCGGCTCGGCTTTCGAGCGGACGCCCGGCGCAGGTTTGGCAAAGAGACGGATCCCTGAGGGATCCCGTTCGGGAAAGACGCTGGATCGTTGGGGCGGGGCTGACGCACAGTGACGTCATGAGTGATCAATCAGAGGTGGCTGTCGCGCCGGTCGAGGCCTTCGAACCGCCGTACTACGTCGCCGTGTTCACCGCGATCCCGACCGAGGACCGGAGCGGCTACGGCGAGACCAACGCGCGCATGGAAGACTTGGTGAAGGACGTCCCCGGGTACCTGGGGGCGGACCACGCGCGGACTCCCGGCGGGCTGTCCATCACCGTCGCGTACTTCCGTGACACGGACGCCCTCGCGCAGTGGCGGGACGACGCCGAGCACCGGGCGGCGCAGGAGCGCGGGCGGGCCGAGTGGTACGAGCGGTACACGCTGCACGTGGCGAAGGTGGAGCGGAGTCACGGGTTCAGGCGGACGTAGCGGCCGGGCGGCGTCACGTCGTCGGCCTGGACTCAGCCGTTGTCCAGGAGTGCGAGTTCCTCCAGGACCTTGCGTATCCGCGGGTGCCAGCCGACGTGGCCGACCTCGTGGTGGGCGGCGGGGAAGTGGCGGGCCGGGGGTTTGCGGTTCCAGCCGTGTACGTCGGGTGCGGCGCGTCGGACGTGGACCAGGGCCCCGACGACGTTCGTCTGGAAGACGACCTCCAGCTGGTCCGGCCGGCCGGGGCCCGGTGCCCGGTCCGTGAGGACGAAGCACTGGTGGTGGTAGTGGTGCTGCTCCGCGCCCGGGATGGAGTCGTCGGCGATGTGCGAGGAGTCGCAGTAGTAGCCCTCCTCCGCGAAGGCGTCCAGGACGGCCTCGTGCAGCGGCAGGGCCGAGATGTGCAGCAGGTCGTTGTCGATCTCGATGCCGTCGTCGCCCCACTCGCGCCGGAGTCGGCTCTCCACCGAGACGACCACGCCCAGGGCCCGTCCGCCCAGTTCGGTCACCGGTGTCTCCCAGGAGAGCCGTTCGGAGAAGGTGAGCCGTTCCTCGGCGCCCTTGCGCAGGGTGAAGTCCGAGCGACTGGCACCGCAGGTGGTGAAGGCGTACTCGCGCTCCTCGCCGCCGGCCCGCAAGGCCCGGATGACGAAGCGCAGTTGGATGCCCTCGATGTGCGTGTCACGTGCCCCGCCCCTGAGCAGGATCTCGCCCTTCACGGTGCCGCCCGGATACATCGGCCCCTGGACCACCGTGTCCGCCTCGATCGTCTCGTCCGGGTCCCCGATCCCGAACAGCCGCTTGAATCCCACGTGCGCCCCCTTACGCGTCCCCGGTGATCAGAGGAGGAGGCCAACAGCGAGTACGGCGTGGCACGCGGGGCCGGTGCGGCGAGTGCGATCGTCGTTCAGGCCGGGCGTCGCCGTCGTACAAGCGGGGCCGGTGCGAAGGGAGTTCGCACCGGCCCCGGTGACGGTCGTACGACGGGTTCGCCGTCAGCCGCACTGGCAGGGCGCGCCCGACTGGCAGCCGCAGCCGCAGCCGGAGCCACAGCCGCACGCGGCGATCAGCGGCAGCCCCCTGATCTTGGCGGGCTGCTCGGTCTCGCGCTCCTGCGTGGGGTCGGGGGTGGTGCTGGGGGAGTCGGTCATGGGTCCCTCCTAGACGCCGGGGCCTAGTTGCCGGGGCAGGCATGCCCTCACCCATTTCATGCCCAACCGACCGGGCGCATCAACGGCGCACGGAGGCGTCGTACTTGTCCCTCGGCCGTCGGAGCCCAACTGCCGGGTCCGCGGCTTCGGGCTTGCCGCACCACCCGTGGGCCCGCCCCAGCACCCGGCACCGGGACGGCCCGGCCCCCCGACCAGATCCGCCCCCCGCCCGGCCGGGGCTACGCGCCCTCCACCCCCGTCACCGGCTGGATGTCCGACTGGATCTCGTCCGCGTGCTCACCGGTCACCAGGTACACCACCCGCTTGGCGACGGCGACCGCGTGGTCGGCGTAGCGCTCGTAGTAGCGGCCGAGCAGGGTGACATCGACGGCCGTCTCGATGCCGTGCTTCCAGCGATCGTCGATGAGGTGCTGGAAGAGGGTGCGGTGCAGCAGGTCCATCTCGTCGTCGTCCTGCTCCAGCTGGAGCGCGAGGTCGACGTCCTTGGTCACGATGACCTCGGCGGCCTTCGCCATCAGGCGCTGCGCGAGCTGGCCCATCTCCAGGATGGTCGCGTGCAGGTCCTGCGGGACGGCACGCTGCGGGAAGCGCAGCCGGGTCAGCTTCGCCACGTGCTGGGCGAGGTCGCCTGAGCGCTCCAGGTCGGCCGACATGCGCAGCGACGTGACGACGATGCGCAGGTCCGTCGCCACCGGCTGCTGCCGCGCCAGCAGGGCTATCGCCCGGGCCTCCAGGTCGTGCTGGAGCTCGTCGACCTTCTGGTCCGCCTCGATCACGCTCTCGGCGAGCTTGAGATCGGCGTCCAGCATGGCGGTCGTGGCGCGTCCGATCGCCGAGCCGACCAGCCGGGCCATCTCCACCAGACCGTCGCCGATCGAGTCCAGTTCCTCGTGGTACGCGTCCCGCATCAGGGTTCCCTCTCGTATACGTACTTCTGGGGGTCGTTGTCCGGGGGCCCGGCGGCAGAACCGGCGGTGCGAACCCCACGCTCCCACGTTGTGCCCCGTACGCGTCCGTTTCCGGCTTCCCAAATGAACCGGTACTGGCCCCTAGGTGAACTCTGGGCGACGAGTGTTCGAGGTCGCACCCGATCGGCTGTGGGTAGGTCGGCCACCATGCCTAACCTGGATGCATGGACGTGAACGCGGCGGTCGCCGCAGCGGCAGCGATCGCCGGGGTGCTCACCGGTGTCATCGCCATGCTGGCGTTCCGCTGGAGCGAACGCGACCAGAAGCGACCGACCAGGACTTCCTTGCACACCGATCCCGTACTCCCGCCCGGCGTGGACACCGTTCTCTCGGTGCTCCGCTCCTCCGCAGTGGTCCTCGACGAGGCCGACGCCGTCGTCAAGGCCAGCTCCGCCGCCTACGCCCTCGGGCTGGTGCGCGGCGGCAAACTCTCCATCGAGCCCATGCTGCAGATGGCCCGCGACACCCGGCGTGACGGTGAGATACGCCAGGTCGAGCTGGATCTGCCCCGGCGCGGCAGCGGACGCGGCGAGGCCCTCGCCGTCTCCGCGCGGGTCGCGCCGCTCGGCTCCCGCCTGGTCCTGCTGCTGGTCGAGGATCTGACCGAGGCCCGCCGGATCGAGGCCGTACGACGCGACTTCGTGGCGAATGTGAGCCATGAGCTGAAGACTCCGGTCGGCGCCCTCTCCCTGCTGTCCGAGGCCGTCATGGACGCCTCCGACGACCCCGAGGCCGTGGAGCGCTTCGCGGGCCGGATGCAGATCGAGGCGACCCGGCTGACCAACCTGGTGCAGGAGCTCATCGACCTGTCCCGGGTGCAGAACGACGACCCCCTGGAGGACGCCGAGTCCGTCCAGGTGGACGAGCTGGTCGCCGAGGCCGTGGACCGCTGCCGCCACCAGGCGGGCACCAAGCAGATCACCATGGCCGCCGGCGGCACCGCCGACCTGCACGTCTGGGGAAACCGGGGCCAGCTGGCCGCCGCCCTCGGCAACCTGGTCGAGAACGCGGTGAACTACTCCCCGGCCCGCACCCGGGTGGGCATCGCCGCCCGTCGGGTGAGCGCCCCCGGGGGTGACATGATCGAGCTGGCCGTGACCGACCAGGGCATCGGCATCTCGGACAAGGACAAGGAGCGCATCTTCGAGCGCTTCTACCGCGTCGACCCGGCCCGCTCCCGGGCCACCGGCGGCACCGGCCTGGGTCTCGCCATCGTCAAGCACGTGGTCGCCTCGCACGGCGGGGAGGTCACGGTCTGGAGTGCCGAAGGCCAGGGCTCCACCTTCACCCTCAGGCTGCCGGAGGCGGCCGCCGCCCGCGACCGCGCGCTCCAGCACCCGGACCCCGGCCTTGATGACGAGGTCGGTCCCACCGAGCCATCCCCGTACGAACCGCTTCCCTCCCCGGAGGTCCTTCCGTGACCCGAGTGCTCGTCGTCGAGGACGAGGAGTCCTTCTCCGACGCTCTGTCCTACATGCTGCGCAAGGAGGGCTTCGAGGTCGCCGTGGCGGCCACCGGCCCCGACGGCCTCGACGAGTTCGAGCGCAACGGCGCCGACCTCGTCCTGCTCGACCTGATGCTGCCGGGCCTGCCCGGCACCGAGGTGTGCCGCCAGCTGCGCGGCCGCTCGAACGTCCCCGTGATCATGGTGACCGCGAAGGACAGCGAGATCGACAAGGTCGTCGGGCTGGAGATAGGAGCCGACGACTACGTCACCAAGCCCTTCTCCTCCCGCGAGCTGGTCGCCCGCATCCGCGCGGTGCTGCGCCGCCGCGGCGAGCCGGAGGAGGTCACCCCGGCCGCGCTGGAGGCCGGTCCGGTCCGCATGGACGTCGACCGGCACGTGGTGACGGTCGGCGGCGCCAAGGTCGACCTCCCGCTCAAGGAGTTCGACCTGCTGGAGATGCTGCTGCGCAACGCCGGCCGGGTGCTGACCCGGATGCAGCTGATCGACCGGGTCTGGGGCGCCGACTACGTGGGCGACACCAAGACCCTGGACGTCCACGTCAAGCGCCTGCGCGCGAAGATCGAGCCGGACCCGGGCGCCCCGCGCTACCTGGTGACGGTGCGCGGCCTGGGCTACAAGTTCGAGCCGTAAACCGAGGGCCGTCGTCGATCGAGGGCCACGGACGACAACGCGAAGGGCGGCACCCCCGAGAGGGTGCCGCCCTTCGCGTCGTCCGTGCGTTCTACGACGGCTCAGCGGCCGGTCGTACGACCGCTCGGCGGCCGGGGTCGTACGACCGCTCAGTGACCCGCGCCGGCCGACTGGGAGGCCGAGTCGCTCGGGGTCACGTCGCCACCCGTGGTGCCGGTGGTGCCCGTGGTGCCCGTGGCGCCGGTCGTGCCCGTGCTCGCGCTCGACGAGGGGTTCGCCCCCTCGTGCTTGCCCGGCTTGGCGCTGCCGGAGGCGGTGGCGCCGGCGGCCGGGGAGCCGGTGGGGGCGGCCGGGACCTTGGACGGGCCCCACTTGTCGAAGTAGCTGGTGGCCGGGACCACGAAGGCGCGCAGGCTCACCGCGCCCGCCTTGCTGAAGGTGAAGGTGACCGGCTGGGCGTTGCCGTCCTGCACGCTCTGGTGGCCGCCGGGGATCTCGGCGGAGGCGTTGTTCGGGCCGCCCAGGACCAGGGAGCCCAGCGCCGGGACGGTCAGGCTGCCGCCCTTGGCCGGGGTCAGCTTCACGGTGTCGCTGGTGCCCGGGATGCTGATCGACTGAAGGGTCTCGTCGGTGGTGCCCGAGTTGAACAGCGTCGCGGAGACCACGGCCGGGCCGGTCGCCTTCGGGTCCGGCTGGGTGATGACCAGGGCGTTCTGGACCTTGATGTCGCCGACGCTGGTCGCCGCGTTGTCCGGCTTGACCTCAAGGGTCTGGGAGTCGTTGCCGGCGCCGCAGGCGGCGAGCGAGGCGATCGAGAAGGCAATGGCAGAAGCGGCGAGGGCGCCGCGTCGAAGGCTGCTGCTCACGGCGGCGGCAACTCCTAACGCAGGGGCGGCTTCCTTGTAAAGCCACCCTAAGTGTCTGTCAGCGGCTTCAGGTTACCGAGCCGTTCCCACGCGATCGCACCCGACCCTCCCCCTGCGCCGGGCTTCCCGCCAGGTGGGGGTACGCGGCCCGGACAACACCTCAGGTGCCTCAGCGGTCACAACGGTCTCTTCGGCCACTTTGCCGAGGTCGCGGTACGCCATTCGCATAACCGCGCGCAAAATTTCCGTGAAGGAATGTACGGCCGCCCCGAAATTGATCAACGGATCACCCGTCCGGCCGTCACTGATCAATTTTGGAAACGGTCCACATGGGCCCGCGGCCTCCGAACGGAGTAGCGGAAGTCGTACGCTAGGAACCGGACAAATCGGGACGTTCGCCCACTTGGAGTGTGCCCGTGAGGTGCCCGGCGTACGCGTTTCGCCCTGTACGGACAGCCCCTCCCACCTGCGAATACCCGCTCCCGGAGGGCCTTCGCAGCACGTTCCGGTTGCTGTTGTCAAGCCCCGAGATATGCCCTGACCTGCGAAAACGCCATTCAGAAGACGCCGTATCCGTGTTACCCTGGATAGCCACGGAAGGGGTACCTGTCACATGACGTTCAAGGTTGGCGACACCGTGGTCTATCCCCATCACGGGGCCGCGCTGATCGAGGCCATCGAAACTCGCCAGATCAAAGGCGTGGACAAGACCTACTTGGTGCTGAAGGTCGCCCAGGGTGACCTCACGGTGCGTGTGCCAGCGGACAATGCGGAGTTCGTCGGTGTGCGTGATGTGGTCGGTCAGGACGGACTCGACCGGGTCTTCGAGGTGCTGCGCGCGCCGTACGCCGAGGAGCCCACGAACTGGTCCCGTCGCTACAAGGCAAACCTGGAGAAGCTCGCCTCCGGCGATGTCATCAAGGTCGCGGAAGTCGTGCGTGACCTGTGGCGTCGCGAGCGTGAGCGCGGACTGTCCGCCGGTGAGAAGCGCATGCTCGCCAAGGCCCGCCAGATCCTGGTGAGCGAGCTGGCTCTCGCGGAGAACACGAACGAGGACAAGGCCGAGGCCCTGCTCGACGAGGTGCTCGCCTCCTGACGTGCCCGTGCCGTGGGCGGCGAACCCCGGTCAACGGCTGATGTTCTGATCGGTCCTGCCCCTCGCCCCCACTCCCCGCACGCTCACACGGTGCTCTCGCACATCTCAGCCATATTCTCAGCACAGCATTCTCAGCACAGCGAAAATGCCGCGGTGCCCGATGACACTCGATTCTGTCGCCGGGCGCTGCGGCATGTTCGTCCCCGCGGCGCCGTCTGTGGCGTACCCCCCGGAAAGCCCCTGAAAACGGAAGCGGGCCCCCGATACTCGATGTGCCGGGCCGGGGTGGACGGCTCGACCAGGGTCACGGAAAGGGTCCGGTCAAGGCGTTGCGCCCGGCGCTCCTGAAGGCCATACCCAACTAGGTCGAGCACACAAACCTGACAGGAACCGATGTCTGACGAATCGCGTCCCTCGCCCACCGGGCCGCCCTCCGCGCCCGCGCAGGCCCCCGTCGCCGCCGTCATTCCGGCCGCCGGCCGCGGCGTACGGCTCGGACCGGGCGCGCCCAAGGCGCTGCGGGCGCTCAACGGCACGCCGATGCTCATCCACGCGGTCCACTCCCTGGCCGCCTCCCGCCATGTCTCGCTCGTCGTCGTGGTCGCCCCGGCGGACGGCCCCGGCGAGGTGAAGTCGCTGCTCGACGCGCACGCGCTGCCCGAGCGCACCGACTTCGTGGTGGTGCCCGGCGGCGAGAGCCGCCAGGAGTCGGTGGCGCTCGGCCTCGCGGCCGTACCGCCCGAGTACGGCGTCGTCCTCGTCCATGACGCGGCCCGCCCGCTGGTCCCGGTCGACACCGTCGACGCGGTGATCGAGGCCGTGCGCGACGGCGCTCCGGCGGTCGTCCCCGCGCTGCCGCTGGCCGACACCGTCAAGGAGGTCGAGCCGGCCACCGAGCCCGGCGCGCCCGAGCCGGTCGTGGCCACGCCCGAGCGGGCCCGGCTGCGGGCCGTGCAGACGCCGCAGGGGTTCGACCGGGCGACGCTGGTGCGCGCGCACGAGACCGTGACCGAGGACGTCACGGACGACGCGAGCATGGTGGAGCAGCTCGGCCTGCCCGTGGTGACGGTTCCCGGCCACGAGGAGGCGTTCAAGGTGACCCGACCGCTGGACCTGGTCCTCGCCGAGGCGGTCCTGGCCCGCAGGAGGCTCAACGATGGCTACTGAGACCACCGGGACGGTGCTGCCCCAGGTCGGCATCGGCACCGACATCCATGCCTTCGAGGAGGGCCGCGAGCTGTGGTGCGCGGGCCTGAAGTGGGAGGGCGAGGGACCGGGGCTCGCCGGGCACTCCGACGCGGACGTGGTCGCGCACGCCGCCTGCAACGCGCTGTTCTCCGCGGCCGGGCTCGGCGACCTCGGGCAGCACTTCGGCACCGGGCGGCCCGAGTGGTCCGGCGCGTCGGGGGTCACGCTGCTCACCGAGGCCGCGCGGATCGTGCGCGCGGCGGGCTTCGTGATCGGCAATGTCGCCGTGCAGGTGATCGGCCCCCGCCCGAAGATCGGCAAGCGGCGCGACGAGGCCCAGAAGATCCTCTCCGAGGCGGCCGGCGCGCCGGTGTCGGTCTCCGGCGCGACGACGGACGGCCTCGGCTTCCCGGGGCGCGACGAGGGGCTGATGGCGGTGGCGACGGCGCTGGTGGCGCGGGCGGCCTGAATCCCGCGGCCTCCTGGTGCGGGTGAGCCGAGAGCGTGCGAGGGTATCCGGAGAGTCACCGTCCGCGGCCTTTCGGAGGTACCCATGTCCGCCGCCCTGTCCGACCGGCTCAAGTCCCTGCTCGACGGCAAGGTGTTCATCGTCGTCGGCACCCTCCAGCCCGACGGCAGCCCGCAGATGTCCCCGGTGTGGGTGAAGCGCGACGGCGAGCACCTCCTCTTCTCCACCACGGTCGACCGCCGCAAGAAGCTGAACCTCGACCGCGACCCCCGCGTCACCGTCGTCGTCATGAACCCCGACCAGCCCTACGAGTACGCCGAACTCCGCGGCACCGCCGAACTGACCACCGACGGCGGCCAGTCCCTCATCGACGAGCTGAGCCTCAAGTACACGGGCAAGAAGTACGCCGAGTTCAACCCGGAGTCCGCACAGGACGCGGAACGGGTGGTCGTCCGGATCACCCCACGCAAGGTGGTCGGACGGCTCTGAGGTCTTCACCCTCGTCCGTCGGACACGAGACGGCGCCCTCCTTCCGGGTGGAAGGAGGGCGCCGTCCTGCCGGTCAGGCTGCCGTTTTCTGCCGGGCCACGTCGCGGGCCCGCGCGTCCAGCGCACGTACGGCCGGTAGCGATGCGTACGGCCGGATGGAAGCCCGCAGGGTCGCGAAGTGTTCGTCCCCCCGTGCGCTGCTGACGCCGGTGTAGTCGTCCAGGAACGAGTTCCACTCCCGGGACGCCTCTTCCACGTGCCTCATCTCCATGAGCCGGGTGGCGAGGAGACCGGTGGCGTGCACGCGGCCCTGCCGCTCGCCGGAAGGACGCGCCTTGCCGGACCGGCGCAGGGCTTTGACCGATCCGGGCCGGTCACCGAGTTCCCACAGAACGTGGGCGAGGTGGAACTCGTAGGCAGCGCGGTCGTAACCGCCGAGGTGGTCGTTGCGGCCGTCGGCCTGCGAGAGCGCCTCTTCGGTCTCCCGGAGCCGGTCGAACGCCTGCCGCCGGTCGCCGACCATGGCAGCCCCGTGCGCCTGCTGGCCGCGCAGGAACGCCACCAGGCGCGGCCCTGAGGCCGGGGCGGCTTGCGCGGCCGAGTCGGCGAGTTCGAGGGCCTTCGGGCCGTGACCCAGGTTCGACGCCTGCAACGCCATACCGCGCAGGGTGCGGCAGTACGTCACATGGTCCTCGGCGGCGCCGGCGAGTTTGAGCGCCGTCACGTAGTACCGCTGGCCGACCCCGTGTTGGCGCTCGTACATGGCCATCCACCCGGTGAGGTACGTGAGATCCGAGGCCGCGGCCCGCATCGCGCGCTTCACCTCCTGCGTTCCGTCCGCACGCAGATAGGGCCCCACGGTGTTGACGAGGAACGCCGCTGCCATGGGACGGGCATGGCCACCCCCGAGGTCGTCGAGGATGTCCGCGATCCGCTCCGTCATCCGCTTCACGGTCTCCACGTCGGACCGGCCGATACGGGTGGTGGGACCGGCCGATACATGATCTGTCCGGCCTGCGATGTCGTCGTAACGGGGGATGGCCAGTGCCGCCGAGTACAGGCCCGCGCCGAGCACGGCGCGCCGGGACGGGTCCATGTCAGCCCTTCCGAGGTCGACGATTCCCGACCCCATGGCCGGGGGCTCGGCGGTGTCGCTGTCCCAGCCGAGTTCCGCCGACGTGACGGGCCGCGCGAGCAGACGTGAGAGCGCTTCGGCGACGGCAGGGCGCGCTTCTCTCTTCGGCCGGTGCCCTTTCAACCACTGCGAGACGGCCGTTTTGGTGTAGGTCAGGCTGAGGCCGAGTTCGGTGCCGGCGGCATTGACTCGGCGTGCCAGCTGGTCGTTCTGGATGTTCCCCTCTCGCATCAGCGCCGCCAGGACGTCGTTCGGCATGAGTGACTGTCGTCCCATCGTGACCCCCGAGCGTGTGCAACCTGTGCAACTCACCGTCCACTGTGCTCGCTTACCCGTGGTCGCGCACAGGTGTTGAGTGATTACCGGCCGCTCGGCGCTCACTCCCGGAGGGCCGGGCGGGCAGAAGACGACGAAGAGGCGACGATGACCACGACGGCTCGCTCCACACCATCTGTCCTGCGGCCTCTGACGGGGCCCGTACCCGGCTACGCGCAGACGTTGCCTCTTCGCCCCTCGTCGGTGGCGGTGGCGCGGGCGAGCGTCCGTACCACGCTGGCGTGTTGGGGTCTCGTGGGCATGACGGACGACGTCGTGCTGGTCGTCTCGGAACTCGTGACGAACGCGGTGCGACACGCTCGCCCGGCCTGCGCGCCGCCGGAGGGGCCGGGCAACTGCCGTCTGACGCTGGAGCGTCCCGGGCCAGGAACGGTGTGGGTGTCGGTCGCGGACCCGTCGGGGCGACGGCTCGTACGCCGGGAGCCCGCCGACGGCGCGGAGTCCGGTCGTGGGCTGGCGGTGGTGGACGAACTGGCGGCCCGTTGGCTGGTGCGGCCGTCCCGCACCGGTAAGACGGTCTGGGCCGAGCTACTGGCCGATGCGTGAGGGGACGGCGTCGTCACTGATCATCCCGAACCCCCGGCGGTGGGCGTCACCGCCGGACCGTCTGAGAGACGAGGAGACCCATGCAGCCCTCAGCATCACCGGATCAGGTCAAGCCCTGGGGACTCGGACGTATGCGGCCCTACCCCGCGGCGGCGGTCCTCCCCGCCGCCCGGCCGTTCCTCGACCCGGGTACGCAAGTTCCCGCCTGGGTCGCCCCTGACGGGACGCCCCTGGCGGTGGAGACCAGGCACAAACGGTCCGAGACGTCGCGGGAGACGAGCACGAAGACCAGTCTGGACGGCACTCCTGACCAGGGCAGCGACCAGAACGGCGACACCGACTGATGGCCCCGGGTGGGCCGCCCGTCCTCGTCGTCACGCGTCTGGACGACGCCACCGCGGACGGTGTGATCGGTGAACTGAACCTGCGCCGCGTGCCGGTGGTCCGTCTGGACCCCGGGGATTTCCCCGCCGAGATCCGTCTGTCGAGCACCTTCGACAGCATCGGGCCCGGTGGCACTCTCGCCACCGCCTCCCGCACCCTCGACGTGGGGAACGTCCGCTCGGTGTACTGGCGGCGGCCCACCCCTTACACCGCCGACCGTGCCATGGACGACCCGGCCGCACGATGGAGCGTCGAAGAAACCCGCTACGGACTCGGCGGCGTCCTCGCCGCCCTTCCCGGTGCCCACTACCTGAACCACCCATGGCGCAACCGGGACGCCGAGTACAAACCGGCGCAACTGGCCGCCGCCGCCGTCTCCGGTTTCACCGTGCCGCCCACGCTCGTCACCAACGACCCCGACCGCGCCCGCGCCTTCATCGCGGAGCACGGGCCCGTGATCTACAAGCCGCTCCGGGAGACCGAGTACACCGACAGCACCGGCCGCGCGCTGACGGTCTGGATCGAGGACGTCACCCCCAGCCAGATCGACCAGCGGGTACGTCACACCGCCCACCTCTTCCAGCAGCGCGTCGGCAAGACCGCCGACATCCGTCTGACCGCTGTCGGTGACCATCTCTGCGCCGTCCGTATCAGCGGCTCGCCCGGGATCGACTGGCGCCGCCACTACGACCAGCTCACCTACACCGCCGTACCGGTCCCGCCCGAGATCGCCGAGAGCGTCCGCGCCTACCTCGACGCCTTCGGGCTCGTCTTCGGAGCCTTCGACTTCGGCCTGGACCACGACGGCCGGTGGCATTGGTACGAGTGCAACCCGAACGGCCAATGGGCCTGGTTCCCCGACCGCATCACCGCCCCGATCACCCGCGCCATCGCCGACCAGCTACAGCACGGAGCCCCCGCATGACCAACCCCGACGACCTGCGCCGCCGACTCGCGGCCGCCGTCCCCGTGGACGACCCGGCATGGCGCACCGCCCTGGAGACCGTGCCCCGTGAACTCTTCATCGGTGACGGCCTGTTCCGCTTCGACGGCCATCGCTGGACCCCCCTCCACCGCGACCGGACCGACCCCGCCGAGTGGCTGCGCCTCGTCCACCAGGACACCACCTGGGTGACCCAGGTCGACGGCATCGCCGCCGCCGCCGACGCCACCGCCCCGGTCACCGGCCGCCCCACCTCGTCCAGCACGCTGCCCTCCCTGATCGTGCGCATGCTCGACGTCGCCCGTATCGGCGACGGCGACAAGGTGCTGGAGATCGGCACCGGAACCGGCTACTCCACCGCCATCCTGTGCACTCGCCTCGGCGACAAGAACGTGTACTCCATCGAGTACGACCCTCACCTCGCCGCCACAGCGGCCGATCGCATCCACGCGGTCGGCCACCACCCCGCTCTCCTCACCGGTGACGGCCTCGCCGGACACCGGGACGGCGCCGCATACGACCACATCGTGGCCACCTGCGCCGTGCGCCACATCCCCCCGGCCTGGCTCCACCAGGTACGCGACGGCGGCACCGTCACCACCACCGTCGGCGGATGGCTTCCGGCCTCCGGGCTCGTCCGCCTCACCGTCCACGACGACGGAACGGCCACCGGACGCTTCCACACCGACCGGATCAGCTACATGCTCGCCCGCCCCCACGAACGACCGCCCCGCCCCACCTTCCATCAGCACCCGGGCAGCACTCGCCCCACCCGGGTGAAGCCCGCGCTCCTGGAGGACTGGACCGGGCAGTTCCTCGCCCAGCTCGCCGCGCCGTCCGCCGAGCTCATGACCACCGGTACGGGCGTGATCCTGGCGGACGTCGCCACCGGATCCCAGGCATGGACCGAGCCCGCGGGGGAGGGGTGGACCGTGCACCAGCATGGTCCGCTCCGGCTGTGGGACCAGGTGGAAGGCGCCCTCACCATCTGGCAGAACGCGGGCTCACCCACGCTGTCCGGCTTCGGCATGACGGTGGAGGCGGACGGCACCCAACGGGTCTGGCTCGGCAGCCCCGAAGGGCCGTCCTGGAGCCTGCCTGTCTGAGACCCGTGTACGGCGGCGCTCCGTCTCACAGCCTGGAGGCGGCACAAACCGGGGAAGGGGCGTGAGGCACCCGGTCGCGACCACTACTCTGGAGTGGTGACTATTCGCCTGTACGACACCAGCGCCCGGCAGATCCGTGACTTCGACCCGGTCAAGCCGGGCTGTGTCTCGATCTACCTGTGTGGTGCCACCGTGCAGGCGGCCCCGCACATCGGGCACATCCGCTCGGGCCTCAACTTCGACATCATGCGCCGCTGGTTCGAGTACCGCGGCTACGAGGTGACGTTCGTCCGGAATGTCACCGACATCGACGACAAGATCATCACCAAGGCCCGGGAACAGGGCCGCCCGTGGTGGTCCATCGGCTACGAGAACGAGCGAGCGTTCAACGACGGCTACACCGCCCTCGGCTGCCTCCCGCCGACCTACGAGCCCCGCGCCACCGGCCATGTCACCGAGATGGTCGAGATGATGCGCACCCTCATCGAGCGCGGACACGCCTACGAGGCCGACGGCAGCGTCTACTTCGACGTCCGCTCCTGGCCCGACTACCTGGAGCTGTCCAAGCAGGACCTGGACGAGATGCGCCAGCCCACCGAGGAGGGCATCACCGGCAAGCGCGACCCCCGCGACTTCGCCATGTGGAAGGCCACCAAGCCCGGCGAGCCCGACTGGGAGACTCCCTGGGGCCGCGGCCGCCCCGGCTGGCACCTGGAGTGCTCGGCGATGGCCCACAAGTACCTGGGCTCCGTCTTCGACGTGCACGGCGGCGGCCTCGACCTGATCTTCCCGCACCACGAGAACGAGATCGCGCAGGCCAAGGCCTTCGGCGACGCGTTCGCCCGGTACTGGGTGCACAACGCCTGGGTCACCATGAGCGGCGAGAAGATGTCCAAGTCGCTCGGCAACAGCGTGCTGGTCTCCGAGATGGTCAAGCAGTGGCGCCCCATCGTGCTCCGCTACTACCTGGGCACCCCGCACTACCGCTCGACCATCGAGTACAGCGAGGAGGCCCTGCGCGAGGCCGAGGCCGCCTTCGGCCGGATCGAGGGCTTCCTGCAGCGGGTGACCGAGCTGGCCGGCAAGACCGTCGAGCCCGCCGCCGAGGTCCCGCCCGCCTTCGCCGAGGCGATGGACGACGACCTGGGCGTCCCCCAGGCCCTCGCCGTGGTGCACACCACCGTCCGCCAGGGCAACAGCGCGCTCGCCGCCGACGACAAGGACGCCGCGGTCGCCCGCTCCGCCGAGGTCCGCGCCATGCTCGGCGTCCTCGGCCTCGACCCGCTGGACGAGCAGTGGGCCGGGGCGTCCGAGGAGAGCGAGGACCTGCACGGGGTCGTCGACAGCCTCGTACGGCTCGTCCTCGACCAGCGCGAGTCCGCCCGCGCCCGCAAGGACTGGGCCACCGCCGACGCCATCCGCGACCAGCTCGCCCAGGCCGGACTGGCCATCGAGGACAGCCCGCAGGGCCCGCGCTGGACCCTGGGCGCGCGCTGACCCGGCGCGGGCGCCCCTTGATCGATTGTGCCGCCCGGCCCCCCGGGCGGCACACTGCATAAGACGTACGTACGAACAAAGCTCACGGAACAGGTGACTCATGGCCGCGAACAACCGCCGCATGTCCGGCAAGAAGGGCGCGCAGGTCGGCAGTGGCGGCCAGCGACGCCGGGGCCTGGAGGGCAAGGGCCCGACCCCGCCCGCCGAGATGCGCAAGGGGCACGTCAAGCAGCGCGCCGCCGCCGCCAAGGTCCGCCGCGCGCAGGGCGGCCGCCCGCAGCCGCGCCGGGGCGGCGGCAAGTCGGCGTCCGAGCTGGTCGTCGGCCGTAACCCGGTGGTCGAGGCGCTGCGCGAGGGCGTCCCCGCGTCGACCCTCTATGTGCAGCAGTTCATCGACAACGACGAGCGCGTCCGCGAGGCCCTCCAGCTCGCCGCCGAGCGCGGCGGCATCAACCTCATGGAGGCGCCGCGCCCCGAGCTGGACCGCATGACCAACGGCCTGAACCACCAGGGTCTGGTCCTCCAGGTCCCGCCGTACGAGTACGCGCACCCCGAGGACCTGCTCGACGCCGCCGCCGACGAGGGCGCGGACCCGCTGGTCGTCGCGCTCGACGGGGTCACCGACCCGCGCAACCTCGGCGCGGTCGTCCGCTCGGTCTCCGCGTTCGGCGGCCATGGCGTGGTCGTGCCCGAGCGCCGCTCGGCCGGTATGACCGCCGGTGCCTGGAAGACCTCCGCCGGTGCGGCCGCCCGCACCCCGGTGGCCCGCGCCACCAACCTCACCCGCGTCCTTGAGCAGTACAAGAAGGCGGGCGTCGCGGTCGTCGGCCTGGCCGCGGACGGCGAGGCCGAGATCGGCGAGCTGGCGGCCCTGTCGGGCCCGGTCGTGATCGTGGTCGGCAGCGAGGGCAAGGGCCTGTCCCGGCTCGTCGGCGAGACCTGCGACTACCGCGTCCGCATCCCGATGCCGGGCGGCACCGAGTCCCTCAACGCCGGTGTGGCCGCGGGCATCGTGCTCTACGAGGCATCCCGTAGGCGGAGCTGACGGGAGCGGCGTGGCGGCCGAAGCGCCACGCCGACGGGTCTGAACACCCGTCCGGAACTTCACCCTTACGCGGGAATTCCGGCGTCCATATGGCGTTCGACGCTGCTTTGACGGGGCCCGGACACATCCGGCCGGTCAAAGCAGTGTCCTATCCCCACGTCACTCGGTTAGATGAGTGTGGACACCAGAACACCCCGCACACCCACGGGGGACCGCTCGTCGGGATTCGACGACGCTCCCGCGCTGAGCATGGTGAAGGTGCCGAGCGACCCGGCGCAGATCATCGTCAACCACGCCAGCTTCCGCGTGCAGCTGGGCGGGACGGCCGGGCGCACCCGGTCCGCCCGGATCGCCCGCCATCTCAGCGCCGCCCAGGACACCGCCCGGATGCCCGTCGCGGGCCAGGCGGCGCGGGCCGGTGCCGGCCGTCGCCGTCCGGTCGTGTGGAGCGGCCGCTCCGCGCCCGACGACACCGGCGCCCACCGGCTCCTCCAGGCCGTGCGGGGCAGCATCGTCCGCCATGCCGAGGAGCCCGACACCGGCGCCACCCGCGTCATCCCGCGCGTCGGCACCACCGGCTACGACGAGACGTACGACGAGACGTACGACGCGCTGGACCAGACCGTCGAGACCCCCGTCGTCGGCCATCAGCGCACCTCCGCCGACGACGGGGGCACCCGCCTCCTGCCGCACATGCGCAGCGGCTCGTACGACCAACCGCCGTACCCGCGACCGGACTTCGGCCGCCAGGACGGGTACGACGGATACGACGAGTACGGCGACGAGCCCACCGAGTCGTTCCCGCCCTACGCCGCCGACGACGAGGACGACCTCGACACCCCGCGCCCCCTGCGGCGCGGCGCCGACGACCTGGGCCGGCACGCCTACTACCCCGGCCGCCGGATGAACCTCGGCGTGGTGCTGCTCCCGCTGCGGATCTTCCTGGGCTTCATCTCGATCTACGCCGGCATGGGCAAGCTGTGCGACCCCGTCTACTTCGACGGCGGCAAGCGCGGCTCCATGGTCACCTGGCTCAACACCCTGCACCCGTGGGAGGTCGCCGAGCCGCTGCGCCAGTTCGCGCTGCACCACCCGGTCGGCTCGGGCCTGGTGATCGCCTTCCTCCAGGTCGTGGTGGGCGTGCTGACGGTCCTCGGCTGCTGGCAGCGGGTGGCCGCGGTGGTCGGCGTGCTGCTGTCGGCCGCGCTGATCGTCACGGTCAGCTGGAAGACGGTCCCGGCGTACGACGCCCCGGACATCATCTACCTGGCCGCCTGGTCCCCGCTGATCATCGCCGGTGCCCCCGTCTACTCGGTGGACGGCCGTCTCGCGGGCAGCGCCTGGCGGCGGCTCGGCCCCCGCTCCGACATCTGGGAGCTGCGGCGCTACGTACTGCGCCGCGGCGCCCTGATCACCGCGGTGACCGTCGGCCTCACCCTGCTGGTGGGCTCGCTGCTCGGCGGCGCGGTCCGCGACTCCAGCCGGGTGGTCGTCCCCGGCCCCGGCGAGGCCCCCCGCAACAACGTCCCCGGCTCCCCGCTCCCCGGCGAGCCCGGCACCGGGCACCGGCGCACCCCGTCCGCGCCCACCTCCCCCTCGGGCGGCGCCACGGCCGGCGCGAGCCCCTCCGGCTCGGCCACCACCCCGGGCGCGAACCGCACGGCGGGCGGTACGACCACCACCCCGAGCGCGACCCAGGGCACCACGGGCCGGATCCCGTCCCGTCAGTCCGCCCCCACCGGCGGCGCCCCCAGCACCACGGCGGGCCCGACCGGCACCGGTGGCACCTCCACCACCTCCGGCGGCTCCTCCCCGGGCGGCACCTCCACGTCGAGCGGCGGCGCCTCCACGGGCCAACCGGGCGTGCTGGGCGGCCTGTTGGGCTGAGCAGGGCGACAGGAAAGGGGCCCGGTACCGCGAAAGGTGCCGGGACCCTTGTTCCTGTGCGTTGTTCCTGTGCGCTGTTTCTGTGCGCTGTTTCTGTGCGGACGCTCGCCCGGCTACCGGCCCAGGGCCGCCAACTCCTTGGCCGCCTCCGTCAGATCCTTCGCCGTGTCGATGGCCCGCCAGTACGCGCCCTGCGGCAACGGGAAGCCCGCGAGCTTCCGTTCGCGGGCGAGCCCGGGGAACGTCGTGCGCTCATGGTCGCCGCGCTCGGGCAGCAGGGTGGTGAACTCCGGCGAGAAGACGTACACACCGGCGTTGATCTCGAACGTGGACGGCGGGGCCTCGATGAAGTCCGTGATGTGTCCAAAGCCGTCGGTCCGCACCGCGCCCCAGGGGATCCGCGGCCGGGCCAGCGCCAGCGTCGCCACGGCGTCCCGCTCGGTGTGGAAGTCGGCCATGTCCCGCAGCGAGAAGCGGGTCCAGATGTCGCCGTTGGTGGCGTACCAGGGCCGGTCCGGGTGGGGGAGGTGCGCGGCGGCGAACTTGAGGCCGCCGCCGCGGCCGAGGGGCTCGGTCTCCACGACGGTGCGCACGGAGACCGGCAGCTGTGCCGAGTCCAGCCAGTCCTGGAGGACCTCGGCGAGGTGGCCGCAGGAGACCACCACGTCCGTCACACCCTCCTCGGCGAGCCAGGCGAGCTGGTGGCCGATGATCGGAGTGCCCGTGCCGGGGATCTCGACCATCGGCTTGGGCCGGTCGTCGGTGTACGGGCGCAGCCGGGAGCCCTGGCCGCCGGCCAGGATCACGGCTTGAGTGGGGCGCGACGCGGCGTTCGGATGGGTCATGACCCGCACTGTACGTGGCGCCCCGGGCCGGGTTCAGCCGCGTGCGGCCAGCACCCCGGTCGCGAAGGAGGTGTCGCACACCGGGCGCGCGTACGACTGGGCGCGCGAGGCGCCGTAGATGCGCACCGCGGCCCGGCCGAGGGAGCGGGCGATGGAGGTGCAGTGCCGGGCGAGCGAGGGATGGCCGTTGACGGCCTCCTGGAGGTGGGTGAGGACCACGCCCGGGTTCTTCTCGTGCAGTTCGCTCATCAGGCGGTCGCGCAGCACGTCCTCGGGGGCGTGGGCGACCGTCTTGGGCGCGGACTGCACCGACGTGATGTCGGAGGCGGTGAGCACCGAGCCGGCGGGGCTTCCGGTCCAGTTGACCCGGGTGACCGCGAGGGTTCCCGAGAGCACCAGGACGACGGGCAGGGCGAGGGCGAGGGAGCGGCCGACCCGGCGGGCAGGGCCCCGGTGGCTGCGTCGCGTCTGAGTGGTGATGGAGTGCTTCACGCGTGTGAGGGTAGCGGCCGGTAATGACGCGAGGACATTCCGTCACCCTTACGGGGGATGAGAAAGTGCGGTTTTCGGGGTAGGGGGTTGACGCTCGCGCCGGAACGATCATGCGAAGAGGGCCCCGCGGCGTATCGCGGGGCCCTCTGCCGGGACGGTGTCCGGACGGTGCTCAGTCGGACAGGCGCTCGCCGGTGGACGTGGAGAACACATGGGTCTCGCCGGGGCGCGGCACGACGTGCAGGGTGGCGCCCTTCTCCGGCACCTGGCGGCCGTTCACGCGCACGACCAGGTCCTTCAGGCCGCCGTCGATGTCGGCGCTGCCGTACACGTAGCCGTCGGCGCCCAGTTCCTCGACGACGTTCACCGAGACGGCGAGGCCGGCCGGGGCGTCCGCGGCGTCCTTGGTGAGGGAGGCCGCGGCGGCGCCGCCGTGCTCCACGACGTCGAAGTGCTCGGGGCGCACGCCCACGGTCACCGTGCGGTCACCCTTGTCGGTGGCGGCCTTGAGGGCCTCGCGGTTGACGGGCACCACGCTGTTGCCGAACTTCACGCCGCCGTCGGTGATCGGGACCTCGACCAGGTTCATGGCCGGGGAGCCGATGAAGCCGGCGACGAAGAGGTTGGCGGGCTTGTCGTACATGTTGCGCGGGGTGTCGATCTGCTGGAGCAGACCGTCCTTGAGGACGGCCACCCGGTCGCCCATCGTCATGGCCTCGACCTGGTCGTGGGTGACGTAGACGGTGGTGATGCCGAGCCGGCGCTGGAGCGAGGCGATCTGGGTGCGGGTGGAGACGCGGAGCTTGGCGTCCAGGTTGGACAGCGGCTCGTCCATGAGGAAGACCTGGGGCTCGCGCACGATCGCGCGGCCCATCGCGACACGCTGGCGCTGGCCGCCGGACAGGGCCTTCGGCTTGCGGTCGAGGTACTCGGTGAGGTCGAGGATCTTCGCGGCCTCCTCGACCTTCTGCCGGATCTCCGCCTTGTTGACACCGGCGATCTTGAGCGCGAAGCCCATGTTGTCGGCGACCGACATGTGCGGGTAGAGCGCGTAGTTCTGGAACACCATGGCGATGTCCCGGTCCTTGGGCGGCAGGTGGGTGACGTCGCGGTCGCCGATGCGGATGGCGCCGCCGTTGACGTCCTCCAGACCCGCGAGCATCCGCAGCGAGGTGGACTTTCCGCAGCCCGACGGGCCGACCAGGACGAGGAACTCGCCGTCCTCGATCGCGATGTCGAGCGCGTCGACGGCGGGCTTGGTGGAACCCGGGTAGATCCGGGTCGCCTTGTCGAACGTGACAGTGGCCATGGTGAAGGGGCCCCCTTCTACCGGCAGGAACGTGCCGGACGATCCGTTGTAGGAAGGTGGTTGGTGTAGTCCACGCGAGTGAACCGTTTCGAGACGGTACCCGGCGTTCACGCGATCTGTCAGTACATGGACGACGGTGAACTTCGCGGAAATTTTCGCCGGGCCCACGAGGTGACGTGGGTACACTGCACAGGCACGTCCGCGCAGCACGCGCGACGGGCCTCCTTAGCTCAGCTGGTCAGAGCGCCGCTCTTGTAAAGCGAAGGTCGTCGGTTCGAATCCGACAGGGGGCTCCACCGAGGTCCAGGCCGAACCGGTCTGGGCCTCTTCTTCTGCCCGGCTGCCCGGCTGCCCGGCTGCCCGGCTGCCCGGCTGCCCGGCTGCCCGGCTGCCCGGCTGCCCGGGTCTTCCGGGTGCGGCCCGGGTGCCGCCGGACGCCCACGGGCCCCCGTGGGGGCGGGTATCGGCCGTGCGCCGCCCGCTTTGCTCGGTTTTTGCGAGGCTTTGCCCGCGCTGGACGAAAGCCGCCGCGATGCACACCGCCCCGCCGCGCTCCCGGCCGCTCCGCGCCGCCGCCGGACACTCGTGTAACGCCGTAAACTGCCACGTGAACAGCGTAAACCGGGCGGCAGCCTCGGCTCCGCTTCGGTAATGCGCGCGGAGTTGCCGAAGGTGAAAGAAATCGCAAAGCCGAAGTCGCGTCGAGCTGTTCGGGCCGGGGTCGGGCTTCGGCACGTAATGATCACCGTTGACGTCGGCCTGATGGTTGTGAAATAAAGTGACGGCCTAATGAAACTAAGCGGCGACCCCGGGTTCGAGGGTGCACCGCTTTGAAGCAGAGGGGGACGGGGGAATGTCACGCAGTACACGGGGGACGGTTCTGCTGCTTTGGCAGCGGGACGGCAGGTTCTGCTTGTAGGCGTCCCGGACGCCCATCTCCCCACATGTGCCGGCGCGAGGCGCGGCCGCCCGAGTCCTGTCCTCTTTCAGGCCGGCAGTGGATTCTGCACGCTTCACTCCATGACGTGTCCGTGGCGCCCATGACGCGCCCGTGACGCGACCTGCATCCGAACGCTTCGGCGGCCCTTCCTGATGCGCGGAAGACGCCTGATCGCGTCGCTTTGCGCTGGCCGAAAACAGCCGGGCGGAAAGCGCGATGACGGCTGCCCATCTGATGAAGTTATATTTCCCGGAGGTTAGCGAATTGACGCTGCGAACTCTTGTGGAGCTATGGGAACGGACGGTACGGAAGTTCCCGCACAATCCCGCGATCATCTCCGAAGGAACAACCCTCTCCTATGCGGACGTGAACGCCAGCGCGAACCGGTTGGCGCGCGTTTTCATCGAGCACGGAGCGGGCCCGGAAAAGCTGGTCGGGCTGGCGCTGCCGCGGTCGCCCGAGATGGTGATCGGCGTGCTGGCCACAGCCAAGGCGGGAGCCGCCTTCCTGCCCGTCGACGCCGCCTATCCGGCGGAGCGGACGTCCTACATCATCGAGGACGCGGCGCCCGCGCTCCTCTGCACGACCGATGCGTCGCGCGCGGCCCTCTCCCCGGAACTCACCGTCCCGCGCCTCGTCGTCGACGACCCGCGATTCCTCGACCGGCTGCGCGGGGCCGAGGGGACGGACGTCGCACCGGAGGAGCGGACGGCCCCGCTGCTCCCGGACCACCTTGCCTACGTCATCTACACATCCGGCTCCACCGGCCGCCCCAAGGGCGTCGCCGTCACCCACACCGGGCTCGCGGCGCTCGCGGCCGCCAAGGTCGCCGGGATGGCCGTGGAGCCGGACAGCCGGGTGCTGCAGTTCGCCTCACCGAGTTTCGACGCGTTCCTGACCGAACTGCTGGCGGCCTTCACCAGCGGCGCGGCCTTGATCGTGCCGACGGCCGGCACCCTCGCGGCGGACACCCTCGAAGCGGCTCTGCTGGACCACCGGATCAGCCACGCCGTGCTTCCGCCCACCGCCGCCCTGACGGTCGCCCCCAGGCGCTTCCCCGCGCTGCGCACCCTGGTGGTCGCGGGCGAGGCATGTCCGCCGGACCTCGTCGAGCGCTGGGCCCCGCGGGTGCGGCTGCTCAACGCGTACGGTCCGACGGAGGGCACCGTCTGCGCCACGATGACCGGCCCCCTCTCGGCCGGTGACGAGGTGACCATCGGCCGCCCCCTGCCAGGGCTGGAAGCGCACGTCCTGGACGACGAGCTGCGCCAGGTACCGGTCGGCGAGATCGGGGAACTGTTCATCGCGGGCCCCGGGCTGGCGCGCGGTTACCTCAACCGCCCCGCCATGACCGCCGAGCGCTTCGTCGCCAACCCGTTCGGGGCGCCGGGCGCGCGCATGTTCCGCACGGGTGACCTGGCCTCGCGGCGCTCCGACGGGCAGCTTCTCTTCCACGGCCGGGCGGACGACCAGGTCAAGCTCCGCGGCTTCCGGATCGAACTCGGTGAGGTGGAGGCCGTACTCGGCCGGCACCCACAGGTGGCCCAGGCCGTGGCCGTGCTGCGCACCGACCACGGGGTCCCGCAGCTCGCCGCCTACGCGGTGCCCGTCGAGGGCGCCGCGCCCACCCCCGCCGAACTGCGCGAACACATGCTGCGCAGTCTGCCCGACTTCATGGTCCCGGCCGTCTACTCGACGCTCGCCGCCCTGCCGCTCAGCCCGAACGGCAAGGTGGACCGCGCGGCCCTGCCCGCGCCGGGCGTCCTGCCGCGGACCGGGCACCGGGAGCCGAGCACCCCGGCCGAGAAGGCCCTCTGCGAGATTTTCTGCGAGCTGTTCGAGAGCGCGTCGATCGGTGTCGACAGCAGCTTCTTCGAACTCGGCGGTACGAGCATCCTCGCCATCTTCTTCATCCAGCGGGCCCAGGAGGCCGGGCTGGACTTCTCACCGCGCGACGTCATCGACAACCCGACCATCGAAGCACTCGCCGCGATAGCGGCGGCAAGGAGTGACGGATGACCAGCCGCCCCATGGTCAGTCCCGAGGACATCGACCGGATCGACCTCGCCTCACCGCATCTGTACGCCGAGAACGAACTGGACGAGGTCTGGCGCCATCTGCGGACCAACCGGCCGGTCTACTGGCAGCCCCCGCGAGAGGACCGCCCCGGCTTCTGGGTGATCTCCCGCTATGCCGACGTCAACAGCGTCTACCAGGACAAGGCCCACTTCACCACCGAGAACGGCAACGCGCTGGCCACCTTGCTCACCGGAGGCGACTCCGCGTCCGGCACCATGCTGGCGGTCACCGACGGCGTGCGCCACCATCAGATCCGCAACGTGCTGAACAAGGGCTTCTCGCGCCGCACCCTGAACCTCATCGAACACTCCCTCCAGCAGAGCGTGGACAGGCTGTTGCTGGACGCCCTGGAGAAGGGCGAGTGCGACGCCGCCCACGACGTCTCGGCGAACGTGCCGCTCGGCGCCATCTGCGACCTGCTCGAAATCCCCGAATCCGACCGCAGGTTCCTGCTCGGCCAGACCGCGCACGCCTGGAGTTCCGACGACGCCGACGCGCGGCCGGAGGACAACTGGATCGCGAAGAACGAGATCCTCCTCTACTTCAGCAAGCTGTGCCGGGAACGCGTGGGCAGCGACAACGACGACATGGTCAGCCTGCTGGCCAACTGCCGTATCGACGGCGACCCCCTCAACTCCGTGGAGATGATGGCCAATTGCTACGGCCTCATGATCGGCGGTGACGAGACCGGGCGGCACGCCATCACCGGCGCGGTCCTCGCGCTCATCCAGCACCCCGACCAGTGGCGCGCCCTGAAGAACGGGGACGTCGACCTCGACACCGCGACCGAGGAGGTACTGCGCTGGACCGTGCCGTCGCTGCACGGCGGCCGTACCGCCACCGGCGACGTCGTCGTCAACGGCGAGCAGATCAAGGCCGGTGACGTGGTGAGCGTCTGGATCTACTCCGCCAACCGGGACGAGGCGGTCTTCGACCGACCCGACGAGTTCGACCTCGCCCGTACCCCGAACAAGCACTTCACCTTCGCCTACGGCACCCACTACTGCCTGGGACATCACCTCGGGCGCATGGAGGTCCGCGCGGTGCTCGACGGGCTGCGCCGGCTGGTCGGCGGTCTGGAGCAGGTCGGGGACGAGAAGTGGATCTACTCCAGCATCCTGCACGGCATGAGTTCGCTGCCGGTGCGCCTCAGCGCCTGAGCGTCCGTACCGAAGACCGTCCGCACCATGTCAGGAGGGACAGCGAAACCATGAGCGCGTTCGAGGACGAACAGCGCAGCTATCTGGTGCTGCGCAACGATGCCGGACACCAGTCGCTGTGGCCGTCCGGGACCGACGTTCCCAGCGGCTGGCAGACCGTCCACGGTCCGGTCGGCCGGGCCGATTGCCTCAGGTACCTGGAGACGGGCGAACCGAGCACCGGGCGATGACCGCACCGGGTACGGCACCGCCGTCCGGCCGGGCCGGGGCGGGCCGCGTGGCGGTCGTCACGGGCGCGGGCCGCGGGATCGGAGCCGCCGTCGCGGCGACGTGTGCTCTTCCGATCTAGCCGCCGTCGCGGCGCGGCTCGCCGCGGCGGGGGCCTCGGTCGTCGTGGTCGACAGGACCGAGGACGACACCGCCCGGACGGTGGCGGCGCTCCGGGCCGCCGGTGGCACGGCGCTCGGCCTGGGCTGCGACGTGGCGGACACCGGCCAGGTGGGCGCGGCCGTGCGGGAGGTCGTCCGGGTCTTCGGCCGGCTGGACGTCCTCGTCAACTGCGCGGGCATCACCCGGGACCGGCTCCTGCTGACCATGGAGGACGACGAATGGGACGCGGTCCTGGACGTCAACCTCGGCGGGACCCTGCTGTGGTGCCTGACCGCCGTGGAGCAGATGCGGCGGCAGCGCGGCGGACACATCGTCAACTTCGCGTCCGTCGCCGCCGACGGGAACCCCGGCCAGTCCAACTACGCGGCGGCCAAGGCCGCGGTCACGGGACTCACCCACGACCTGGCCGCCGAACTGGGCCCGAGCGGCATCACCGTCAACGCCGTCGCCCCGGGCTTCGTCGCCACCCCCATGGTGGACGCCCTGGCCGAGCGGCTCGGGGTCGACCGCGGCGAGTTCCTGGACCAGGCCGCCGCCCGGTCCGCGCTCGGCCGGGTCGGCTCCGTCGAGGACATCGCCGGGGTGGTGGCCTTTCTCACCGGCCCGGACTCCGGCTTCCTGACCGGACAGACCGTGTACGTCGACGGGGGACAGCCATGAACGAGGAGCCGGTACGTGCCGGGAGAGTGGCCCTCCTGGCGGGGGCGGCCGAGGGCGCGGGGCTGGCCACCGCCGTGCGCCTCGCGGCGTCCGGCATGGACATCGCGCTGGTGGACCCCGGCCCCAGGGCCCCGGCCGAGGAGGCGCTGCGGCGGATCGGTGCCACCGGCCGGCGATGCGTCACGGTGGCGGCGGACCCGTCCGACACCGCCGCGTTCTCAGCCGCCCTCGCACATGTCCGATCCGTGCTCGGCAGGCCGAGCGTCCTGCTGACCTGCGTCGGCGGCACGGAGGACGCCGGAAACGACCATGGCGGCGCGGCGGAGAGGTACGCGGCGGCCCGGCGTGCCCTGCGGACCCTCTTCGTCACCAACCGGGCCGTCGCCCGGGAGATGCTGCGCGGCGGCGGCCGGATCCTCAATGTCGTCCGCCCCTCGTCACCGGAGCGGGGAGGCGGGCGCGGGGACCGGACCGTGGTCGCCGGGACGGCCGGTTTCACCGCCTCCCTCGCACCGGAACTGGCCCCCTTGGGCATCACCGTCCATTTCGCCGCACCGGCCGGACTCCGGCCCGGCGCCCGCCCGCCGATCGGCGCTCCACCGCCGACGGACACCGGGAGCTACCCGGACGACATCGCCCAGTACGCCCTCTTCCTGCTCGACGGTCCGTCGGCGGCTCTCTCCGGGCAGGGCGCCTATCTCAGCGGAAGCCCGATGGCTCGGTGGCCCGCGCCGGCCACCACCCCCACCAGCCGAGGAACGGTAGCCACATCATGACAAGCACCAAGAGCACCGAAGACGCGCACTACGCGCTCCGCATCCTCGACCGGCTCGACGGCGGCGAACGCCCGGTCGTCCACTGGGGCGAGACCGTGATCTCCGGGTCCGAACTGCGCGCGGCCGTCCTGCGCGTCGTCGGCGCGCTGACCGCACTCGATGTCCGCCCCGGCGCCGCCGTCGCCCTCCTGACCGAGGTGAACAGCCCCTGGCTGCTGGCGGCCCGGTACGCCGTGCACCTCATGGGCGGCACGGTGGTCGCCGTGTCCGGGGCCAACCACGGAACCACCACGCATCAGTTGGACACGCGAAGCCGTGTCCGCATGGCACGCGAGTGCGGTGCGCGCGTGCTGGTCCACGACGAGTCGCAGCGCGAGGAAGCCGCGCGCATGCGGGCCCTGCTGCCCGACGGCACCGGCCTGTGCGAGCTCGGCGCACCGCTCTCCGGCCCGGTGACCGCCGACGGGCACCCCGTCGAGGGGCCGCCGCCGGGCTTCTCCGCACGCGTTCCCGCGCACGCCCTGGTGCTCTACACCAGCGGAAGCACGGGCCGGCCCAAGGGCGTGGTCAAGCCCTTCGCGGCCTGGAACAGGGTGGTGCTGGCCGAGTCGTCCACCCTCGACCACGACAAGGTCTTCCTCGCGATGAGCGCGGTCACGCACACCGGCGGACTGCTGGTGGACACGGCCGTCGCCGCCGGGGGAAGCGTGGTGCTGCGCACCGGGTTCGACCCCGGTGCGCTCCTTGCGGACATCGAGGAGTACCGCGTCACGGACACGCTCATGGGAGTCCCCCAGTTCTACGAGCTGGTCAACCACCCCGGTGTCGGCACCGCCGATCTCTCCTCGCTGCGGCGCCTGCTGTACGTGGGATGCCCGGCCTCCCCGGAACGGGTCCGGGAAGCCGTCAAGCTCTTTCCCGGAGTGCTCCACCATTCCTACGGGACGACCGAGACCGGGCAGATCTCCATGCTGACCCCGGCCGACCACGACATACCCGAGCGGCTGTCCAGCGTGGGACGCCCGCGGCCCGGTGTCGAGGTGGTCGTCCAGGACCCCAGGACCGGCCGGGAACTGCCCCGGGGAGAGACCGGTGAGGTGGTCGTCCGCAGCCCGCTCGTCATGACGGGCTATGCCGCCGATCCGGAGCTGACCGCCCAGGTGCTGCGTGACGGGTGGGTCCACACCGGGGACTTCGGCCGCCTGGACGAAGACGGCCGGCTGCGGCTGAGCGGCCGTATGAACGACGTCGTCAAGGTGCATGACACGAAGGTCCACCCCAGCGAGGTCGAGAAGGTCCTCGTCGGCCACCGGGGCGTGATCGACGCGTACGTGTACCCCCATCGGAGCTCCGACCTGATCGAGGAGCTGCACGCGGCCGTGGTCCTGCGGTCCGACGACCCGCCGGCCTTCGAGGCGCTGCGCGCCCACGTGGCCGAGGCGATGACACCGACGCACGCGCCGGTCCGCTTCGTGCGCTGGCGGCGGTTCCCGGTCAACGGCAGCGGCAAGGTGGACCGTCGGCTGGTCCGCGAGCGCGGCCTTGCCACGGCCCCCGGGGACACGGCGGTGCTCGCGGCGGACTGACGGCCAAAGCGCGCACCAGCCCATCTGACACCCGCACACACTCTCCGCCCGGAAGGGCCCTGCCCTGCTCTCTCCTGACGGAGCGTTCTTCGCATGCCATCGTAAGGATGAGGCCATTGTCAGCCGATACCGGAAACCACGAGAGCATCACCGCCAACTACGAGAGCCTGATACGCAAGATACGCGGCTCCGCGACCGGACCGGACAAAGTCGTCCGCTACTTCTGTCTGTTGTGCGGCCGGGAGCAGCCCGAGTCGCCGAGCACCCGCTGCGCCGCCTGCGACGGCGCCCTGGACGCCTTCTACGACCTGGACCAGGCGGCCGTACCGGAGACGCGCCAGGGGCCGGACCCCCTGCAGCACTACTTCTCGCTGCTGCCGCTGCGCGACCGCGCCTCGGGCCGCTGGGGCGGAGAGGGCAACACGCCGTGCTTCGAGGTGCCGGAACTCGCCGCGGCCATCGGCGTCGGCCGGCTGTTCGTCAAGGACGAGTCGGCCAACCCGACCCGGTCGACCAAGGACCGGGTCGCGTCCCTGTGCCTGTCCCGCTTCGCGGAACTGGGCATTCACGAACTCGTGCTGTCCTCGACCGGCAACACCTCCACCGCCTACGCGCGGGCGGCCGCGCTGTTTCCCGGCTTCCGGCTGCACATCTTCGTCGGCCGTGCCTTCGTCAGCCGGCTCAACTACCCGGACCACCCCAATGTGACCACGCACGTCGTGGACGGTGAGTTCGTCATGGCCGGCAAGGTCGCCCAGCGGTTCGCGCGCGAGCAGGGCCACTTCTGGGAGGGCGGCTTCTTCAACCTGGCCCGCAGGGAAGGGCTCAAGCTGGCGTACCTGGAGGCGTTCGACCAGATGCCGGTCGAGCCGGACTTCGTCTTCCAGGCCGTCAGCAGCGGCATGGGCCTGCTCGGCGCACTCAAGGGCGCGGTCGAGTACCGGGAACTGGGACGCCTCGGCAAGCTCCCGGCCTTCATGGCGGTGCAGCAGGCGTCCTGCGCCCCCATGGCCCATGCCTTCGGGGAGGACGCGGAACGGATCGAGCCCCGCCATGTGATCAGGAACCCGCAGGGCCTGGCCTACGCGATCCTGCGCGGCGACCCGACCGCGACCTATCCGTACATCAGGGATCTGTGCCGCAACAGCGGCGGGCAGATCCTCGCGGCCGAGGAGGACCGGATCAGGCGGGCACGCCGGCTGCTCCTCGACATGGCCGGTGTGCGCGGCTGCTTCGCCAGCGCCACAGCGCTCGCCGGTGTCATGCGGGCGGCCGAGGACGGCACCCTGACCCCGGACTCGGTGGCCCTCGTGAATCTGACCGGCGGCGACCGGCCGGTCGCGCAGGTGCCCGCCTCCACCACTACCTGGACCGAGGAAGGTGCTCTCATATGAAGCGATCCCGTGTGGTGATCGTGGGCGGCGGACTGCTCGGCGCGGGCGTGGCGAACGCGCTGGCCGCGCGATCGGTCCCGGTGACCTTGCTGGAGGCGGCGACGCCCGGGTCGGGCGCCAGCGCCTCGACGTTCGCCTGGGCGAACGCCCAGAAGAAAAAGCCCGACGCGTACTTCCGGCTCAACGCCGACGGCCTCGCCGCCTACCACCGCCTGGCGGAGCACGCCGCAGGACGGCGCTGGTTCCACGGGGTGGGAAACGTGGAGATCGCCACGGACGCCGCGTCGTCCGCCGCCCTGGACGCCGTCGTCGCCGATCTGGCCGCGCGCGGCTACCGGGCCGAGCGGATCACGGCCCGGCAGGCCGCGGAGCTGGACCCGGTGATCGATCCCGGGCGCGCGCTGGACGCGGCATGGTTCCCCGCCGAGGGCTGGGTGGACACCGAACGCATGATCGCCGACCTGCTCGACCAGGCCGGGGCGGCCGGGGCCGAGATCCGCGCGCACTGCCCGGTGGCCCGGTTCGAGCCCTCGGGCGCGCGCACCAAGGTCGTGCTCGCCGACGGCGAAGAGATCCTGGCCGATCAGGTGGTGTGCGCCGCGGGCGCGGCCACCCAGCGGCTCCTCGCGGCCTCCTCGATCACCGTCCCCCTGATCGAGGAGGGGGACCGGCGTTCGCGCGGCCCCGGCGACGAGCGCTATCTCGCGGTGGGCGGGCTCGCCGACACCGCCGCGCTGCGGGTACCGCTGCGCCGGATCCTGCACACTCCCGACATGGGTCTGCGGCCCACCGCCACCGGTCGTGCGGTCCTCGGCGGCGACGGCGCGGGCTCCCGCGTGCCCCGGAGCGATCAGGGCGTCTTCGGTCTCGGACCGATGCTCATCGACCGGGCCCGCAAGGTGTTTCCGGCGTTCGCGGACGTTCCCGTCGAGCGGGTACGGGTGGGGGTCAGGCCGCTGCCCGCGGACGGCCTCACCGTGGCGGGCTTCACCGAACGCCTGCCCGGCCTCTATGTGCTGGTCACGCACAGCGGGGTCACGCTCGCGCCGCACCTCGCCGAGCTGGTCGCGGGCGAACTCGTCGACGATCGCGAGGCGCCGGAGCTGGCCGCGTTCCGGCCCGCGCGCTTCGGATGAGCCGCGAACACCTTCTGACCGGCGCCCGCGCCACGGGGAGCTGAACCGGCCCCGAAGCCCAGTCCCGCGCCCACGCCGCGGCCTTCGACGGGGGCCCGCGAGCCGTGCGCCCGGCGTCAGCGGGGGGCCCGCCGGGGAAGGTCAAGGCGGGCGGCTATGCCGTCCAGGAGGCAGTCCAGGCCGAAGGTGAAGCGGGCGTCCTCGTCCTCGTGGGGTGAGGCCTCGCGGACGTAGCGCTGGTAGAGCGGGTAGTCACCGGCTTCGAGGAGGAACGACAGCCGGGCCAGGTTCGCCTCCCGGGCCTCCCCGCCGCTGGTCCAGCCCTCCGGGGCGCGCAGCCGGGCGCGGGTGATCTCGTCATGGGTGCGCGCGCGTGCGTACGCGGTGACCGCGCCCGCGATGTCGGCCATCTGCTCCATCGTCAGGCCGAGGCCGTCCAGCGCGGTGAACTGCTGCTCCACCAGCGCCAGATGCGCGGGCGTCGGGGCGAACAGGATCCGGCCCGGCACCTCCGTCATCCACGGATGCCGCAGGACCACCTGGCGAAAGCGCAGCGCCGAGTCCCGCAGCACCTCGTGCCAGGAGCCGCCCGGCCGCTCCAGGAGCATCTCCGCGCGGACCTTGTCGAGCATCAGCTCGATGATGTCCTCCTTGCCGGAGACATACCGGTAGCAGGTCATGGCGGAGACCCCGAGCTCCGTGGCCAGCCGGCGCATGGAGACGGCGTCGAGGCCGTCGGTGTCCGCGACGCGGAGCGCGGCCGCCACGATCCGGGCGTGCGTGAGGACCGGGCGCTGGGACGGGGTCGGCTGGGCCAGCCGCTGCCAGACGGACATCGCGGGCTCGGCCGCGGATCCGGCGGCGTCCCGCCCGGCGGCGCGGCTGTGGGCTCGGTCAGCATCCATGTGTACGACGTTACCGTGAATTTACGGCGTAAGCATGTCCGTGTACGGTGTAAGCATGACACCACAGCGCGTCCCCGCGAACGACGCCGGGGCCCTTGATCCCCGCCGCTGGCGGGCCCTGGCGGTCTGCCTGATCGCCGGGTTCATGACCCTGCTCGACGTCAGCATCGTCAACGTGGCCCTGCCCTCGATGCAGCGGGGGCTCGGCGCCTCGCCCGCGGACGTGTCCTGGGTCGTCTCCGGGTACACCCTGACCTTCGGGCTCGCGCTCGTCCCGGCGGGCAAGCTCGGCGACCTCCTCGGCCGCAAGACGATGTTCCTGGGCGGCCTCGCCTTCTTCACCGCGGTGAGCGTGCTGTGCGCCCTCTCGCCGAACCCCACCTGGCTGGTCGTCGCGCGGCTGCTCCAAGGGGTGGCGGGCGGACTGCTCAATCCGCAGGTCATCGGCATGGTCCAGCAGTTGTTCCGGGGACCGGAGCGGGGCCGGGCCTTCGGTCTGTACGGCGCCTCGATCGCGATCTCCACCGCCGTCGGGCCCCTCGCCGGCGGGCTGCTGATCCAGGCGGCCGGGGTGCACAGCGGATGGCGCTGGGTGTTCCTGGTCAACCTGCCCATCGGGCTGCTGGCCGTGGTGCTGGGCGCCCTGTGGCTGCCGCGGACGGCGGCCCGCGGCACCGGTCGCGGCCTGGACCTGGTGGGCGTCCTGCTGCTCGGCGGGGGCGTCGCCGCAGTCCTGCTGCCGATGATCGAACAGGAGCAGCGGAGCGTGTCGGTGCGCTGGTGGCTGCTCGGTCTCGCGGCCGCCCTGCTCGCCTGTTTCGTCGGATGGGAGACGGTGTGGCGGCGGGCGGGGCGCGAACCGCTGGTCGACCTGTCGCTGCTGCGGGCCCGCTCCTTCGGGGCCGGCAGCGCCGTCGGCTCGGTGTACTTCGCCGGATACACCGGTCTGCTGCTGGTGCTGACGCTCTACCTCCAGCAGGGGCACGGCTATTCCGCCCTCGCGGCCGGCGCCACCGGGCTGCCCTTCGCCCTCGGCTCCGCCGTCACCTCCACCCTGGGCGGCCGTGCCGTCTTCCGGGCCGGCCGCACCATGGTCGTCGCCGGGATCGCCGCCGTCGCCCTCGGCCTCGGCGGCACCGCCGCCGTCATCGGCCATCACCCGCACGGCCAGGTCTGGCTGTACGTACTCGGCCCCCTGCTCGTCGCCGGTCTCGGCAGCGGCCTGGTCATCGGCCCCAACCAGACCCTCGCCCTCGCCGACGTACCCCCCGCCCGCAGCGGCACCGCCGCCGCCGTGCTGCAGACCGGACAGCGCGTCGGCACCTCGCTGGGCACCGCCGTCGCCGCCACCCTCTTCTACAACCGGCTGGCCGCCACCCGCGGCGATTTCCCGCGCGCCACCAGCCACAGCCTCTACGGCGCCACCGCCCTCACCTGCGTGGCGCTGCTGATCGCCGGTGCGGACCGCTTCCTGCCGCGGCGCGCCGGAAACGAGACCAGGCCTCCCCTTCCCGCCGACTCGCCGAAAAACCCCCGGTCGGCGGACCCGGTGTGATCGGGAGGCCTCCCCTGGCACAGGGCCGTCCCCCGGGCGGCCCTGTGCCGTTTTCCCTTTTCCCTGCGGCTTCTTCTGCGGCTCAGACCCGGTGCAGTACGGCCTTCAGGGCGTCCCTGAGGGCCGCCTGGGGGTCGGGGGAGGCGCCCTGGGCGCGCCAGGCGACGAAGCCGTCGGGGCGGACCAGGACCGCGCCGTCGGCGCCGACGCCGTGCAGCTCGGCCCAGTCGTCGCCCTCGGTGTCGTACATCAGGTCGGCGTCGCCGCCGGGGCCGATCCGGTAGGCGTCCAGCCGTACCCCGTCCAGGGCGGCCACGCGCCGGGCGGCGTCGTACCAGCCCGCGTCGTCCGGGGCGTCGGTGAGCAGCACCATGGAGCGCTCGTAGAGGTCCAGGGTGGACAGCCGGCGGGCGGCCTGGCGCAGCCACAGGTGCGGGGCGCGGGTGCCGGGGCGGCCGGTGAGGGAGAGCGCGTCGGGGACGATCGGCGCCTCGGGGTCGGTGCCCACGGCGGCGCCCTCGGGGTAGTGGTAGCCGAGGACGACGTTGAGGATGCCGCCGCGCTTGGCGCCGCCGACGCCGGGGGCCGGGGCGAAGCCGGGGTGGCTGTGCTCGACGGAGCGGGCGGAGGCGCGGGCGCTGGTGGCGACGGCGACCGGGCGGCGCTCGGCGCCGTAGCTGTCGAGGAGCGCGGGGCCGGCCCAGCCGTCGAGGACGGCGGCGAGCTTCCAGGCGAGGTTGTGGGCGTCCTGGATGCCGGTGTTGGAGCCGAACGCGCCGGTGGGGGACATCTCGTGGGCGGAGTCGCCGACGAGGAAGACCCGGCCCGCCGCGTAGGAGTCGGCGACCCGTTCGGCGGCGCGCCAGGACGCCATTCCGGTGATCCTCACATCGAGGTCCGGCACGCCGACCGCGGCGGCGATGTGCCGCTGGAGCCGCTCCTCGGTGAACTCGTCCAGGGATTCGCCGAGTTCGGGGTGCCAGGGGGCGTGGAAGACCCAGCGCTCCTTGTTGTCGACGGGGAGCAGGGCGCCGTCGGCGTCGGGGTGGGTGAGGTAGCAGCAGATGAAGCGGCGGTCGCCGACCACGTCGGCCAGACGGGTGGAGCGGAAGGTGACGCTGACGTTGGCGAACAGCTCGCCGGGGCCGCTCTGGCCGATGCCGAGGGCATGGCGGACGGGGCTGCGGGGGCCGTCGGCGGCGACGAGGTAGTCGGCGCGCACGGTGTAGCGCTCCTCGGTGGAGCGGTCGCGGACGATCGCGGTCACCCCGTCGGCGTCCTGTTCGAAGGACTCCATCTCGTGGTGGTAGCGCAGGTCGCCGCCGAGTTCGCGGGCGCCGTCCACGAGGACGGGTTCGAGGTCGTTCTGGCTGCACAGGTTCCAGGCGGTGGGGCTGAACCTCCGCAGGCCGCCGCCGGGGTCGATCTCCTTGAACAGCCACTCGCCGGCCTCGCCGACCAGGGTCGGGGTCTGCAGGATGCCGTGATTGTCGGCGAGCAGGGAGGCCGCCGCCTTGATGTCCGGCTCGATGCCGGCCACCCGGAAGAGTTCCATCGTGCGGACGTTGTTGCCGCGTCCGCGCGGGTGGTGCGAGGTCCCGGAGTGCCGCTCCACCAGCATGTGGCGCACGCCGAGGCGGCCGAGGAACAGGGACGTGGACAGGCCCACCAGTGAGCCGCCCACGATGAGGACGGGAACCCGGTGGTCGGCTGTGTGATGCATCGAGCCTCCAGAGGCAGGGGTGCGTACAAGGCGCCTGTGAGTCTCATGCCCGGTATCACCGTTGTTGGGGCCATTTGCGCGCGGGATCACCCACGTGGTTCCTACGAGTCGCGGGCTTACGGCCAGCGGCACAGGATCAAGAAGCGCTGACGTCGCGTCACGGCGGTGACCGGCGCACCCGAGATCCCCCGCCAAGGAGATGCCCGCACCATGACCACCACCTCTGAACGTCTGTCAGAAGCACCGGCGCGCGACGCGTCGAAGCGTGTCTCCCAGTCCGTGTTCGACGGCTCGCGGCTCCGGGTCGTTCTGCTGGTCGATGTCTTCGACGGCGCGCAGCAGCAGTTCCTGGAGGCGTACGAGCAGCTCTGCAACCAGGTTGCGTCGGTTCCCGGCCATGTCAGCGACCAACTCTGCCAGTCCATCGAGAATCCATCCCAATGGCTCATCACCAGCGAGTGGGAGAGCGCCCCGCCGTTCCTCACCTGGGTGAACAGCGAGGAGCACGTGCGGATGGTGGAGCCGCTGCACTCCTGCGTGCGCAACACCCGCTCGCTGCGCTTCCACATCGTCCGCGAGACCGGCCGCGCCTACGAGACCGACGCGCCCGCCCGGGGCCGGCTCCAGACGGAGGTGCGCATCGGTGACGGAGTGATCCGGCACGCGCTGACCTTCACCGTGAAGCCGGGCACCGAGGACAAGGTCGCCAAGCTGCTCGCCGACTACGCGGCGCCCGAGCCGCGGGTGGACGACTCCACGCGGCTTCTGCGCACCTCGCTGTTCATGCACGGCAACCGGGTGGTGCGGGCCATCGAGGTGCGCGGCGATCTGCTGGCCGCCCTGCGCCATGTCTCGCGCTCGCCCGAGGTGCGGGCCGTGGAGGAGGCCATCAACCCCTACCTGGAGCAGGACCGGGACCTGAACGACCAGGAGTCGGCCCGGCTGTTCTTCACCCGGGCGGCGCTGCCCGCCGTGCACCACGTGATGGCGGACGACCGGCCCGAGGGCACCCGGCGGGCCCTGTACTACCCGGCCAAGGCGGGCCGCGGGATGAAGCTCGCGGAGCTGCTCGCCAAGGCGGACTCGGCGGCCACCGACGACCCGTCGAGCCAGGTGCTGCGCAGCACGGTCTTCGAGCGCGAGGACGTCGTGGTGCGGCTGGTGGACCTCGCCGCCGAGGGCGCGGACGTGGACCCGCTGCCCCGGGACCCGGCGCTTGCCGCCGAGCTGCGCGAGCTGCTGGCCGGTGAGACCGCCGGCATGGAGCTGGTCACCGACCGCCGCTCGCCAGAGGTCTGAGCGGCCCGTCCGCTCCCGGGAGCCACACCCAGAAGCCCGATCACATCCACCGGAGGAACGTCGTGATCAAACCCCGTCCGAGAATCGTGGATCTCAGCGAGACCGAGCCCAACACGCGGCGCGGCGGCGATCTGCGCGCCATGCTCACCCCGGCCACGGTCGGTTCCACCAGCGGCTTCATGGGTGTGGCCATCGTGCAGCCCGGCGACCGCATCGGTGAGCACTACCACCCCTACTCCGAGGAGTTCGTCTACGTCGTCTGCGGTGAGCTGGAGGTCGACCTGGACGGCGAGCCGCACGTACTGCGCCCGGAGCAGGGCCTGATGATCCCCATCGACATGCGCCACCGGTTCCGCAACGTCGGCACGGTGGAGGCCCGGATGGTCTTCCACCTCGGCCCGCTGGCGCCCCGCCCGCAGCTCGGGCACGTCGACACCGAGGAGACGTCGGTGATCGGCGCGGCCGCGGTGCTGACCGAGCCGGCCGGGGCGGGCGCCGACGGCGGAGGGGTCAGGTCATGACCCGGCGCGTGGCGGTCACCGGCATAGGCATCGTCGCCCCGGGCGGCATCGGCACCCCCGCGTTCTGGGATCTGCTCACGCACGGCCGGACCGCGACGCGGGGCATCACCTTCTTCGACCCCTCCCAGCTGCGCTCGCGGATCGCCGCCGAGTGCGACTTCGACCCGGCGGCGCACGGCCTGGACGCCGAGCAGGTGGAACGGGCGGACCGCTACATCCAGTTCGCGCTGGTCGCGGGCGACGAGGCGGTCCGCGACTCCGGTCTCGACCTGGCGCGGGAGGACCCCTGGCGGATCGCGGTGTCGGTGGGCACCGCGGTCGGCGGCACCACCCGCCTGGAGAACGACTACGTGCTGGTCAGTCATGGCGGCGAGCGCTGGGACGTGGACCACGAGCGGGCGCGGCCCCAGCTGCACCGGGCGTTCTCCCCGAGCACCGCCGCCTCCGCGGTGGCGGAACGATTCGGCGCCCAGGGTCCGGTGCAGACCGTCTCCACCGGCTGCACCTCGGGCCTGGACGCCGTCGGATACGCCTTCCACACCGTCCAGGAGGGCCGGGCCGACATCTGCATAGCCGGTGCGTCGGACTCGCCCATATCCCCCATCACGATGGCGTGCTTCGACGCGATCAAGGCCACGTCACCGAACAACGACGACCCCGCGCACGCCTCCAAGCCCTTCGACAACAACCGTGACGGCTTCGTCATGGGCGAGGGCGGCGCGGTGCTCGTCCTGGAGGAGCTGGAGCACGCACGGGCCCGCGGCGCGCACGTCTACTGCGAGTTCGGCGGCTACGCGACCTTCGGCAACGCCTACCACATGACCGGTCTGACCAAGGAGGGCCTGGAGATGGCGCGGGCCATCTCGACCGCCCTCGACCAGGCCCGGCTCGACCCCACGGCGATCGACTACGTCAACGCGCACGGCTCCGGCACCCGGCAGAACGACCGCCATGAGACGGCGGCCGTCAAGCGGGCGCTCGGGCAGCACGCCTACGACACCCCGATGAGCTCCATCAAATCCATGGTGGGCCACTCCCTCGGGGCGATCGGCGCCATCGAACTGGTCGCCTGCGTGCTGGCCCTGGCCGAGCAGGCCGTACCGCCGACCGCGAACTACGAGACCCCCGACCCCGAGTGCGACCTCGACTACGTGCCGCGTACCGCCCGCGAGCGGAAGCTGACCAGCGTGCTCTCCGTGGGCAGCGGGTTCGGCGGCTTCCAGTCCGCGGTGATCCTGACCCGGCCGAGGGAGTGAGGACGAGATGAGCGAACCCCAGGACCGGCGCGCGGCCGTCACCGGCATCGGCGTGGTCGCGCCCAACGGCATCAGCACCGACACCTTCTGGAAGGCCACCCACGAGGGACTCAGCGTCCTGGACCGGGTGACCCGCGAGGGGTGTGAGCGCCTGCCGCTGAAGGTGGCCGGCGAGGTCCGCGCCTTCGAGGCGGCGGACACCATCGAGGAGCGCTTCCTCGTCCAGACCGACCGCTTCACCCACTACGCCATGGCCGCGGCCGACTTCGCCCTCACCGACGCCCGGCTCGGCCAGGCCGACACCGACCAGTCGCCGTACTCCATCGGCGTGGTCACCGCCGCGGGCTCCGGCGGCGGCGAGTTCGGCCAGCGCGAGCTCCAGCGGCTGTGGGGCAAGGGCAGCCGGTTCGTGGGGCCGTACCAGTCCATCGCCTGGTTCTACGCCGCGAGCACCGGCCAGGTCTCCATCCGCCGCGGCTTCAAGGGCCCCTGCTCGGTCGTCGCCTCCGACGAGGCCGGCGGTCTGGACGCCCTCGCGCACGCGGCCCGCGCGGTGCGGCGCGGCACCGACGCGATCGTGGCCGGCTCCACCGAGGCGCCGCTCGCGCCGTACTCGGTGGTCTGCCAGCTCGGCTACGAGGAGCTGAGCCGGGAGAGCGAACCGGAGCGCGCCTACCGGCCGTTCACGAAGGACGCGTGCGGGTTCGTGCCCGCCGAGGGCGGCGCGATGCTCGTGGTGGAGGCCGCCGACGCGGCCCGTGCGCGGGGCGCCGACATCCGGGCCTACGTCGCCGGGCACGCGGCCACCTTCACCGGCGCCTCCCGCTGGGCGGAGTCCCGCGCGGGACTCGCCCAGGCCATCCGGCAGGCGCTGGCCGAGGCGGAGTGCGCGCCCGAGGAGGTCGACGTCGTCTTCGCCGACGCCCTCGGGGTACCGGCGGCCGACCGGGCCGAGGCACTGGCCATCGCCGACGCCCTCGGCGCCCATGGCACCCGGGTGCCGGTCACCGCGCCCAAGACCGGCACCGGCCGCGGCTACTGCGCGGCCCCCGTGCTGGACACCGCGGCGGCCGTGCTCGCGATGGAGCACGGGCTGATCCCGCCGACCCCGAACGTCCACGACGTCTGCCATGACCTCGACCTCGTCACCGGCCGCGCCCGGGTCGCCGAACCGCGCACCGCGCTGGTCCTCAGCCGGGGCCTCATGGGGTCGAACTCGGCGCTGGTGCTGCGGCACCCCAGCGCGCGGTGAACAGCAAAGGAGGAGAGCAATGTCCAAGATCACCGTCGAAGAACTCGCAGCCCTCATGAAGAAGGCGGCCGGGGTCACCGTCAGCCCCCAGCAGCTCAACGACAAGCCGGACACCGGCTTCGACGTCCTCGGCGTCGACTCGCTCGGCCTGCTCGGCATCGTCGGCGAGCTGGAGAACGAGCACGGCACCCCGATGCCGGTGGACGCCGAGCGCTGCAAGACCCCTCAGCAGTTCCTCAACCTCGTCAACAACACGCTGATGGCAGGAGCCTGACATGGCAGGACACACCCAGAACGAGATCACCGTCGCGGCCCCGCTCGACCTGGTCTGGGACATGACCAACGACCTGGAGCGCTGGCCCCAGCTGTTCAGCGAGTACGCGGCCGTCGAGGTGCTCAAGCGCGAGGGCGAGAAGACCACCTTCCGGCTCACCATGCACCCGGACGAGAACGGCACCGTCTGGAGCTGGGTCTCCGAGCGCGAGCCCGACCGCGCCACCCGCACCGTCAAGGCGCGCCGGGTGGAGACCGGTCCGTTCGCCCACATGGACATCCACTGGGCCTACGAGGAGGTCCCGGCCGGCACCCGCATGGTGTGGACGCAGGACTTCGCGATGAAGCCCCAGGCACCGGTCGACGACGACTGGATGACCGACAACATCAACAAGAACTCCAAGGTCCAGATGGCCCTGATCCGGGACAAGATCGAGAAGGCCGCCGCCGGACACCGGCCCGCCCCGGCGCTCGCCGACTGAGCGCCACCGCACCGCAAGGGAGGCATCACCGTGCACCAGGCCCTGATCGTCGCCCGGATGGCCCCGGGCTCGGCCCCCGACATCGCGAAGATCTTCGAGGAGTCCGACCGGGGGGAGCTGCCCCACCTCGTGGGCGTCACCCGGCGCAGCCTCTTCCAGTTCGGCGATGTGTACATGCACCTCATCGAGTCCGAGCGCGAACCGGGCCCGGCCATCGCCAAGGTCACCGAACACCCCGAGTTCCGGGGCGTCAGCGAACGGCTGACGGCATACGTCAGCGCGTACGACCCGGAGACCTGGCGCTCCCCCAAGGACGCGATGGCGCGCCGCTTCTACCTCTGGGAGCGCTCCTGATACGCGGGTTCGCGTCCACAGGAAAGCCGGTCGCCGGGCCCGCGGTGCAGCGGGCCCGGCGACCGGCGTTCTCGTACGGCCTCGCTCGTCAGGCGCCCACCCGGCACTCGAACGCGTGCAGGTACGGGTTCACCGGCCGGACGGTGTCCACCGCGAGCCCCGCCGCGGTGAGCCGGCTCACCATGCTGTCGGTGGTGTGCTTGGCGCCGCCGACGTTGAGGAGCAGCAGCAGGTCCATCGCGGTGCTGAACCGCATCGACGGGGTGTCGTCGACCAGGTTCTCGATGACGATCACCCGGGTGCCGGGCCCGCCCGCCTGGACGACGTTGTGCAGCAGCCGGGCCGTGCTCTCGTCGTCCCACTCCAGGATGTTCTTGATGACGTAGACGTCGGCCTTGACCGGGATCGCCTCGCGGACGTCGCCCGGCACGATCTGCGCGCGGCCGGCCAGGTCGCCGCCCTCGCGCAGCCTCGGCAGCGCGTTCTCCACCACCCGGGGCAGGTCCAGCAGACTGCCGTGCATCTGCGGGTACTTGTCCAGCAGGCAGGCCACCACATGGCCCTGGCCGCCGCCGAGGTCGGCGACGGACGCGGACCCCGACAGGTCGAGCAGGGCCGCGACCTCCCGCGCCGACTGCTCGCTGGAGCGGGTCATCGCCTGGTTGAAGACGTTCGCGGACTGGGGCGCGTCCTCGTTCAGATAGGTGAAGAACTCCTTGCCGAACAGGCCCTCCACCACGTTGCGGCCGCTGCGCACCGCCTCGTCCAGCTTGGGCCAGGCGGCCCAGGTCCAGGGCTCGGTGCACCACAGCGCGATGGCGCGCAGGCTGTTCGGGTCGTCCTCGCGCAGCAGCCGGGACATGTCGGTGTGCGCGAAGGTGCCGTCGGGCCGCTCGGTGAAGACGCCGTAGCAGGCCAGGGCCCGCAGCATGCGGCGCAGCGGCTTGGGTTCGGTGCGCACCTTGGCCGCGAGGGCCTCGGCGCTCAGCGGGGTGTCCCCGAGGGCGTCCGGCACACCGAGGCGGGCGGCGGCCCGTACGGCGGCGGACAGGGCCGCCCCGAAGACGAGTTCGCGCAGCCGCATCGGCGGGGGCGGGGCGGTCGGGGCCTGGTCGGTGGCCCGGTTCGGCGGTGCCGTCTCAGCGGTGGTCATCTGCCGCCTTCCTTCGTTCTCGGCGTGCGTCGGTCCAGCGGGTCGGTGGTGGGGCGGTCAGCACAGGCCGGCGGGCTTGGAGACCCGGCAGGCGTTGTGGTCGAAGGTGTTGCCGATGCCCTTGGTCTCGGTGTTGACCAGGTCCGCGGGCCCGTTGCCGGCCAGCGCGTTGCCGCTGACGCGGTTCTGGTCGTTGGTGACGCCCACGAAGCTCTTGAACAGCACGATGCCGCCGGACAGCGGGGAGCTGCCCGAGTTGCCGGTGACCCGGTTGCCGTCCACCACGGTCTTCTCGGCGCCGGTCAGCACGATGCCGGAGCCCTGGATGGCGGGCAGCCGGTCGGTCTTGGGGCAGGACTTGTTGTTCTCGGTGACGTCGTTGAAGGCGACCTCCAGGTCACCGGCCTTGGGCTTGTTCTCGTCGCCGACGACGAACACACCGGCGCAGTTGCCCGCGATGTAGTTCTCGGCCACCGAGAGGTTGCGCAGCCGCCGCACGGTGACGCCGATGCGGTTGCCCTCCAGCCGGTTGTGGTCGATCACCGTCCGCCGGGTGTCGAGGGCACCGGCCTCCTCGGTGATGGTGTTGGCGAGGAAGACCCCCGCGTCGCCGTTGCCCTGCGCGTAGTTGCCCATGATGTGCCCGTGCACGGAACGCTCCTGGGCGATGCCCCAGACGGCGTTCTTGACGGCCTGGACGCCCCGTACGGTCATGGTGTCGGTCGCCATGCCGAACACCCCGGCGCGGCTGAAGCCGGTCACCTTCAGATCGGCGACGGTGACGCCCTCGACGTTCGTCGTCTTGGTGCCGATCACACAGATGCCGTTGCCGCCCTCGGCACAGCTCTTGGTGGCCTTGGTGTTCTTGCTCGGGGCCGCGCCCGTCGTCTTCTTGGCGGGTTCGAGCACCGTGCCCGGGCCCAGCCCGCGCAGGGTGACCCGGGGCGTGCTGATGGTGACGCTCTCCTTGTAGGTGCCGGGGAGCACGAGCACGGTGTCGCCGGGCCGCGCGCTGTTCACGGCCTTCTGGATCGATTCACCCCGGTGGACCACGAGGGTCTGGTGGAGGGCGGCCGCGGGGGAGGCGCCCAGACCGATTCCCGAACCGACGAGTGCCGCGACGGCACTCGCGGCGTAAGCGATGTGACATCTCTTCATACTGGGTACGTTATGACCGAATAATCCGTAGATGTGTGGATACGCCAATCGGCGGCGTGTCCGCGCGCGGGGACGCATACTGGCGACGTGACCCGGGTCAACCCCCTCCGCCGTGGACTCGGGGCGGTCGCGGGCTATGTCCGCGGCGCCCCGGGCACCTACGTCTGGCTGGCGGTCCTGTTCGTCACCACCGTCGCGGTGCACCACATGTCGCCCGGCTTCGAGCAGCATTTCCTGCGCCGCAGGTCCACCAACATCCACGAGCTGTCCCGCACCCCGCTGCGGGTGCTGGTCACCAGCGCGATGTGGATCGACGGCGGGCGCTGGCTGCCGTACGCGTTCCTGTACACCGTCTTCCACGCCCCGGCCGAGCGCTGGCTCGGCACCGCCCGCTGGCTGCTGGTGTGCGTGGCGGCCCATGTGCTCGCGTCCCTGGTCAGCGAGGGCCTGCTGCTGAAGGCGATCCGGGACGGCATCGCGCCGCACTCGGCGGCCAACACCCTGGACATCGGCGTCAGTTACGCCCTGGCCGGGGTCGTCGGCGTCCTCACCTACCGCATCGCGGCCCCCTGGCGCTACGCCTACCTCGCCGTCGTCGCCCTCGTCTTCGCGCTGCCCCTGACCGAGGCGCCCACCTTCACCGACATCGGACATTTCCTCGCGCTGCTGATCGGTCTGGCCTGCTATCCGCTGACCAGAGGCCGCGGAAAAGCATGGAATCCGAAGGAGACACTGACCGCGCTCAGGGGTTAGGTTCCCCGCCATGAGCAGCTCGGCGAGCAGTGTCGTGAACGGTGGCATCTCCTTCTGGTACGTGGACGACGGCCTCCCGGCGGTACGGGAACCGCTGCCCGGGGACGCCACGGCGGACGTGGTGATCGTCGGCGGCGGGTACACCGGCCTGTGGACCGCGTACTACCTGAAGAAGGCCGCGCCCTTCCTGCGGATCACCGTCCTGGAGCAGAAGTTCTGCGGATACGGCGCCTCCGGCCGCAACGGCGGCTGGCTGTACAACGGCATCGCGGGCCGCGACCGCTACGCGAAGCTGCACGGCAAGGAGGCCGCGGTCCGTCTCCAGCAGGCGATGAACGACACCGTGGACGAGGTGATCGCCGTCGCCGGGGCGGAGGGCATCGACGCCGATCTGCACAAGGGCGGCGTCCTGGAGGTGGCCACGACCCCCGCGCAGCTGGCCCGGCTGCGGGCGTTCCACGCGCACGAACTGTCGTACGGCGAGAAGGACCGGGAGCTGTACGGCGCCCGGGAGACGGCCGAGCGGATCCGGGTCGCGGACGCCGTCGGCTCCGCCTGGACCCCGCACGGCGCCCGGCTGAACCCGGTGAAGCTGGTGAAGGGCCTGGCGGCGACGGTCGAGGCGCTGGGCGTGGTGATCCATGAGATGACCCCGGTCACCGAGATCCGCCCCCAGCACGCCGTCACCCCCTACGGCACCGTCCGCGCCCCCTACGTGCTGCGCTGCACCGAGGGCTTCACCGCCTCCCTCAAGGGCCAGAGGCGGACCTGGCTGCCGATGAACTCCTCGATGATCGCCACCGAGCCGCTGACCGAGGCGCAGTGGGCGGCGATCGGCTGGGCGGGCCGGGAGACGCTGGGCGACATGGCGCACGCCTACATGTACGCGCAGCGCACCGCCGACGGCCGGATCGCGCTCGGCGGGCGCGGGGTGCCGTACCGCTTCGGCTCCCGCACGGACAACGACGGCCGCACCCAGCGGGCGACCGTCGAGGCGCTGCGGGACATCCTGGTGCGCTTCTTCCCGTCCCTGGCCGGGGTCGCCGTCACCCACGCCTGGTCCGGCGTCCTCGGGGTGCCGCGCGACTGGTGCGCCACCGTCACCCTCGACCGCGCCACCGGGCTCGGCTGGGCGGGCGGCTATGTCGGCTCCGGCGTCGCCACCACCAACCTCGCCGCCCGCACCCTGCGCGACCTCGTCCAGCAGGACTCCGGACAGGCCGGCCGCACCGCGCTCACCGAGCTGCCCTGGGTCGGCCACCAGGTGCGCAAGTGGGAGCCCGAGCCGCTGCGCTGGCTCGGCGTCCACGGCATGTACGCCACCTACCACACGGCCGATCACCGGGAACGCCTTCACCCGGCGGCGGAGTCCTCGCGGCTGGCCAAGGCGGCGGACCGGGTGGCGGGACGGCACTGAGGCGCCGGGCGTTGGTCCCCTGACGAAAGCGGAACGGGACCATGACAAAAACGCGACCTGGGGCGGCCAGTATGATCCCCGCTGCACATCAACCAGATGAATGACCGGGTCCGCTTTGCCACGGCAACCGTGCGGCGGGCCCGCATTTCTTCTACGGGGAGAGGTTCTCTTTTCATGCGTATACGGGTCGCCACCAGCGTTCCTGCCGTCGCCGCGATGGCCGCGTGCGCCCTGCTGCTCACCGGGTGCAACGACGATTCCGGCTCGGGCGCCGACTCCGCGTCCTCGCCCACGCCGACCGCGTCGGCCACGGCCGGTGACTCCTCCCCGGCGGCGTCGCCCTCGCAGTCGGCCGCAGGGAACGGGGGCGCGGCCACCGGCACCGCCGTGCCGGTGAACAAGACGATCAACGACGACGTGATGGGCGAGAAGGCCACCGTCGTCAAGTACATCAAGGACTTCCAGCCGTCGGCGGCGGCGAAGGCCAAGTTCTCGGCGCTGGCGGACGAGAAGGTCGTCCTGGTCGACGTCACGGTCACCGCGAGCTCGAAGTACTACGACAGCTTCGGCGCCACGTCCTTCTACCTCACCGGCATGCCCAACGGCATCGACCAGGCGAGCACCACCATCCTGGACGACGAGATCAAGGCGGCCGGTTACCCGCCGCTGAAGGACGCCGAGACCGGCAAGACCTCGACCGGCTGGGTCGTCTTCACGCCCACCAAGGACGCGGACAAGCTCGTCCTGCGCTACAAGCGCCTGGCGGCCAAGGCGTCCGACGGCACGAACATCACCGCGAAGAACTTCGACGTCCCGCTCGACTGACGGACGCGGAACGGGGCGCGCCCCGTCGACGAGGCCTCGGCCGTCGTCGGCGGGGCGCGTTCCCGTCTCAGCCCACTGACTCCCGCACCTGACTGCCGGCCGGGGTGGCGTGCTTCGGGGCCGGGGCGGTCACCATCAGGCCCGCGGTCAGGGCGGCGACGAGCATGATCACGGCGGCCCAGGCGATGGCCACGGTGTAGCCGTGCACGACCCCGGCCGGGACCGTGTCCGGCCGGTGCGGGCGGGCGGCGATGTAGGCGGCGGCGCTGGTGGTGGCGATCGTGTTCAGCAGCGCCGTACCGATCGAACCGCCGACCTGCTGGGCCGTGTTGACGGTCGCGGAGGTGACCCCGGCGTCCCGCGGCGCGACCCCCGCCGTCGCCGTGGCGAACACCGGCATGAAGGTCAGCCCCAGGCCGAGCCCCAGCAGCACCAGGGAGGGCAGGATCTCCCCGGCGTAGGCGGAGTGCGGGGTCAGCCGGGTGAGCAGCAGCAGCCCGCCGGTCGCCAGCAGCATGCCCGGCACCAGCAGCCGCCGCGGCGGCACATGGGGCAGCAGCCGCGCCGAGATCTGTGTGGACCCGGCGACGATCGCGGCGGTCATCGGCAGGAACGCCAGACCCGTGCGGACCGGCGAGTAGCCGAGGACGACCTGGAGGTAGTAGGTCATGAACAGGAACAGCCCGAACATGCCGATCACCGCGAACGTCATCGTCAGCAGGCAGCCCGCCCGGTCCCGGCTGCGCAGGATCCGCAGCGGCAGCAGCGGGCTCGGCGCCCGCGCCTGCCACCACACGAACGCCACGAGCAGCAGCACCCCGGCCGCCAGCATGGCGAGCACCAGCGGGTCCGACCAGCCGCGCGGCTGGGCCTCGCCGAAGCCGTAGACGATCGCGACCAGGCCCCCGCAGCCCAGCAGCACACCGGGCACGTCGAGCCGGACGTCCTGGTGCCCCGGCCGGTCGTGCAGCAGCGTGAACGCGCCGAAGACCGCGAGCGCCGCGATGGGCACGTTGACGTACAGGCACCAGCGCCAGGTCAGGTACTCGGTGAGCACCCCGCCGACGATCAGCCCGATCGCCGAACCGCTGCCCGCCAGCGCGCTGTAGACCCCGAACGCCTTGCCGCGCTCGCGGGGGTCGGTGAACATCGTGGTCAGCAGGGACAGCGCGGAGGGCGCGAGCACGGCGGCGAAGACCCCTTGCAGCGCGCGGGCGCCGAAGAGCATCCCGGAGCCGGTCGCGGCCCCGCCGAGCGCCGAGGCGAGCGCGAAGCCGGCCAGGCCGATCACGAAGGTGCGTTTTCGCCCCACGAGATCGGCGATCCGGCCGCCCAGCAGGAGCAGCCCGCCGAAGGCAAGGGTGTACGCGGTGATCACCCATTGCCGGTTGCCGTCGGACATGTGCAGGGCGCGCTGCGCGGAGGGGAGCGCGATGTTCACGATCGTGGCGTCCAGGACCACCATCAGCTGGGCCAGGGCGATGACGACCAGCCCCCACCAGCGGTGCGGATCCGTACCCTCCGCGGCGGCCCGGGACTCACCCGTTCGGCCGATGCTCATCTGGCCAGAACACCATGGATCGGGAGGTGCCGCATCTGGGTGACTTCGCCCTGATTCTCAGGGTTTTCTCAGGGTTCCGGTACGACCTTTCCGACGGTGCGGCGATCTTCCGGCGCCCGCGCCGCGCTTTTCGGTGATTGTCAGTGGTGGGGTGCAGCATGGGACCCATGGCGAGGGGAACGACCGGCGGGAGCCGGGTGGGACGGGGCGCACGGCGGCCGGAGCTGCGGCTGCCGCCGCTGGAGCCGTGGGCCGGCGGCGGACTGGAGCCCGACGGGGACTACGACGGCCTCGAGTTCGCGGACGCGGACCTCACGGGCCAGGACGCGGCGGGCGCCCGGTTCATGGACTGCGCGCTGCGCGGCTGCGCCGTCGACGGGACGAAGCTGCGGCACGCCCGGGTGCTGGACACCGCGCTCACCGGTCCCCGCGGGGTCGGCACGGATCTGTCCGAGGCCACCCTGCGCGATGTCGAGCTGACCGATCCGCGCCTCGGCGGCACCCAGTTGCACGGCGCCGTGCTGGAGCGGGTCGTGGTGCGCGGCGGCAAGATCGACTATCTGAATCTGCGCATGGCCCGGTTGCGGGACGTGGTCTTCGAGTCCTGCGTCCTGGTCGAACCCGACTTCGGCGGCGCGCGCCTGGAGCGGGTGGAGTTCGTGGACTGCGCGCTGAAGGGGGCGGACTTCACCGGGGCCACGCTGAAGGACGTCGATCTGCGCGGCGCCGCCCCGCTGGAGATCGCCCGGGGCCTCGACCGGCTGTCCGGCGCGGTGATCGGCCCGGCCCAGCTGCTCGACCTGGCCCCGGCGCTGGCGGCGGCGCTCGGGATACGCGTGGAGTGAGCGAGCCCGTTACGCGACGCGGGGAAAGCGGGACTGGAGGGTCCAGATCGCCGGGTTCTCGCCCAGGTCCTCGTGCAGGTCGACGAGATCGGCGACCAGGTCCTGGAGGAAGTCCCGTGCCTCGCGGCGCAGTTCGGCGTGCGCGAAGGAGAGCGGGGCCTCGTCCCGCGGCTGCCAGTCGGCCGCGATGTCGACCCAGCCGAAGCGGCGCTCGAACAGCAGCCGGTCACTGGACTCGGTGAAGTCCAGCTCCGCCCGCTGCGGACGGGCGGCGCGGGAGCCCATCGGGTCCCGGTCCAGCCGCTCCACGATGTCGCACAGCGCCCACGCGAAGTCCAGCACCGGCACCCATCCCCAGGCTGTGGACAGCTCCCGGTCCGACCGGGTGTCCGCGAGATACACGTCCCCGCAGAACAGATCGTGCCGCAGCGCGCGCACGTCCGCGCGGCGGTAGTCGGTCTGCGGGGGGTCCGGGAACCGGTTGGAGAGGGCGTAGCCGATATCGAGCACGGATCGATGGTGTCACGGCGCCGCGGGGACCCCGGGGGCGGTGCCGGTCCCGGCGCGGGCCGCCGGAAAAACGGTGGGCGCGGTGGCGGCCCCTTCGCCATCATGCCTGCCATGCCCGCACGCGATCGAAGACTGCCCCGGCACCGCTCCTGGCCCCTGACCGCCACCGACATCGACGCGTGTCTCGGCCCGCACCGGAGCCGAGTCACGGATCTGCGGTTCCTCACGGGACAGGACAGCGGCACCATCGTCCTCGGCGCGGCATGGGTCGCCCCGGCCCCGCGCGGCTACGGTCGCGGCCGCCATCCGGACACGGTCGGCTTCCGCGTGGACGTCCACCCGGTCGACGCCACCGGCCGCGCCGCTGTCCGCGCCGTGCTGCGGGCGCACGCCCTCCCGCAGCTCCACGCGTGGATCACCCGGGCGATCGCCGCCGACGAGACCTGGCGGCTGACCGATCACCAGCACTACTGGCGGCTCGCCGACGGACACCTCACGCACCGCGACGAGAGGTGAGGACGAGAGGCGGGACCGGGAGCGGGCGACGGGGACCCCCGGGCCCTCGCCCCGGAGACGGCTCCCCCCGGTGATCCGCTTCCGCCTAAGATCGCTGACATGTCCAGATCCGTACGCCTGGTATCGGCCGCCTCGGTCGCGTTGGCGCTCGTTCTCGCCGGTACCGGGTGCGGGGGCGGGGTGCACGGCACCCCGGGGGGCCCGGGGGTGCGGGACCCGTATTTCCCGAAGGCGGGCAACGGCGGGTACGACGTCGGCCACTACGCCCTCACCCTGGACTACACCCCGGCCACCCACCGCCTCACCGGCACGGCGGTCATCACGGCGCGCGCCACCAAGGACCTGTCCGCGTTCGATCTGGACCTCGCCGGGCTGCGGGTGGACTCGGTCGGCGTCGACGGCCGGGACGCCCGCTACAACCGGGCCGGGCAGGAACTCACCGTCCGGCCGCACGACGATCTGCGCGAGGGCGCCACCTTCCGTACGACCGTCCGCTACTCCGGCGTCCCCGGCACCCTCACCGACCCCGACGGCTCCGCGGAGGGCTGGCTGCCCACGGCCGACGGCGCGCTCGGGCTCGGCGAGCCGGTCGGGTCCATGGCGTGGTTCCCCGGCAACGACCACCCCTCCGACAAGGCCACGTACGACATCACCGTCACCGTCCCGCAGGGCCTCCAGGCGGTGTCCAACGGCGAGTTGGCGGATCAGTCCAGCCGTGCGGGCCGTACGACCTACCACTGGCACACCGCCCAGCCGATGGCCAGCTACCTCGCGACCGTCGCGATCGGCCACTTCGACATCACCCGGTCCAAGGGGCCCGGCGGGCTGCCCGTGCTCACCGCGGTCGACCCCACGCAGGCCAAGGCGAGCGCGGCGGTCCTCGCGAGGCTGCCCGAGATCGTCAAGTGGGAGGAGGACACGTTCGGGCCGTACCCCTTCTCCTCCGTCGGCGCCATCGTCGACCGGCCGGACGACGCGGGGTACGCGCTGGAGACGCAGAACCGGCCGGTCTTCCCCGGCGCCCCCGAACTGGGCACCCTCGTCCATGAACTCGCCCACCAGTGGTACGGCGACTGCGTCACCCCCAAGTCCTGGCGGGACATGTGGCTCAACGAGGGGTTCGCGACCTACGCGCAGTGGCTGTGGGACGAGGACCATGGCGGTGACTCGGCCGAGAAGACCTTCCAGTACTACTACGACGAGCACGACAGCGCCCTGTGGGCCTTCCCGCCCGCGACCCCCTCCGGCGCGGCCCACATCTCCGCGTCGCCGGTCTACGAGCGCGGCGCGATGGTGCTCCACAAGATCCGGCAGAAGGTCGGCGACAAGGCCTTCTTCGCCTTCCTGCGCGCCTGGCCGGCCGCGCACCGGTACGGCAACGCGAGCACCGGTGACTTCACGGCGTACGTCGAACACCGCTTCCCGGACCAGGACTTCGGGGAGATCTGGAAGGACTGGCTGTACGGCGAGGGCAAACCGGCGCATCCGTGACCGGGGCGCGCGCCGGGATGTCCGCCCCTCCCCGGACCCTCGGGCGGGGAAGGGCGGTGACGGCGGTCCGTCAGACGTTCACGCCGAAGTCCTGGGCGATGCCGACCAGGCCGGAGGCGTAGCCCTGGCCCACCGCGCGGAACTTCCACTCCGCGCCGTTGCGGTACAGCTCGCCGAAGACCATGGCGGTCTCGGTGGCGGCGTCCTCGGACAGGTCGTAGCGGGCGATCTCCGCGCCGCCGGCCTGGTTGACGATGCGGATGTAGGCGTTGCGCACCTGGCCGAAGTTCTGGCCGCGGTTCTCCGCGTCGTAGATGGAGACCGGGAAGACGATCTTGTCGATGTCGGCCGGGAGACCGGCCAGGTTGACGTTGATCGACTCGTCGTCGCCCGCGCCCTCGCCCGTGCGGTTGTCACCGGTGTGCACGATGGTGCTGTCCGGGGTCTGCTTGTTGTTGAAGAAGACGAAGTGGGCGTCCGAGTAGACCTTGCCCTGTCCGTTGACCGCGATGGCGGAGGCGTCCAGGTCGAAGTCCGTGCCCGTGGTGGTGCGGACGTCCCAGCCGAGGCCCACGGTGACGGCCGTCAGGCCCGGAGCCTCCTTGGAGAGCGAGACGTTGCCACCCTTGGACAGGCTTACAGCCATGTTGGGAGTCCCTTCCTAGATATACCTGTGCGTGCCGACGAAGCTACCGTCACCCGGGACAACGTCGAGGGGGGTGCCCATGGTTCCGCACCCCTTTACCTTTTTTACCCGCACTTCTCCCCACGGATCCGGAAATCCAGGTGACGTGGACGGGCCCGGGCCGGGAACATGGAGGGCATGTCCGGTCCTCACGTCATCCGCGGCTCCGTCTCGCTCCCCGAGGCCGAGCTGATGTGGCGTTTTTCCAGGTCGTCCGGTCCGGGCGGGCAGCATGTCAACACCAGCGACTCCCAGGTGGAGCTGCGCTTCGACCTCGCGGCCACCGAGGCGCTGCCGCCGGTGTGGAAGGAGCGGGCCCTGGAGCGGCTGGCCACCCGCCTCGTCGACGGGGTGGTGACCGTGCGCGCGTCCGAGCACCGTTCCCAGTGGCGCAACCGCGAGAGCGCCGCCGTCCGCCTCGCGGCCCTCCTCGCGGAGGCCACCGCGCCCCCGCCCAAGCCCCGCAGGCCCACCCGGATACCCCGGGGCATCAACGAGCGCCGGCTGCGGGAGAAGAAGCAGCGCGCCGACACCAAGCGCGGGCGTTCGGGGCGCGACTGGGGGTGAGAGGGCGGCCCCCTCGCCGTTCTCGCTCCGGCTACGCGTCCCCCAGGTCCAGCACCCCCACCGTCTGTCCCCCGCTCGTCTCCCCGTTCTTCCGGAAGCCCAGCCGGAGATAGAACTCCTCGGGGCCGTCCGCCCCGGGATGCCAGGTGACGTACAGCTCGCGACCGCCCCGGCGCCGGATCTCCGCGCCCACCGAGGCGACCGCGAAGCGCCCGTGTCCCCGCCCCTGCTCGCCCGCCGCGATGTTCAGCCGCCACAGCCCCGACCGGCGGACGCTTCCGTCGCCGTACCAGTCGATGTCGAGGAAGGCCATGAGGAACCCGACCGGCCGGGTGCCGTCGAGGATCAGCCGCGGCCAGGCCACACCCGGCGGGTGGACGTACGCCTCGGCGAGGGAGCGTTCCACCGGCTCGACCGCGTGTTCCTGGCCGGGCCGGACGCGAATGCCGATCGCCGTCTCGAAATTGCGGGGCGTGATCTCTTCCAGGCGCGATGTCATCCGCGCACCCTAGGCGGCGAATTGACCGCGCCACCACGGAAATAAAGGGGAGGCTCAGCCCAACTGCCGGTAACGGCCCCGGAAATACGTCAGCGGTCCGCCCTCCGCGCTCGGCACCCGGGCCGTCAGCACCCGGCCGACGACCAGGGTGTGATCGCCCGCCGCCACCCGCTGCTCCGTGCGGCACTCCAGCGTCGCGAGCGCGCCGCCGACCAGCGGGGCGTGCGTGACCTCGCCGCGGGTGTACGCGAGGTCCTCGAACAGGAGCCGGTCGCTGATGCGGCCCTTCATGGCGAAGCGGCCCGCGATGTGCCGCTGGCTCTCCGCGAGCACCGACACCGCCCACAGCGGCTGTTCGGCGAGCAGGTCGTCCATGCGCGAGCCCTCCCGCAGGCTGACCAGCACCAGCGGCGGATCCAGGGACACCGACAGGAAGGCCGTGGCGGTCATGCCGACGTCCTCCACGCCCGGCGCGTCCGGGTCGTCGGGGTCGAGCGGCGGTTCCTGCGCGGTGACCAGGACCACGCCCGCGGCCAGCCGGGACATCGCGGCCCGGAACTCGTCGTTGCTCACCCCCTCAGCATGCCCGGAAGCGGCGAGGGCGGTGGGGGAAGGCGTCTTCAGCACGCCGGAAACGCTAGTCTGCGCTCTACGTCCGCCGCATCGGGCCTCCGGCCGAGCCGGGACCTAGGACCAGCGGCGGAGCGCGACCGGAAAGCAGGCATTCGGTGAACGCATGGAAAACGCCGAAACTCCGCCCAATTGTTCACGTTTTGCTGTGACTTGAGTCACAAGGGGCAGGAATTGTTGACCCTGTGTACCGGGTGAGCAGCGCGCTGTGATTCAGTGGCGGTGAAACTGCTGGAGCAACCACGAGGCGCCGAAGACGACGACCCTTGATTCGCTGCGAGGTCTCGGGGGGAGGGCGAGCATGGAGACCGAGTCGGAGCCGTACGTCCGTCTTGCGTCCCTGCGGCAGCTGCACCAGGTCATGGCGGACATGAACACGGCGCGCAGCCTGGCGGACACCTTGCAGACCGTCGCCGACGGCGTGGTCAACGCCCTCGGGTACGAGATGGCGGGCGTGAACCTCGTACGACCCGACGGCGATCTCGTCGTCGCCGCGTTCTCCGGCAACTCCGCCGCCGAGGCCCTGATCACCGGCCGGGTCGGCTCCCGCGAGGCCTGGGACCGGCGCCTGGGCATGGGTGAGCGCTGGGGCGACCTCGTCTTCATACCGCACACCGAGGGCTGGGTGCTGGACGACGACGATGTGCCCCAGTGGTTCACGGACGGTCCCGCGCCCCGCTTCGAGGACGAGTGGCACCCCTCCGACCGCCTCTTCGCCCCCATGTACACCCCGGGCGCCCCGGGCGGCTCCTGCGGTGAGCTGCTCGGCGTCATATCCGTCGACCGCCCGCGCAACGGCCGCCTCCCCGGCGCCTGGGGCCGCGAGGCCCTCCAGATGTACGCCTTCCAGGCCGCCATCGCGATCAGCAACGCCCGGCTGCGCTCCAACATGCAGCGCGCCCTGGTCCGCCTGGAGCGCGAGCAGCAGGCGCTGCGGGCGAGTGAGGAAAGCTTCCGACAGGCGTTCGAGTACGCGCCGTCCGGCATGGCCATCGCCGAGATGGGCGGCGAACAGCACGGCCGCATCCTGCGCACCAACGACGCCCTGTGCCGGCTGCTCGGCCGCCCGGCCTCCGCGATGCGCCGCTACTCCTTCTCCGACCTCGTGCACCCCGAGGACATCGGCACCCTGCTGCGCACCTCGGCGGAGGGCGGGCGCGCCGAGCTGCGCCTCGGCCGCCGCGACGGCAGCTATGTGTGGGTGTCGCTGCGCAACAGCGTCGTCGCGGACGCCGCCGACGGGCCCCGCTTCCTGCTCACCCACGTCGAGGACATCGAGGAGCGCAAGCGCCGCGAGCTGCAGCTCGCCCACCGCGCCTCGCACGACTCGCTGACCGGCCTGCCGAACTCCGCCGAGCTGCGCTCACGGCTCGCCGCCCGGCTGTGCCGCCGTCCGGCGCACGCCCTGGAGTCCCTGGACGCGGCCTACGGCCACCACCCCGCCTTCGACGGCCCCACCGGGCACGGCTTCGACTTCGCGCCGGGCGCGGAGTCGTACGACGGCTACGACCACCATGTGCACACCGTCGCGCCCGAGGGCGAGCAGGACGACGGCACCAAGGGCCTCGCGGTGCTCTTCTGCGATCTGGACGGCTTCAAGTCGATCAACGACCGGTTCGGGCACAACGCGGGTGACGCCGTCCTGATCGAGGTCGCGCGACGGCTGTCCCAGGGGGTGCGCGACGGCGACACGGTGGCCCGGCTCGGCGGCGACGAGTTCGTGATCCTCGCCGACGGGCTCGGCCGCGCGGACGCCGAGGACCTGGCGGTACGGCTGCGCAACGAGATCATCCAGCCGATCCGGGCCGAGGGCCGGGCGGTCCGGGTGGGGGCGAGCTTCGGCATCGGGTGGGCGCACTGCGGAATGACGGCCGACGAAGTGTTGAAGTCCGCCGACGAGCGGATGTACGTAGAGAAACGATCTCGTCCCAAACAACATCGCCGCGCGGGATGAGCCCCAGGTCAGCGACTTGATGCGGTCTGCGTCACCCGTTTGACGCAAGCGATGGGGGTCCCCCCGTTCGAGCGAAGTCGAGAATGGGGGAGGGTAGGCTCGCCTTTCCAGCCATGACCGTATCCGTTCGCACCTGTTGAGGAGTACCAAGGGATGACGCCCGGCGACAACGGCGCGAGCACGCCCGAGGAAGACGACCCGTTCGGCTATCTGTACGCAGACGGCCAGGCCAGAGGAGCCCAGCCGCCGTCCGGTGGTTACGGCTACCCGAACTCGGTCAGCAGGGTGCGCGCGGTCGGCGAGCGTCAGTACGGCCAGCAGCAGTCGCCCTACGTCCCGCAGCAGGGTGCCTACGGCCAGCCGAACGCGCACTACCAGGCCCCGGAGACGCTCCCCGGCGGCGCCCCGCCCGCGGGCCACGCCCCGGCGCCCGGCCCCGGTCGGCGCGGCCCCAACACCAAGGGCCTGCTGATCGGCGCGATCGCGGTGGTCGCCGCGGTGGTCATCGGCATCGGCGTCGCCATGCTCAACGGCAACTCCGACGACAAGTCCGACAGCCAGGCCGACACCACCCCGACCCAGTCCCAGTCCACGGACCCGACCCCGACGAGCAGCAGCTCGGCGGGCGGCCAGCTGCCCAAGGCCGATGCCGCGGACAGCTCGGTGCAGCTGTCGGGCGGCGCCGCGCCGGCCACGGACGTCAAGGGCTCACGGGCCGCGGGCGGCAAGTACGTGGGCGGCCTGAACCAGGTCGGCGCCTCCGTCACCTGGAGCGTGGACGTCCCCTCGGACGGCGACTACACCCTCTTCACCGGGTACAGCGCGACCGGCGAGGACCAGTCGATGACGGTCACCATCAACGGCAAGGAGTACGGCAGCAAGCTCGGGCTGAAGAACTGGCGGCACGCCGCCGACAACGACTTCACCCAGGGCTGGACCCGCTCCTATGTGTGGCCCACCCTCAAGAAGGGCAACAACACCATCTCGATCTCCTGCCAGCCGGGCGACAAGTGCAACGTCCTGCTGGACCAGCTGTGGATCAAGGCGGGCCGGGTCACCAACTGAGCCCGCCGCGGTTCAGCGGCCCGCCTGGCCCGTCACCGTGACCCGGCCCAGCAGCTCCTCGTACGTCCGCCGGTCGAACTCGCCCGCCGCGGCTGCCCGCACGGTGGCCGCCGAGAGGGCGATGGCGTGGGTGAGGCGGGTCGGCCAGGGGAGCTGGGTCACCAGGCCGGACAGCAGCGCGGCGACCGCCGAGTCGCCCGCGCCGGTCGGATTGCCGTGCACCCGGCCCGGCGGGGTGGCGCGCCAGCGGCCCTCCGGAGTCGTGGCCAGCAGGCCGTTCGGGCCCAGGGAAGCTATGACCGTGTGGGCGCCGCGGCGGCGGGCGGATTCGGTGGCGCGCAAGGGGTCGTGGGAGCCGGTGAGTTCGGCCAGTTCGTCGGCGTTGGGCTTGATGATGTCGGGGCGGGCCGCCACCCCGCGGCGCAGCGGCTCGCCGCTGGTGTCCAGCAGGACCGGTACGCCCAGGGAGCGCGCGGTGCGGATCAGGCCCGCGTACGCCCCCACCGGAACCCCCGGTGGCAGGCTGCCGCACAGGGCCACCGCCGAGGCGCCGGAGGCCAGCTCCGTGTAGCGGTCCAGGAAGGCGGCCCACTCCGGGAGCGCGATCTGCGGGCCCGGCTCGTTCAACTGCGTGGTGTCGCCGGAGTGTTCGTCCACGACCGCGATGGTGCGCCGTGTCGCCCCCGCCACCGGCACCAGCGCGTCCGTCAGCCGCTCGGTCCCGGCGAGCCCGTCCCGCACCGCCCGGCCCGTGGAGCCGCCCGCGAACCCGGTGACCGTCACCTCGTGCCCGAGGGCCGCGAGCACCCGGCCCACGTTCACCCCTTTGCCGCCCGGGCGCTCGATGACCTCCGAGACCCGGTGCGAGGCGTGCGGGCGCAGCGACCGCACCCGGTAGGTGAGGTCGAGAGCGGTGTTCAGCGTGACCGTGAGGATCACCCGGGCTGCCTCCCTCGAAGCCGTCGTTCCGGGGCCCTGATCATGCCAAAGAGACGGCGGCCGACCCAGATGCGGGTCGGCCCCGATCGCGGGGAAAAGCCGGGCGTATCAGCCCAGTTGGGGAGCGACCACCCACTCGCCGTGCCGCATCACGCCCCGTACGTCGAAGTCCGCGTCCAGCAGCACCAGGTCCGCGTCCTTGCCGGGCTCCAGGGAACCGATCCGGTCGGAGAGGCCCAGCAGCCGGGCCGGGTTGGCGGACAGCGCCTTCACCGCGGCCTCGACCGGCAGCCGGTCCACGGTCACCGCCCGCTTGAAGGCGCGGTCCAGCGTCAGCGTGGACCCGGCGATCGAACCGCCCTCCACCAGCCGGGCCACCCCCTCGCTGACCTCCACCTCCAGCGGGCCCAGCATGTAGCGGCCGTCGCCGGACCCGGCCGCGTCCATCGCGTCGGTGATGAACGCCACCCGGTCCGCGCCCGCGTGATGGAACGCCAGCTCCAGGGCGGCCGGGTGCAGATGCGTGCCGTCGTTGATCAGCTCGACCGTCACCCGCTCGTCCTCCAGGAGCGCCGCGACCGGGCCCGGGGTGCGGTGGCCGAGGGCGGGCATCGCGTTGAAGAGGTGCGTGGCGACCGTGGCACCCGCCTCGATGGCGTCCACCGTCTGCTCGTACGTCGCGTCCGTGTGCCCGATCGCCGCGATCACCCCGTGCTCGGCGAGCAGCCGTACCGAGTCGATGCCGCCCGGCAGTTCGGCGGCGAGGGTGAGCATCCGGGCCTGCCCGCGCGCCGCGTCGATCAGCTTGCGCACCTCGGCCGGCTCCGGGTCGCGCAGCAGCGCCTCGGAGTGGGCGCCCTTGCGGCACGGCGAGATGAACGGCCCCTCGAAGTGGATGCCCGCGATGTCGCCCTGCTCGGCCAGCTCGCTGAGCAGGCCGGCCTGATGGGCCAGCAGGTCCATCTCGTCGGTGACGGTGGAGGCGACGAGGGTGGTGGTGCCGTGCGCGCGATGGGTGCGGATCGCGGTGAGGATCTGCTCGGCGGTGCCGGAGAAGGAGGCCCCGCCGCCGCCGTGGTTGTGGAGGTCGACGAAGCCGGGGACCAGCCAGTGGCCGGACACGTCGAGCACGGCGGCGTCGGCCGGGGGCGCGCCGGTGATCCGCTTGCCGTCGATGGCCACGGTGCCGCTGCGCACCGTGCCGGTGGGAAGCACCACGTTCGCGCCGGTGAGCACCCGCGGGTTCGCCGCGGCTCCTCTTGGACTGGCCATCAGGTGTCTACCTCCGGAGTAGAAGTGGTCGTCAGCAGATCCCGCGCGAGCAGGCCCGCGCCGAGGCAGCCGGCGGTGTCGCCGAGGGCGGCGGGGACGATGGACGGCAGTTTCTGGAAGGTGACCCGGCGCCGGACGGCGTCCCGCAGGGGCTGGAACAACACTTCCCCCGCCTCGGCGAGACCGCCACCGATGATCAGCGTGCGCGGGTCCAGCAGGGTGAGCGCGGTGACCAGGCCGTCGGCGAGCGCGTCCACCGCCTCCTGCCAGACCCGCCGGGCACCGGGGTCGCCCGCCGCCACGGCCCGCGCGCAGTCGGCCGCGTCCGCGTCCGGGTCCCCGCCGGCCGTGGCCCAGGCCTCGCTGACGGCGGCCGCGGAGGCGTACCGCTCCAGACAGCCGCGCTGCCCGCAGGGGCAGAGCGTGCCCCCGGGCCGTACGACGACATGGCCGATCTCGCCCGCGAAGCCGTGCGCCCCGGACTCCACCCGGCCGTCGATCCCGATCGCGCCCGCGATGCCGGTGCCGAGCGGTACGAACAGAAAGCGGTCGGCGCCCCGGCCCGCGCCGATCCGGCCCTCGGCGAGCCCGCCGGTGCGCACGTCGTGGCCGAGCGCGACGGGCACCCCGAGCCGCTCCGCGAGCAGATCGCGCAGCGGTACGTCCTTCCAGCCGAGGTTGGCGGCGTAGACGGCGGTGCCGTGCTCCTCGTCGACGATGCCGGGCACCGCTATGCCGGCGGCGGCCGGCGGGCCGTGGTGCTCGGTGCCGTACGCGTACAGCTCGGCGGCGAAGTCGAGGATGCCCGCGACCACCGCGTCGGGGCCGCGCTCACGGCCGGTGGCGCGGCGGGCGCGGTGCAGCAGGGCGCCGTCGTCCCCGACGAGGGCGGCCTTCATCCCGGTACCGCCCACGTCCAGGGCGATGACATGTCTCACGGGGACAGTGTGGCCCGCTGACCCACGAGAGGTCTAGTCCACTCGCGTGGTGTAGACCTTAGGCGTTCATCTGATTTTTGTTCGGACAGCGGGGTTGGGGTTTTGACGGTGCGTCGGCGTACAGCAGGAATGATCGCGACGGTGTCCGTCATGGGCATGACCGCGTTCCTCGGCGGCTGCGGGAGCACCGGCTCCTCCGATGTGACCCTCAGACTCGTGGCCGCGGACTACGGCGACTCGGCGGGCAACAGCTCGCAGAAGTACTGGGACTCGCTGGTCAAGGAGTACGAGAAGACGCACCCGCGGGTGAAGGTCCAGGTCAGCGTGTACTCCTGGAACGACGTCGACCGCAAGGTCAAGGAGATGGTCGACGCCGGGCACGCGCCGGACCTGGCGCAGATCGGCGCGTACGCCGACTACGCGGCGGCCGGGAAGCTCTACGCGGCCTCCGACCTGCTCTCCATCCGCACCCAGGCGGACTTCCTCTCCCAGCTGTCCGACGCCGGCCAGTGGAGCCATACGCAGTACGGCATCCCCTTCGCCGCCTCCACCCGGGTGCTCTTCTACAACAAGACGCTCTTCGCGAGCGCCGGCATCACCACCCCGCCCACCAGCTGGGACGAGCTGGCCGCGGACGCCAAGGCGCTCAAGGCGAAGGGCGTGAAGTACCCCTTCGCGCTGCCGCTGGGCCCCGAGGAGGCGCAGGCCGAGACGATGCAGTGGATGCTCAGCGGCGGCGACGGCGGTACCGGGGGCACCGGCTTCACCGACGACATCGGCACCTACACCATCGACTCCGAGCAGAACGTGGCGACGTTCTCCTGGCTCAAGGACGACCTGGTCGCCAAGGGGCTGACCGGTCCGGTGGCGCCGGGCAAGCTGAACCGGGCGCAGGCGTTCGCGGCGTTCGCCGACGGGCAGGCCGCCATGGTCGACGGGCATCCCACGCTGATCCAGCAGGCCGAGGCGAAGGGCGTGCGCTTCGGCATGGTGCCGACGCCGAGCCGGACCGGACGGGCGCGGGCCTCGATGGGGGTGTCCGACTGGATGATGGCGTTCAAGCAGAACGGCCACGCCGACCAGATCGGCGACTTCCTGAACTACGTGTACAGCGAGAAGAACGTCCTCGACTTCTCCCGCGCCTACGGGCTGCTCCCGGTCACCACCTCCGCGTCCAACGCCATGAGCGCCTCGGACGCGGCGCCCGACAAGGCCCTGCACCCCTTCCTGGACCAGCTGGCCACGAGCGAGATGTATCCGGTGGGCAAGACCTCCTGGGCGCAGGTCAGCGCGGCCGTGAAGCAGAACATCGGCCAGGCCGTCGCGCCCGGCGGCAACCCCGCGGGCGTCCTCACCCGCCTCCAGGCCACGGCCACGGCGGCGGACAGCGCGGCCAGCGCCGACTGAGCGCTACGGTTTCCCCATGGAACTGGGTGAGCGGGAGAAGGAGATCCTCGCACTGGAGCGCCGGTCCTTCGCCGGGCCCGGCGCGAAGGAACGCGCCGTCCGCGAGGACCTCCACCTCTCCCCGGTCCGCTACTACCAGCTCCTGAACGCCCTCCTCGACGACGAGCGCGCCCTGGCCCACGACCCGGTCACGGTGAACCGCCTGCGCAGGATCAGGGAGACCAGACGCGCGGAGCGCTGAGGAGCGGCGCCAGGCGTGACAACCGCCCCCGCTGGATAGTGTCGGTACATGGATCCTCTGCCGAGCCCCGCCACCCAGGCCGGCCGGGACGGACTCGCCGCGCTGCTCGCCAACCCCACCGCCGCGGTGATCGGCCTGGACTTCGACGGCACCCTCGCCCCCATCGTCGCCGACCCCGAGCAGGCCCGCGCTCACCCTGCCGCCGTCGCCGCGCTCACCGCCCTCGCCCCCAAGGTCGCTCACGTCGCCGTGATCACCGGCCGGCCCGCCGGTGTCGCGGTCCGCTACGGCGGCTTCGCCGGTGTCCCCGGCCTCGATCACCTCACCGTCCTCGGCCACTACGGCGCCGAACGCTGGGACGCCACCACCGGCACCGTCACCGCCCCCGCCCCGCACCCCGGCGTCGCCGCCGTCCGCGCCGAACTGCCGGGCCTGCTGGACCGGGTCGGCGCCTGGCAGGGCACCTGGATCGAGGAGAAGGGCCGCGCCGTCGCCGTGCACACGCGCCGCGCGCAGGACCCGCAGGCCGCGTACGAGGCCCTGCGCGCCCCCCTCGCCGATCTCGCGACCCGCCACGGGCTGATCGTCGAACCCGGCCGGATGGTCCTCGAACTGCGCCCGCCCGGCATGGACAAGGGCGTCGCCCTCGGCGCGTACCTCCGCGAGACCGGCGCCGGATCCGTCCTCTACGCCGGTGACGACCTCGGCGACCTCCCCGCCTACGCCGCCGTCGACAAGCTCCGCTCCGAGGGCACCCCGGGACTCCTCGTGTGCAGCGGCAGCACGGAGGTCACCGAACTGGCCGAGCGGGCGGACCTGGTGGTCGACGGCCCCGAGGGCGTCGTCGCACTCCTCACCGCGCTGGCGGCTCAGCTGGACTGATCGTCCAGGGCGCCCAGCTGGTCCAGGAACCACCGGGCCGGCGGCAGCGCCGTGCCCGCCGCGGCCAGCCGCTTCGAGCGCTCGGCCCGCTCCGCCGCCGGCATGGTCAGCGCCGTGTGCAGGGCCTCGGCCGTGCCCGTGATGTCGTACGGGTTGACCGTGAGCGCGTCCTCGCCCATCTCCTCGTGCGCCCCCGCCTCCCGCGAGAGCACCAGCACACAGCCCTCGTCGGAGACGACCGGCACCTCCTTGGCGACCAGGTTCATGCCGTCCCGGATCGGGTTGACCAGCGCCACGTCGGCCAGCCGGTACGCGGCCAGGGAGCGGGCGAAGTCGTCCTTCACATGCAGCACCACCGGGATCCAACCCGGCGTCCCGTAGGCCGAGTTGATCTCCTCGGCGACCCGCTGCACCTGAGCCGTGTAGTCCCGGTACACGGCGAGGTCCTGCCGGGAGGGGTACGCGAACGCGACGTGCACGACCCTCTCCCGCCACTCGGGGTGCTCGTCCAGCAGCTGCCGGTACGCCAGCAGCCCGCGCACGATGTTCTTGGACAGCTCGGTGCGGTCGACCCGGACGACGGTCCGGCGGCCCTCGCCGATCTCCGCCCGCAGCGCCGCCATCCGCTCGGCCACGTCCGGCCGGTTCGACCGCTCCCGCAGGAACTCGGCGTCCGCGCCCAGGCCGTGCACCCCGATCCGCGTACCGGCGGGGATCCCGGGCCCCAGCACCGCGTGGCAGCACTCGGTGAACGCGTCCGCCCAGCGCCGGGTCAGGAACGCCGCCCGGTCCGCGCCGAGGATCCCGGTCAGCAGCTGTGCCGCGATGTCGTCCGGCAGCAGCCGGAAGTACTCCGCGGGCGCCCACGGCGTGTGCGAGAAGTGGCCGATGCGCAGATCGGGCCGGAGCCTGCGGAGCATCCGCGGGGCGAGCGCCAGGTGGTAGTCCTGGATCAGCACCGCCGCGCCCTCGCCCGCCTCCTCGGCCAGCGCCTTCGCGAACGCCCGGTTGTACTCCTCGTACGCCGCCCACCGCCGCCGGAACTCCGCGTCGAAGACGGGCTCCAGCGGGGTCTGGTACAGCATGTGGTGCACGAACCAGAGCACCGAGTTGGCGATCCCGTTGTACGCGGCGGCGAAGACCTCCGGGTCGATGTCCAGCATCCGCACCCGCTGCCCGCCGGTGTCCGCCTCCGGCAGCAGCCCGCCCTCCGCGCGGCGCACGGCCGCCCGGTCGCCGTCGCCCAGCGCGGCGCACACCCAGACCGCGTTCGTCTCCGGTCCGATCGCCGACAGACCCGAGACCAGTCCGCCGCCGCCCCGCTTGGCGCGCAGCGAGCCGTCCTCGCCCGTCTCGTACGAAACCGGGCCGCGATTGGACGCGACCAGCACCTCAGCACCGTGCGTGGAAGCCATGGTCCAGAACCTAGCCCGGCCCGGAAACACTCAAACCCGCGGACCGCTCCGGAACATCCGCGCAACGCGCCGTACCTGCGCTTTCACGCCACCCGGCGGCGGGCGTACTCCGCGATCTCGGTCATCGGCGGCCGCTCCTCGGTGTCCACCGCGTAGGTGCGCGGCTCGAAACCGGAGACCCCCCGCTCGAACTGGGTGAGCACGGGGCGCACCAGATGGCCGCGGGCCAGCCGCAGCTGGGCCGTGCGGTAGATGGCCGCCGCCATCCGGCCGAGCGCCTGCCCGTCCTGGTGCCGGTGCTTGCGCACCCCGACGTCCACCTGGGCCAGCGCGTCCAGGCCCACCAGGTGCAGCGCGTCCACCAGCATGCCCAGCTCGACCCCGTACCCGACCGGGAACGGCAGCTGTTCGAGCAGCGAGCGCCGGGCCGCGTACTCCCCGCCCAGCGGCTGCACGAAGCCCGCGAGCTGCGGCCAGTGCATGTTCAGCAGCGGGCGCGCCATCAGCTCGGTGACCCGGCCGCCCTGCCCCGCCGTACCGGCGAGCGGACGGTCGTACATCGCCTTGACCAGCTGCACGTCCGGCTCGGTGAGCAGCGGGCCGACGATGCCGAGGACGAAGTCGGAGGAGAACTCCCGCAGGTCCGCGTCGATGAAGCAGATGAGGTCCCCGGTGGCCACGAGCAGCGAGCGCCACAGCACCTCGCCCTTGCCCCGCACCGCGGGTATCCGGGGCAGGATCGCGTCCCGGTGCACCACCCGGGCGCCCGCCGCGGCGGCCACCTCGGAGGTGCGGTCGGTGGAGCCGGAGTCGATCACCAGGACCTCGTCGACGAGCGGCACCCGCTCCATCAGATCCCGCCGGATCGCCGCGACGATCTCGCCGACGGTCTCCTCCTCGTCGAGCGCGGGCAGCACCACGCTGATGGTCTGGCCGGTGCGCCCCTTCGCCGCCAGGACCTGGTGCGCCGGCCGATCGCGCACGGACCAGGAGCGGTTGCCCATCCAGCGCTCGACTTCTTCCAGCACGGTCCCCGGCTCCTCACGCTCGTCTCGCGGCTCGTCTCGCGGTACGGACGACTATCTCAACTCTCCAGGCCTTCGGTTACAGTCTTGAGCAACGCCGATGACCATCGCATGTCGGGGGTCGCGCGCGGACACACCGCAGCACTGCGGACACAATCGAATACCGCTCATCCAGAGGGGCAGAGGGACACGGCCCGATGAAGCCCCGGCAACCCTCCAGTCGGTTCTCGTTCTCATCACAGCGAGGCTCCCGGCTAGGGAAGGTGCCAAATCCGTCTCACGGCGAAGTGCGTCGTGAGGAAGATGAGGAGAAAGGGCCTCGCCTCCCATGGCTGTGCAGACAGTTGCCACCTCCGGTACCCCCACCGTCGATCTCGGCCCCGCCGCCGCCCTCAGCTGTCGCGAATGCGGCCACCGCGTCCCGCTCGGCCCGGTCTTCGCCTGCGCGGAATGCTTCGGCCCGCTGGAGATCGCCTACGACTTCTCCGCCTACGACACCGAAGAGCTGCGCAAGCGGATCGAGGACGGCCCCGCCAACATCTGGCGCTACGCCCCGCTGCTGCCGGTCCCGGCCGATGTCGCGGACAAGCCGAACATCAACCCCGGCTGGACCAAGCTGGTCAAGGCCGACAACCTGGCCCGCGAGCTCGGCGTCACCGGCGGTCTGTACGTCAAGGACGACTCCGGCAACCCGACCCACTCCTTCAAGGACCGGGTCGTCGCCCAGGCCCTGGAGGCGGCCCGCGCCTTCGGCTTCACCACCCTGTCCTGCTCCTCCACCGGCAACCTGGCCGGTGCCGTCGGCGCCGCCGCCGCCCGCGCCGGGCTGCGCTCCTGCGTGTTCATCCCGCACGACCTGGAGCAGGGCAAGGTCGTCATGGCCGCGGTCTACGGCGGTGAGCTGGTCGGCATCGAGGGCAACTACGACGATGTGAACCGCTTTTGCTCCGAGCTGATCGGCGACCCGGCCGGCGAGGGCTGGGGCTTCGTCAACGTGAATCTGCGGCCGTACTACGCCGAGGGCTCCAAGACCCTGGCGTACGAGATCTGCGAGCAGCTCGGCTGGCAGCTGCCGGACCAGATCGTGGTCCCGATCGCCTCCGGCTCCCAGCTCACCAAGATCGACAAGGGGCTCCGGGAGCTGATCGAGCTGGGGTTGGTCGAGGACCGGCCGTACAAGATCTTCGGCGCCCAGGCCGAGGGCTGCTCGCCGGTGTCGACGGCCTACAAGGCGGGCCACGACGTGGTCCGGCCCCAGAAGCCGGACACCATCGCCAAGTCCCTCGCCATCGGCAACCCGGCCGACGGCCCCTACGTCCTGGACATCGCCCGGCGCACCGGCGGCGCGGTGGAGGACGTGACGGACGAGCAGGTGGTGGCCGCGATCAAGCTGCTGGCCCGCACCGAGGGCATCTTCGCCGAGACGGCGGGCGGCGTGACCGTCGGCGTCACGCGGAAGCTGATCGAGAGCGGGGCGCTCGACCCGGCGAAGACCACCGTCGTCCTCAACACCGGCGACGGTTTGAAGACCCTCGACGCGGTGGCCGGCACCGGCCTGACCGCCACCATCCGCCCGAACCTGGACTCCTTCCGAGAGGCTGGCCTCGCATGAGCGTGACCGTTCGCATCCCCACCATCCTGCGCACCTACACCGGCGGACAGGCCGAGGTCGCCGCCGAGGGCACCACCCTCGGCGAGGTCATCGAGGACCTGGAGAAGAACCACACCGGCATCGCCGCCCGCGTTCTGGACGACCAGGGCAAGCTGCGCCGGTTCGTGAACGTCTACGTCAATGACGACGACGTCCGTTTCGAGCAGGGCCTTCAGACCTCCACCCCGGACGGCGCGGGGGTCTCCATCATCCCGGCGGTGGCCGGCGGCTGCTGACCGGATGATCGATCATTACCTTAGGTAATGACGGTCACCAAAAGTGCATCGGATTGCCCTCTCCGTGAGAGAAGCGGAGGGGGCAATTCTGCGTGATTGAGCGCGGTACAGTTGGGGAACGCGCCCTCCGGTGATCGAGGGTAAGCCCTCGATTCTCTTCCGCGGGCCCGATAAGAAGTAGCCAAAATGCACGGGCTTTCCGCGGCTTTTGTGTCTTTTACGGGGCCCGACTTGCCCTGCATTCGGATGAATTCTCCCCACATTCCGGATCGTTCGCGTCCAGAATTCTCGTCCAATTGACCTGTTGCAGACGGCAGTTGGACAGATACATTCAGCCGCGGTCGACGCGTTCCGGCGCACGCCCCCGACACATCGGGGGGCGAGGTCTGACCCGGGTCCGCGAAGTGCGGATCTGTGCAAGGGCCAGTAATAGGGGAGTTAGGCATGGCTCAGGGCACCGTCAAGTGGTTCAACGCGGAGAAGGGGTACGGCTTCATCGCGGTCGACGGTGGTGCGGACGTCTTCGTCCATTACAGCGCCATTCAGATGGACGGCTACCGCACCCTGGAGGAGGGCCAGCGAGTCGAGTTCGAGATCTCGCAGGGCCAGAAGGGTCCGCAGGCCGACATGGTTCGCGTCGCCGTCTGAACGTTTCTCCACCGAAGGGCCCGCACCTCGCACAGGGTGCGGGCCCTTCGGCGTGCCCGGGTCCGGGCCCCGCGCGTGTTCGCCTCCGGCTGACCCGGCCGCCGAGGTGGCCCGAGGAGGGCCAAGGCGCTTGCACTCGACCATGCCGAGTGCTAATCATTGCGTTAGCACTCTGAAGGTGAGAGTGACAACGAAGGACCGGGTCGGTGAGGTCCGCAGGCCATGTGGGGCAAGGAACCACAGGCCGGCGAACCGTCCGTCGCGGGCGCGGGCGCGGTCCGAAGGAATCACCCCCAGTCCTGGAGGGACCACTTCACATGGCCAAGATCATCGCGTTCGACGAGGAGGCGCGGCGCGGCCTCGAGCGCGGCATGAACCAGCTCGCGGACGCCGTCAAGGTGACGCTCGGCCCCAAGGGTCGCAACGTCGTCCTCGAGAAGAAGTGGGGCGCCCCCACGATCACCAACGATGGTGTCTCCATCGCCAAGGAGATCGAGCTCGAGGACCCGTACGAGAAGATCGGCGCCGAGCTGGTCAAGGAAGTCGCCAAGAAGACGGACGACGTCGCCGGTGACGGTACGACCACCGCGACCGTGCTCGCCCAGGCCCTGGTCAAGGAAGGCCTGCGCAACGTCGCCGCCGGTGCCAACCCGATGGCCCTGAAGCGCGGTATCGAGAAGGCCGTCGAGGCCGTCTCCGCCGCCCTGCTGGAGCAGGCGAAGGACGTCGAGACCAAGGAGCAGATCGCCTCCACCGCGTCCATCTCCGCCGCCGACACCCAGATCGGCGAGCTGATCGCCGAGGCGATGGACAAGGTCGGCAAGGAAGGCGTCATCACCGTCGAGGAGAGCAACACCTTCGGTCTGGAGCTCGAGCTCACCGAGGGCATGCGCTTCGACAAGGGCTACATCTCCGCCTACTTCGCCACCGACATGGAGCGCATGGAGGCGTCGCTCGAGGACCCGTACATCCTCATCGCGAACTCCAAGATCGGCTCCGTCAAGGACCTGCTCCCGCTCCTGGAGAAGGTCATGCAGTCGGGCAAGCCGCTGCTGATCATCGCCGAGGACGTCGAGGGCGAGGCCCTGTCGACCCTGGTCGTCAACAAGATCCGCGGCACCTTCAAGTCCGTCGCCGTCAAGGCCCCGGGCTTCGGCGACCGCCGCAAGGCCATGCTCGGCGACATCGCCATCCTCACGGGCGGCGAGGTCATCTCCGAGGAGGTCGGCCTCAAGCTGGAGAACGCGACCCTGGACCTCCTGGGCCGCGCCCGCAAGGTCGTCATCACCAAGGACGAGACCACCATCGTCGACGGTGCCGGCTCCTCCGACCAGGTCAACGGCCGGGTGAACCAGATCCGCGCCGAGATCGAGAACAGCGACTCGGACTACGACCGCGAGAAGCTCCAGGAGCGCCTGGCCAAGCTCGCGGGCGGCGTCGCGGTCATCAAGGCCGGTGCCGCCACCGAGGTGGAGCTCAAGGAGCGCAAGCACCGCATCGAGGACGCCGTGCGCAACGCCAAGGCGGCCGTCGAGGAGGGCATCGTCGCCGGTGGTGGCGTGGCCCTGCTCCAGGCCTCCCAGGTCTTCGAGAAGCTGGAGCTCGAGGGTGACGAGGCGACCGGCGCCAACGCCGTGCGCATCGCCCTGGAGGCCCCGCTGAAGCAGATCGCCGTCAACGCCGGCCTCGAGGGCGGTGTCGTGGTGGAGAAGGTGCGCAACCTGACCCCGGGCCACGGCCTGAACGCCGCGACCGGCGAGTACGTCGACCTGGTCGCCGAGGGCATCATCGACCCGGCGAAGGTGACCCGTTCCGCGCTGCAGAACGCCGCCTCCATCGCCGCGCTGTTCCTCACCACCGAGGCCGTCATCGCCGACAAGCCGGAGAAGGCCGCCGCGGCCGCTCCGGGCGGCATGCCGGGCGGTGACATGGACTTCTGATCGGCCTCTGGTTGATCAACGTCCTTACCGAGGGCGGTACTTCCTGTCTGGGACAGGGGGTGCCGCCCTCGGGCTTTTCCCGGGCTTTCGCCCCGCCCGGGCGTGTCCGGCGTCACAGACGACCGCTTCCGGGTCCGGGAATGCTGACCTCTGTACAGCGGCTTACTTAAGCAGCTACAACAATGCGCATTCACATACCGCTCGGTTAGCAGCCTTCTGAGGAGCCCCCACGTGACCGTCGACACGCCGCCCGCCCCCCGCGCGGCCCAGGTACTCTCCCGGCCCATCACGCTCAACGGCCTCACCGTCCCCAACCGGATCGCGATGGCGCCGATGACCCGGATGTTCTCCCCGGGCGGCATCCCCGGCGAGAACGTGCGCTCGTACTACGCCCGCCGCGCCGCCGCGGGCGTCGGCCTGATCGTCACCGAGGGCACCTACGTCGGCCATGACTCGGCCGGTCAGAGCGACCGGGTGCCGCGGTTCCACGGCGAGGAGCAGCTGGCGGGCTGGGCGAAGGTCGCCGAGGACGTGCACGCGGCGGGCGGCACCATCGTGCCGCAGCTGTGGCACATCGGCATGGTCCGCAAGGACGGCGACGCCCCCTTCCCGGCTGCCCCCGCGATGGGCCCCTCCGGCCTGGTCACCGCGGGCGCCGAGCCCACCGGCAGGGCCATGACCCAGCAGGACCTGGACGACGTCATCGCCGCGTTCGCCCAGGCGGCCGCGGACGCCGAGCGCATCGGCTTCGACGGCGTGGAGCTCCACGGCGCCCACGGCTACCTCCTCGACCAGTTCCTGTGGGAGGGCACCAACCGCCGCACCGACGCCTACGGCGGCGACCCGGTGGCCCGCACCCGGTTCGCCGCGGAGATCGTCGCCGCGGTCCGCGAGCGGGTCTCGGCCACCTTCCCCGTGCTCTTCCGCTACTCGCAGTGGAAGCAGCAGGACTACACCGCCCGGCTCGCCGAGACCCCGCAGGAGCTGGAGGCGGTCCTGGCCCCGCTCGCCGCGGCCGGCGTCGACGTCTTCCACGCCTCCACCCGCCGCTACTGGCAGCCCGAGTTCGACGGCTCCGACCTCAACCTCGCGGGCTGGACGAAGAAGCTCACCGGCAAGCAGACCATCACCGTCGGCTCGGTCGGCCTGGACGGCGACTTCACCGGCGCGTTCGCCGGTGAGGGCTCCCCGGTGCAGGGCATCGACAACCTGCTCGACCGCCTGGAGGCCGACGAGTTCGACATGATCGCGGTCGGTCGCGCGCTGCTCCAGGACCCCGAGTGGGCCGCGAAGGTGCTCGCGGGCCGGACGTCGGAGCTGGCGCCGTACGACGCGGCGGCGATCAAGACGCTCAGCTGAGGACGCTCGGCCGGGCTCAGATCCCGCCGATATTGCCGTTCAGCGGCTCGATGTCGACGCGTACCGGGGTGCCCCACACCCGGAGCACCTCGTAGTCGGTGAACTCGTGCACCAGCCGGTACGCCATCGCGGGCCGCGCCCCGCGCCGCTGGGCGGCGAGATACGCCTCGGCCTCCCGGCGGTCGCGCCGGGGGGTGCCGCACAGCTGCCACTCCTGGCCGTTCCACAGCTCCGGCAGCCAGCGCTGCTGGGGCTGCGGGCGGTCGGCCCGGACGCCGTACCGCGAGGGCGCGGTGGCCACCGGCTCGGCCGGGTTCGCCCGGCCCCCGTACTCCGAGCGGCGGGCGGCCCGGCGCCGGGTCTCGCACAGCAGACACAGGTCGGGGGCGCTCTCGTCCACCGGTCCGTGCGGATGCTCGGCGCACCGGGTGGCCGGCGCGTTCGTCCCGACGCTCTCCTCCAGCAGGTCCAGCGCCCTGCGCAGATCCGTCCTGATCTCCTGGAGCCGCCCGTCCGGAGTGTCGGCGGCCAACGCCTCCCCGTGCTCCCCGAGCAGCCGGAGCGCTCGGCCGAGGGCGGTCAGCTGGGCGTGATTCATGGTGGTGGATTCCGGTCGGTAGGCGAATTTCTGGCGCGTTCCCCGCCCCCAGTGTCCAGGATGCCGCCGGGGAACCGGCGCGGCTTCACCGGTGCTCCCCAAGGGGAGGGTGTGGTGGGGTGGGGCCATGGCGACTTCGACGGAGCGGTTGATCGAGGGGCTGCGGCGGTTCAACGACGCCCACCCCTGGGATCACAACGCCCACTATCACCCCTGGCTGTTACGGCAGTTGCCCCGGCGCTTCGGCCGGGCGCTGGACGTGGGGTGCGGTGCCGGGGAGCTCGCGCGGCTGCTGGCCGGGCGGGCGGAGCGGGTGGCGGCGGTCGACGCCGACCCGGGGATCCTGGAGCGGGCACGGGAGCACGGCGGGGCCGTCGCGAACGTCCGGTACACCCTGGCCGCCGCCCCCGACGGGCTGCCGCCCGGCCCCTACGACGTCATCACCTGTGTCGCCGTACTGCACCACCTCCCCTTCGCCGAGACCCTCGCCCGGTTCCGGGCGGAGCTGGCGCCCGGCGGGACGCTGGTCGTCGTGGGGTGCGCCCGGGACGAGGACGTGCGCGGGATGCTCTCCGTGCCGCTCAACGCGCTGTTCGGCTGGGTGAAGAACCGGGGGCGGGCCGCGACGGAACGGCCCGTGGGCATGACCGCGCCGGTCAAGGGGCCGGAGATGGACTTCTCAGAGATTGCCGGACAGGCCCGTCGGCTGCTGCCCGGGGTCCGGCTGCGGCGGGGGTTCTTCTGGCGGTACACCCTGGTGTGGCGCGCTCCTGGAGAGGGTGAGCCAGGTGGCCAGGAAGCCGACCGTGTAGCCGGTGAGGAGGCCGCCCGCGTAGATCGCCGCGGTGGCCGCGAGGCTCCGGTTGCCGGACAGCAGGGGGAAGAGGGCCCAGCCGGAGGGGCCGATCGCCGTCGCGCCGACCTTCGTGCCGAGCATCGCGAAGGCGCCGATGAACGCGCCGCCCGCCGCGCCGCCCGCGCAGGCGGTCAGGAAGGGGCGGCCGAGGGGGAGGGAGACGCCGTAGATCAGCGGCTCGCCGACGCCGAGCAGTCCGGCGGGCAGGGCCGAGCGGATCGTCGTCCGCAGTGAGCGGTCGTGGCGCAGCCGGACGTACACCGCGAGGGCCGCGCCCACCTGGCCCGCGCCCGCCATGGACAGCAGGGGGAGCAGGACGGTGTAGCCCTGCTGCTGGATGAGGGTGGCGTGGATGGGGATCAGGGCCTGGTGCAGGCCCAGCATGACCAGCGGGAGGAAGAGGCCGCCCAGCAGCAGGCCGGCCAGCGCGCCCGTCGTGGTCAGGAGCCAGTTCGCGGCGGCGCCGATCGCGGTGGCGACCGTACCGGCCGTGTACATCAGGCCGTAGAGGGTGAGCAGGCCGGGGACGAGGACGGTCACCGTCGGGGTGAGCAGGACGTCCAGGGTGTCGGGGACGCGGCCCCGGCAGAAGCGTTCCACCCGGGTGGCGAGGAAGGCCGCCGCGAGCGCGCCGAGGACGCCGCCCTGGCCGGGGGCGAGCTGCGTCCCGAACGCCGTCACCTTGGCCACGCCCGGGTACACGACCACCGCCGCCACGGCCGCGCCCAGGATGGGGGTGCCGCCGAACTCCTGGGCGGTGTTGTAGCCGACGAACACCGCGAGCAGCGCCATGAAGGCCGACGCCACCGCGGTCAGCGCGGGGGTGAGAGCGGGCAGCCAACCGGCGTTCTGGAGCACGCCGTTGAGACCCGCGAGGATGCCGCAGCCGATCAGGGCGGGGATGAGCGGCACGAAGACGTTCGCGACGCGGCGCAGGGCGGTCTTGAGGGGGGTGGAGTTACGGCGGCGCAGATCCTCCTTCAGGGCCGCTCCGGCCGGGGACTGCTCCCGCATCCGCGCCCGCACCTGGTCCGTCACCGTCTCCACCACGCCCGGCCCCAGCACGATCTGCCACGCGGCCCCGTCCGCCACCACGCCCAGCACCCCCGGAACCGCCCGCAGCCCGGTGCCGTCCGCCGCGTCCGGGTCCGCGAGGGTGAGCCGCAGCCGGGTCATGCAGTGGGTCACGGAGGTGACGTTGGCGGGGCCGCCGAGGTGGGTCAGGACGGCGGTCGCGGTGGAGGCGGGGTCCGTGTGCACCCCTTGAGCGTGCGGTCAGCCGCTCGCGCGGGCCAGCGCTGCGCGCAGATGGCCCCCGGAGTCCTCCAGAAGGCGGGTGGCCGCCGGGCCGTCGACATCGGCCAGCAGGACGAGGATCGCGGTCTTCACCTCACCGCCGGACTCGGTCAGCGCCCGCTCGATCTCCGGGTCCCCCGCGCCCGTGGCCAGCGCGACGATCCGGCGTGAGCGCGCCCGCAGCTTGGCGTTGGAGGCGCGCACGTCGACCATCAGGTTCCCGTACGTCTTGCCGAGCCGGATCATCGTGATGGTCGACAGCATGTTGAGGACGAGCTTCTGGGCGGTGCCCGCCTTGAGCCGGGTGGAGCCGGTGATCAGCTCCGGTCCGACGACGATCTCGATGCCGTGCTCGGCGGCGGCCGCCAGCGCGCTGTGCTCGTTGCAGGCGAGCCCGATGGTCAGGGCGCCCTGGGCGCGGGCGTGCTCGACCGCGCCGACGGCGTACGGGGTACGGCCCGAGGCGGAGACCCCGACCACGCTGTCCTCGGCGGTGAGCTTGAGCGCGTCGAGGTCGGCGCGGGCCAGCTCGTCCGAGTCCTCGGCGCCCTCCACGGAGGTGACCATCGCCTCCGGGCCGCCCGCGATCAGGCCGACGACCTGGGCGGGATCGGTGTTGAAGGTGGGCGGGCACTCGGAGGCGTCCAGGACGCCGAGGCGTCCCGCGGTCCCCGCCCCGGCGTAGATGAGCCGGCCGCCCCGGGTCATCCGCGCGGCCACCGCGTCGATGGCGGCGGAGATACGGGGGAGCTGGCCGGCGACGGCGGCGGGCACGCCCGCGTCCTCGGCGTTCATCAGACGGGCGATGTCGAGGGTGGGCAGGCGGTCGATGTCGGCGAGTTCGGGTCGGAAGGCCTCGGTGGTCAGCGAGGCCAGCTGGCTGCGCAGGTCATGGGCGGTCATGGGAGCGGCTCTCTCGGTCTCGAATGCCGGTTGGTGTTCCCCCGGTGCCGGTGCTCACCTGGTGTCGGCGCAGGTGCTCACCTGGTGTTGCTGCGATGCCGGTGCGCCAGCGCCTCGTACGACGCGGCGAGCGAGGGTGCCGCCGTCTCGTACGTGCGCTGGGCCACTCCCACGAACAGGCAGTCCACCACGAGCAGTTGGCTGGTCCGCGAGGACATCGCGGCCGGGCGCAGCTCGGTCTCCCGTGAGGTGGACGTGGTCAGTACGTGGTCGGCGTACTGGGTGACCGGTGAGTCGGGGCGGCCGGTGATGGCCACGGTGGTCGCCCCGCGCTCGAAGGCGGCCCGCAGCGGCTCGATGACGTCCCCCGTCGAGCCGGAGTGGGTGATCGCGATCGCCACGTCGCCCGAGCGGAGCTGGACGGCGTTGGTCACGGCGAGATGCGGATCGCTGTGCGCGTGCGCTATGAGCCCTATGCGCAGCAGCTTCTGGGTGAGGTCCTGGGCGACGAGCCCGGAGGCCCCTATGCCGTACACATCGGTGCGGCGGGCCCCGGCGAGCGCGGTGACGGCCGCGCCGAGCTGGCCGGTGTCGAGCCCGGCGGCGGTGTCGGCGAGGGTCTGCTGCTCCTCGTACGCCAGTTTGGTGACGACGTCGGCGATCGGGTCGTCCACGGCGATGTCGGTGGTGATGGCGGGCGCCCGCCCGGACTGCTGCTGGGCGGCCAGACCCGCGAGGGCGAGCCGCAGATCCCGGTAGCCGGGGTAGCCGAGCAGCCGCGCGGTGCGGACGACGGTGGCCTCGCTGGTGCCGGTCAGCTCGGCGAGGCCGGTGACCGTGAGGGCGGCGCAGCCGGCCGGGTCGCCCGCGACGGCCTCGGCGACGCGCTGCATGGACCGGGTCATCGACGGCGCGAGGGTGCGCACCTTGGCGGCGAGCGAGCCCACCGGACTGCCGAAACTTTCCTTCACGTCCTGGGTCACCTCTGAAAGATATTTTCGGTTCGGTGTCCGGGTCAAGAGTGCGCACAATGGGTTGCATGGAGCCCATCAGTCCCCTTGAACAGGCCTTGCACGCGGCCCGTGCCCTGGTCCTCGCCGATCTCGTGGCCGGCCGGGTCGCGGAGGCGGACGTGGTCTCGCTGGTCGAGGACTCCGTGGTGCAGCGGCGCTGGTGGGTCGAGCAGTGGCCGGACGGCGTGCACTTCGTGGCCGGTCTGGTCGCCCAGGACGTGCAGGACGCGCTGCTGGAGCGGTACGGCCGCTGGCCGCTGTGCCCGGTCTGCGTCTCGGGCGACCCGCACGCGCTGGACGTGGAGCCGGAGCTGGGCCCCGACCCGCACTGGGTGTGCCATCAGGCGGGCGTCAGGGTCGCGGCCGTCGGCCTGCTGGGCTCGGCCATCGGTGGGACCCCGTCCTCGTGAGGCGCCCGTGACGGTGTACATCGACCCGCCCACCTGGCCGGGCCACGGGCGCCTGTGGTCGCACCTGGTCAGCGATGTGTCGTACGGCGAACTCCGGCTGTTCGCCGATGGGTTGGGGGTGCCCCGGCGGGCCTTCGAGCGCGATCACTACGACCTTCCCGCGCATCGGTACGCCGACGCGGTGGCGGCCGGTGCGGTCGAGGTCGGCAGTCGGGAACTGGTGCGGCTGCTGCGCCAGTCGGGGCTGCGGCGGCCCAAGGGGCTGGTGCGGCGGGGGCTTTCGTAGCCGGCCCCGCGCCTTCACCGGGTGGCGGTCACGCGTGCAGCTCGTAGGCCAGGAGCCGGTCGTCGATCGCGCCCACCGGTGCGAATCCGGCGCGGGTGAGGACCCTCTGGGAGGCGGTGTTGGTCTTCTGCGCCCGTGCGTACAGCGTCCGTACGTCGTCGCGGGCCAGCGCCCACCGGGACAGCGCGCGCAGCGCCTCTGTGGCGTACCCCCGGCCGCGGACGTCCGCGACCACGTTGTAGCCGATCTCCACCCGTCCGTCCTCGTCCGGGGCGCCGTGGAAGCCGAGGGCGCCGACCGCGCGGCCGTCCTCGGTGCGCACCAGGGTGAAAGAGGTGAACTCGGGCCGGTGGACGCCCGCTTCGTACGCCTTCAGCAGCATCCTGGCGGCGTCCCGGGTGCCCTCCTCGGGGCCGTCGCCGATCCAGTCGAAGCCGCCGTCGCCGCCGAGGGCGAGATCGCGGGCGGCGGCCGGGCGGACGCCGGTGAGGGTGAGGCGCTCGGACCGCAGGACGAGGTTGTTGTACCAGCGCCACTCGGTGACCGGCGCCCGGCCGGGCAGCTCACCGCGGCCGGTCGCCCACAGCAGGGTCGGCCAGGGCTCCGGGCCGGGCTGGATGTGCGGGAAGATCGTGGCCAGGACGGAGTCGGCGAGTTCGGCGGACGGCGCGTAGGGCAGGCCGAGGCCCTCGGCCATGTCATGGGTGTGCAGCAGGACTTCGGCGATGCCCATCGCGGCGAAGCCCTCGCGGTCGGCGTCGCGGAACGGGTAGGGGTGGAAGGCGCGGACGCCCGGCGGCGCGGTGGCCACGGCGGCGGCGAGCAGCGCGCCGGTGGCCTCCAGGACCTGGAGCAGCCCCGCGTGGTCGGTGCCCTCGTCCAGCTTCAGCTCGAAGGGTATGTAGGCGTCCCGGGCGCGCCCGGCCAGATTGGCGGCGTACGCCACGAGGTCGTCCGCGACATGCACGGCGGTGGTGTGGCAGTCCCACTCCACCCGCCCGGCGCGGACGCTCCGCATGTCCCGGTCGGCCGCCGCGCGCAGGACGGCCAGGCAGCCGGCCACGGCCTCGGTCACATGTTCCCCGTTCATCGCTCGCATGGGCGCACCCTAGGCGGGGCACGGCATCACGGCGACAGCATTTCCGCCTCGGCGGCGAGGTTGTAGCGGGCGGTGGCCTCCCAGTGCTCCCGGCCGTACGGCGTGTGAAACAGCCGCGGCAGCGCGAGGAGTTGGCGCAGTACGTCGGAACGCCCCTGCCGGAAGGCGTCGTTGGGCACGAAGTGGTACTCCTCGCGGACCTCGGCGGCGTAGGCGGCGTACGCCGAAGGAGGCGCGGCCAGGATCGCCAGATCGGCGTCGCACAGCACCTGGCCGTCGCGGTCGTCCTCGGCCGGATCGTGCGTGACGGTCAGCCGGACGAGCCGGGCCACCTCCGCGACCTTCGCCCGCGCCATCCCGGCCTCGGACAGCGCGCGCTCGGCCAGCCGCGCCGAACGCTCCTCGTTCTCGGAACGCTCCGGCAGATAGACGGCGTCGTGGAACCAGGCGGCCAGACGTACGACCTCGGGGTCGGCCGCGTGCGTCTCCAGCACGTCGATGCGGTCCAGGACCGCGGTGAGGTGGGTCAGCGTGTGGTAGCGGCGCTGGGGTTCCTGCCAGCGGGCGAGGAGATTCTCCACGTAGGGCACGGGATCCGGACCGCCCTCGGGGGCACGGGCGGCGTCCAGGGCACGGACGAAACGGAGGCGGAGGGCGTCGAGGTCGGCCATGGGGTCATTCTCTTACGGCCGCGAGGGCCGTCCGCCTGGATGTGCGAGCCGCGCCACGGCCCGTCGCGGCCGTGGCGTACTGGCGCGCCCGGCCGCGTACTCTTAAATTGGACTAGACCTCTACTGGATCTTTGGTCGCGACGAATGGGGTGCCATGAGCAAGCGTGCAGTCCTGGAGGTGATCGCCCTCGACATCGAGGACGCGGTCGCCGCCCAGGCCGGAGGCGCGGATCGCCTGGAGCTGGTCACCGAGATGGCCGCCGACGGGCTCACCCCGTCCGCCGCCACCGTCGCCGGCATCCGTGCCGCCGTCGACATCGACCTGCGCGTGATGCTCCGCCTGGCGGACGGGTTCGCGGCCGGTGACATGGCCCGGCTGCTGGGGGTGGTGGAGGAGATGCGGGCGGCCGGCGCCGACCAGTTCGTGCTGGGGTTCCTCGATGCGGACGGGGGAGTGGACCTGGCCGCCGTGGAGCGGGTGGCCGCCGCCCTCGAGGGCTGCCGGTGGACCTTCCACCGCGCGATCGACCGCGCCGCCGACCGCGACGCCCTGCGCAAACAGCTCGCCGACCTGCCCGGCCTCGACACCTACCTCACCGCGGGCGCCGCCACCGGCGTCGACGAGGGGCTGCCGACCCTGCTGGCCGAGTACGGCCGCCGCGGTGAGCCGGGCTACGGCCAGACCGTCCTGGTCGGCGGCGGCCTGCGCCTCGACCATGTCCCGCCGCTGCTCGCCGCGGGCCTCGACGCCTTCCACATCGGCGGCGCGGCCCGCCCGCAGGGCTGGCACGGACCGGTCTCGGAAGGCGCCGTCAAGGAGTGGCGGCGCGTGCTGGACGGCGCCACCGACCTGGGCTGACCAGGGACTTTCCGAAGGGGCGGGCCGGCCGTGGCCGACGCCGTCCCGGTGCGCCCTCAGGCCGGCTGCCCCTGTCCGCGCTCGGCCGCCAGACGGGTGAAGGTCTTCGCCAGCGGGGGCTTCTGGATCTGGCGGATCAGCCACGCGACGGTGTGGATGCCGAGTCCGGTACGGGGCGCCGCCTGCCGCACCCGCCCCGGGAACAGCCGCTGCGCTTCCCGGACGCGCGGACGCATCGCCGTCTCGTACGCGGTGAGCGCGTCCGAGAGGCGGTGCGGCAGCCGCAGGGCGTCGGCCGCCTCGACGACGTCGGCCAGCGCCGCCGCGCCGCGCAGCGCCAGGGCGGTGCCGAGACCGCTGAGGGGGCTCGCGCACCAGGCGCTGTCGCCGAGCAGCACCACCCGGCCGTCGGACCACTTCGGCACCTGGATCTGGTCGAAGGTGTCGAGGGCGAAGTCGGGCGCCTGCCGCGCGGCGGCGAGGAACTCCCGGGTGCGCCAGCCCACGTCCGCGAACACCTGGTCGAGCAGGGCGAACTGGGCCTCCCGGTCGCGCCGCGGCGGCAGCGCCGTCGCCGCGAAGGTGAGCCCGATCTCCTGCTGGCCCGGATGCCCCGGACGCGCCTCCACCGAGCGGCTGCCCGGCGCGTTGTGGGTGACGAACCAGCCGTCGACCGGGGGCGTCGCCGGGGTCTCGTCCATGGTGAACCAGGCGTGCGCGAGACCCAGTTGGCGGCGGAACACCTCCTCAGGCCCGAAGCGCAGCCGACGCACCCGGGAGTGCGCCCCGTCCGCGCCGATCACCAGGTCGAACTCGGCGGGCGGCGCGTGGCGGAACCGTACCGACACCCCGTTCGGAGCGTCCTCCAGCGCCTCCACGGTCTCCCCGAAGAGATGCGTGACCCGCGCGCCGGCCGCGTCGTGCAGGACGCGGGCGAGGTCCGAGCGGAGCAGCTCCTCCTTGGAGACGTAGCCGTTGCCGCCGAACGCCTCGACGGGCATCTCCGCGAGCCGCCGTCCGTCGCCGTCCACCCAGGCCGCGCCGCGCTGGTCCACCAGCTGGGCGAGGACCTCGTCGAGCAGTCCGAGGCGGGCGAGCACCGCACGGCAGTCGCCGCGCAGATCGACGGACTGACCGCCGCCGCGCAGCTCCGGCGCGATCTCCGCGACGGTGACCTCCCAGCCGGCCCGTCCCAGCATGAGCGCGACGGTGTCGCCCGCGATCCCCGCACCCACCACAAGTACCCGAGGCATGAGCCCTACCTTCCTAACGCGAATGTCTTGCGTTTGAGCGTACGCCACAGAGGCCCCCTAATGCGAGTCACTCGCGTTAGGGGGCGATATCCGGCCACTAACGCGAGCGAGTCGCGGTAGTATCGGGGCATGACGCAAGCAGCAGGGACGATCCGTCCGGGAGGCAGATCCGCCAAGACGCGGGACGCGGTGCACGCGGCGGTCCGGGCGCTGCTCGACACCTCCCCGGACGGCACGGTCACGGTGGCGGAGGTGGCCGAGCGCTCCGGGGTGCACCCCGCGACCATCTACCGGCGCTGGCGCACCCCCGAGGGGCTCGTCCTCGACACCCTCTTCGAGGAGCTGAGCCGCCGCTCGCCGCTCCCCGTCACCGGGGACCTGCGGGCCGACGCGCTGGTCTACACCCGGCGGCTGCTGGCGGACCTGCGCGAGGACAGGAACCTGGTGCTGGCCAGGGCCCTCGCCGCCGCGACGCGCTCGGGGGTGCTCGACGCCGACGGGCTGAACCAGTTCATCGAACCCCGCACCCGCCAGATCGAGGCGGTGCTCACCGCCGCCGGCACCAGCGAGCTGGACGTCCAGGACGTGCTGGAACTGATCCTCGCCCCCGCCTACACCCACGCCCTGCTGGCGAACCCGCTGCGCACCGACACCGACGCGGAACGCCTGGTCGACAACCTCCTCGCCGTCCTCGCCCGGCGCAGGGCGCGCGCCGGGGCGGCGGGGGACGGCACCGGAGCCCCGGAGGGCGACGCCTGAGCCGTCGTACGACACCGGCCGCCCGAGCCGCCGTAGCGCGGGGGCGACGCGAACCGCCCCGCCCCCCGGCCGATTTCTCGGTGCGGGGGAGCGGGGCGGTCGGGTGCGGGTGCCGGGTGGTCGGCCGGGTGGCCGCTAGTCGACGTCCACCGGGCCGTCGTCCGACTTCTTCTCGCGGCGGGCGCTGAGCTGGAGCAGGCCGTTGTCGCGGGGCTGCTGCTCGTCGCGGTTGCCCTCGGAGTCCTGGCCGCCGAGGTTCTGGCGGACCGAGTCCAGGATGGTCAGGCCCTGGGAGACCAGTCCGGCCGCGATCTCGCCGAGGCCGTCCGCGCCGTTCAGGACGTTGACGTTGGCGCCCGCGAGACCGCCGGCCGCCTCCTTCACGATCTGCGGCAGCTGGTCGATCAGCATCCGGTCCAGCGCGACCCGGTCGTACGACGCCGCCGCCTCCGCCTGGATCTTCATCCGCTGGGCCTCGGCCGCCGCGAGGATCCTGACCCGCTCGGCCTCCGCCTCCGCGGGCTTGACGACCTCGGACACCAGCTGCTTCTGCCGCAGCAGGGCCTGGCGCTGGGCCAACTCGGTCTGCGCGTCCAGCACTTCCTGCTGCGCGTGCGCCTGCGCCAGCGGACCGGCCTGCGCCGCCTGGGCCTGCGCCCGGTCCACCTCGGCCGAGTACTCGGCCTTGACGACGGCGGTCTGCCGGGCGTACTCCGCCTGGCGGCGCGCCGCCTCCTGCTCCGCCTCCACCGCGGCCTGCGTGGCCTGCGCCTGGGCGATCTGCGCCTGACGCTGGATGGCCGCCTTGTGCGGGGCGGACATCGCGTCGATGTAACCGGTGTCCCCGTCGTCGATCGACTGGATCTGGAGCGAGTCCACGATCAGACCGATCTTGGCCATCTCCATCTTGGAGGTGTCCAGCACCTCGGCGGCCAGCTTCTGCCGCTCGGTGACGATCTCCTCGACCGTCATCGAGCCGATGATGGCGCGCAGATGACCGGCGAAGATCCGGCCGGTCAGCACCGACATCTGGTCCTGGTCGGACAGGAAGCGCTGACCGGCGTTGATGATGCTCTCGGCGTCATTGCCGACCTTGAAGGCGATGACGGCGCGCACATGCAGGGCGATGCCCTGCTTGGTCACACAGGTCTCGGTGACCTCCGACTCGCACATCGCGAGCGAGAGGAAGCGGGTCTTGCGGAAGAACGGGACCACGAACTTGCCGTGGCCCGTCACCACTCGGAACGGCGCGCCCCCCAGTCCCCGTCGTCCGCCCGAGATCAACATCGCCTCGTCCGGCGCGGGTACGCGGTATCCGAACATCTTCTTGTACTCCTCAGCAGGCGTCGACGGCGTCGCCGCCGAGCGCGTCCAATGGATCAGCCCACTCGATGACGCCGACCTCGCGGCATCCCCGTGATTCGATCACGAGGACCGTCGCTCCCGGCGGCAGGGGATCCTCCGACCAGGCGAGAAACGTCTCGGAGCCACCCCGGACCCGGACCAGTACCTCCCCGGGTCCCGCGGATCCACGTGTTCCGATGAGGACCTTCCCCGTGCAGCCGATCACGGCCTCGTCCTGCGTCATCACCGGCCGTCCTCCTCGCGCTGGCCTCAGGATTCCGACGATAGCCCCCCGCGGCCCGTGCACCAACGGGCAGGAGGTCACAGCACGTGCACGGACCCGGCCAGCTGCTCCGGCAGGGGCGCCGCATGGGTCACCACGAGGCCGGAGACCGCACGGGTCAGGGCCACGTACAGCCGCCGCAGGCCGGTCCGCTCGTCCGGTTCGCCGTCGACCACCGCCCGCGGCTCGTCCAGCACCACGTAGTCGTACTCCAGGCCCTTGGCGAGCGAGGCCGGGACCAGGGTCAGCCGCCTCTCGCGGGTCGTCTCCTCGCCCGGCGCGAGGTAGCCGATCCCGGCCGCGGTCAGCGCCTCGGCCAGCGCGGGGATCCGGGCGTCGGCGGCGATCAGACCGGTCGAGCCCTCGTTGGCCAGCAACTCCGCGCAGGCGGCGACGACATGGTCCGCGCCCTCGATCGCGCGGACCTCGAAGAAGCCCGGGTTCTCCCGGACGGAGGCGACCGGGGTCAGGCCCGGCGCGATGTGCGGGAGCAGCCGGGAGGCGTACGTGATGACGTCGGTCGGCACCCGGAAACCGGCCGTCAACTCCTCGATCACGCCCTCCTGTTTGCCCAGGTGGCCCAGCGCCTCGTCCCAACTCCGCGTCGCCCAGGGCGTGGTGCCCTGCGCCAGATCGCCGAGGACGGTCGCGCTGCCCGTGGTGCAGCGGCGGCCCACCGCCCGGTACTGCATGGGGGAGAGGTCCTGCGCCTCGTCCAGGACCACATGGCCGAGCGAGTGCGTGCGCTGGATCAGATCGGTGGCCTCGTCGATCAACACCGCGTCCGCCGCCGACCACTTGGCCGACTTCACGCTGCGGACCGGCTTGGCCCACCGGATCGTCTTCTGCTCGTCCTCGTCGAGCAGCCCGGCCGCGTGCTCGGCGAGGAACTCCGGCTCGGTGAGCAGCCGCAGCACCAGCTTCGCCGGGTCGACGGCGGGCCAGACCGCCTTCACGGCCGCCTTCACCGCGCTGTTGCGCGCCACCGCGTCCTGCACCCGGTCGTCCGGCGCCTCCCCGGCCCGCTCCATCTGCACCAGCACCGCGTGCGCGATCCGCTGCGGCAGGGCCTCGCGGGCGGCGCCGTACCGGATCTCCCGGTCCAGCAACTGCCGTACCAGCTCCTCCAGTTCGTACGCCGGAACCCGCCAGCGCCGGGAGCCGCGCACGACCACGACCGGTTCCGTCGGCAGGGACACATGCGAGTACAGGGCCCGGCGCAGCACCTCGGCCATCCGGGCATCGCCCTTGATCACCGCGGCGGGCGCCTCGTCCGTGCCGCGCACCTCGACCTGTGCCACCAGGTCGTCCACGGTGGCCTGCTGCACGGACAGCTCGCCCAGCGCGGGCAGCACCTGCTCGATGTAGTGCAGGAAGGACTTGTTCGGGCCGATGACCAGGGTGCCGGTGCGGGCCAGCCGCTCGCGGTGCGCGTACAGCAGGTACGCCACCCGGTGCAGGCCGACGGCGGTCTTCCCGGTGCCGGGGCCGCCCTGGACGCAGACGGTGCCGCCGAGCCCGCTGCGGACGATCTCGTCCTGCTCCGGCTGGATGGTGGCGACGATGTCCCGCATCGGGCCGACGCGCGGCCGCTCGATCTCCTGCTGGAGCAGCTTGCTGGTGGTGGCCTCCTCGGCCGGGTCGGACAGCCGCTCGTCCTCGTACGCGGTCAGGTCCCCGCCGGTGTAGCCGAAGCGGCGGCGCAGCCCGATGTCCATCGGGTCCTTCTTGGACGCCCGGTAGAACGGCTGGGAGACCGGCGCGCGCCAGTCGATGACCATGGGGTCGCCGTCGGCGTCGTGCACATGCCGGCGCCCGATATAGAACTGCTCGCCCGACGCGCCCTCGGCCCGGTCCTCGCCGGGCGCGTGCAGATAGTCGAGCCGGCCGAAGAACAGCGGGGTGCCGCTGAGGTCGGCCAGCGCCTTGATGCGGTCGTCGATCTGGCGGCTGAGCACCGCCGCGTTGACCCAGTTCGCGGTGACGTCCCGGATGTCCAGCGCCTCCACGTCCTCCCGCATGGCACGCAGCGCGGCCCGCGAGTCGGCGAGGTGCGAACGCTCCCGGGAGAGCGGGTCCCCTGCGGGGTCGATGGCCTGTTCCTGGGCGGACGTGGACAAGGGGATGCCTCCGGTGGGCCTGCTGCGGGCGGTACGACGGCGCCACCCGGTTTCCGTCCGGACGGCAGCTCTCCGCGAGGGAGGCGGGCAAGAGAGGGGATTTTAGTGAGGGGGCGGGGGGAACGCCAATGGATATTCGACGGGGGGATCTTCGACGGGGGGCCTGCACACAGCGGTCCGGCCGCCCACAGCTGGGCGGCCGGACCGGTGGCGGTGGCTCTTACGGGGTCAGTGCCTGCCCTTCTTGTCCTCCGGGCCGTAGCCGTAGCCGTACTCGCCGCCCTCTTCGCGGCGGGTGTTGGTGACGGAGACCGCCACCGGGGTGGTGCCGCTCTCCTCGGTCACGGTGAAGGGGCCGAAGACCTGGTTGGCGGGTAGCGCGTAGCCGTTCGGCACGGCCGTCTCGCGCAGGTAGTAGAGGCCGAGCGGGAGATCGCCGAAGGCGCAGTGGCCCGCGGCGTCGGTGGTGCAGGCGGCGCCCGTGCGGGTGTCCGGGTTCGGGCCGGTGGTCTGGAGGCCGTCGACGCCGTTGGTCTCCCGCCAGGCCTCGAAGACGGCCCCGGCCAGCGGGGCGCCGCTCGCCGCGTCCGTCTTGGTCAGCTCGATGGCTCCGGGCACCGGCGGCACCGGCGTACGGGTGTCGCGGACGGTGGCCTCCACGCCCGCCGACGCGTTCTCGGCGCTCAGCGTGAGCGGGCCGAAGACGTCCGGATCGGGCAGGTCGTAGCCCGCGGGCGCCCCGGTCTCGCGCCAGTAGTAGGTACCGGCGTCGGTCGTGGCGGCGCACCGGCCGTCGGCGCCGGTGGTGCAGTCCGTGACATGCGTGTCCGGGTCGGTGCCGCCGGTCTGGAGCCCGGGGACGCCGTTGGTCTCCCGCCACAGCTGGAACTCGGCGCCCGCCAGGGCGGCGCCCGTCTCCTCGTCGATCTTGTGGACGCGGACCTCACCGGTCACCGGCGGGGTCGGCGCGCAGTCGGGCAGATCGCCGTTGAACGGGTACGCGTGGAACTCCTGGCCGCCGCCCCCGCTCGCGGCACTGGTGTGGGTGAGCGAACCGGTCGTGAAGAAGCGGCCGTTGATGCCGGGCAGGGTGACCGTGGTCATGGACGCCTGGTCGCCGATCAGGAAGCTGCCCTGCATCTGCCCGGTGCCGGCGAGATCGACGGTCGTGGCGTCGGGGAAGTTCCACAGCAGGCGCTCGCGGTAGGCGTTGAGCGGGTCGGTGCTGTCGTCGATGCCGCCGCTGTAGGTGCGGATGGTGCGGTTCGCGCCGTAGACGTTGACCAGGACGGTGGCCCCGGCCGGGACGCCGCGGAAGACGATGCCCTGCTGGGCGCCGTTCGGGCCCGCCAGGTCGAAGTCCACGTCGAAGACCTGGAGCGCGGAGGTGCCGTCGCCGGTGAACACCGTCTGCGAGCCCTGGTTGACCGCCGTGCCGGTGGGCGGCCGGTGCGCCCCGTCGACACGGGCGTAGCACTGGCTGGCCGCGGTCAGCTCGCCCCGCAGGGCGGTGTACGGCTGTGCCGCCGCCGGGTCGTGCACCAGCCGCCCGGTGACCTGGCCGCTCTCGGTGCCCGCGTAGCGCACGGTGCCCTGCTCGCCGATGATCCCGCCGGTGGTGTCCAGGCGCTGGCCGCTCGCGATGGTCACATCGCCGCCGGTGGTCAGGAAGTCCGAGCCGCTGGGCGGGGGCACGCGCGAGCCGACGCCGACGATGCCGAGGTTGTACTGGCCGCTGGCACCCGCCTGCTTCTGCTGGTCGAAGTCGTTCAGGACGACCACCCGGCCCTCGGCCTCGGCGGCCCGGCCGCGCACCAGGAAGTCATGGCCGACGAAGATGTTGATCGCGGCGTCCCGGCCGGCGATCGGGCCGTTGTTGATGCCCGGGAACGGGTCGGGGCAGCTGCCGGGGACACAGGGGCCGAGGCCGCCGGGGAGGGTGGCCGCGGCGGCGGGTACGGCACCGAGGCCGAGGGCGAGCGCGGGCACGGTCGTCGCCACGACGGCCCAGGAGGCACCGGTGCCGCCCACACGTGAACACAGCGCCCGCAGGCGCCGGGTGAGGATGCTCATGCCCGGCATGTTCGCCGGGGCGGGCCGCCGGTGGCGGCGATGACACATGGCCGCGGCGATCATCGCGGCAAGGTCATACGAACGGAGTCGCCCGGTACTCCGCACGGCCCCTATCCGCACGGCCCCTAGGGGACGCGGGCGGGCCGGGTGTAGGGGGCGGGCCGGGGTCGGGTCCACCCCCGGGTGCAGACGGGGGCCGCCGGAATTGGACCCGTGGACCGATACCGCGAAGGGCCTCGGAGTTCCACCATGGAGTCATGAGCGCAGCAACCCTCTCCCCCTCCACTCCCCGCCCCCCGACCGGCGCCACGGCCGTGGACGGCGCCCCGCGTCACCTCCTGGGCAGCGCCCTGCGCGCGCTGAAGGTGTTCGCGCAGGCGGCGTTCGGCGTCGTCGTCCTCGGCGAGTACGGCGAGGAAGCGGGCATACGCCGGGTGTGACGGCACCGCCCGCACCCCCGGCCCTCCCCGTCAGCCCTCCGGCTCGGACCGGCCCTCCGCCTCCGTGAGGATCTCGTCCGCGTCCATGATCCGGTAGGCGTAGCCCTGCTCGGCCAGGAAGCGCTGGCGGTGGGCGGCGAAGTCCTGGTCGATGGTGTCGCGGGCCACGACCGAGTAGAAGTGGGCCTGGTGGCCGTCGGCCTTGGGCCGCAGCACCCGGCCGAGCCGCTGGGCCTCCTCCTGGCGGGAGCCGAAGGTGCCGGACACCTGGATGGCGACCGTGGCCTCGGGCAGGTCGATCGAGAAGTTCGCGACCTTGGACACCACCAGCACATTGATCTCGCCCTCACGGAAGGCGTCGAAGAGCTTCTCGCGCTGGGCGTTGGAGGTCTCGCCCTTGATCACCGGGGCGTTCAAGTGCTCGCCCAGCTCGTCGAGTTGGTCGATGTACTGACCGATCACCAGGATCTGCTGCCCGGCGAATCTGCGGACGATCGCCTCCGTGACCTTCCGCTTGGTGTCCGTGGTGGCGCAGAAGCGGTACTTCTCCTCCGTCTCGGCCGTGGCGTACGCCAGCCGCTCGGACTCCGTCAGATTCACCCGGACCTCGACGCAGTCGGCGGGCGCGATATAGCCCTGCGCCTCGATCTCCTTCCAGGGCGCGTCGAACCGCTTGGGCCCGATCAGGGAGAACACATCCGACTCACGGCCGTCCTCGCGCACCAGCGTGGCGGTCAGCCCCAGCCGCCGCCGTGCCTGGAGATCGGCGGTGAACTTGAAGACGGGAGCCGGCAGCAGATGCACCTCGTCGTAGACGATCAGTCCCCAGTCCCGGGAGTCGAACAGCTCCAGGTGCGGATAGACGCCCTTCCGCTTGGTCGTCAGCACCTGGTAGGTGGCGATGGTGACCGGGCGGATCTCCTTGCGGGTCCCGCTGTACTCGCCGATCTCGTCCTCGGTCAGCGAGGTCCGCTTCACCAGCTCGTGCTTCCACTGCCGGGCGGAGACGGTGTTGGTCACCAGGATCAGCGTGGTCGACTTCGCCTCCGCCATGGAGGCGGCGCCCACCAGCGTCTTGCCCGCACCACAGGGCAGCACGACGACACCGCTGCCGCCGTGCCAGAAGTTCTCCACGGCCTGCTTCTGGTACGGCCGCAGGGTCCAGCCGTCCTCGCGCAGGTCGATGGGGTGCGCCTCGCCGTCCACGTAACCGGCGAGGTCCTCGGCCGGCCAGCCGAGCTTGAGCAGCGTCTGCTTGATCTGCCCGCGCTCGGAGGGGTGCACCACCACGGTGTCCGGGTCGATCCGCGCGCCGACCAGCGGGCTGATCCGCTTGGACTTCAGGACCTCCTCCAGCACCGGCCGGTCGGTGGTCGTCAGGACCAGTCCGTGCGCGGGGTGCTTGGAGAGGGTGAGGCGGCCGTAGCGGTCCATCGTCTCGGCGATGTCCACGAGCAGCGCGTGCGGCACCGGGTACCGGCTGTACTCCACCAGCGCGTCCACGACCTGCTCCGCGTCGTGCCCCGCGGCCCGCGCGTTCCACAGCCCGAGCGGCGTCACCCGGTAGGTGTGGATGTGCTCGGGCGCCCGCTCCAGCTCGGCGAACGGCGCGATGGCCCGCCGGCAGTCGTCGGCCCGCTCGTGGTCGACCTCCAGGAGGAGGGTCTTGTCGGACTGGACGATCAGTGGACCGTTCACGCGCGGCACACCCTTTCCACTACGGCCTTCACCGGGACCAAACGTCCAGTGTGCCCCATCCGGGGACACTCGCGGAGGGTCGCGGGCGACCGTGACCGTGCCCGCTCACTCCTCGGCGAGTTCGGCGACTCCGGTGACGCGGTGCAGCGGGTAGGTGCGGACCTCGTCCGCCGTGTGGTCGTAGGCCGTCACGAAGCCGCCCTCCACGCGGATCGGGGCGATGACGCGCTGGCTGGCGGCGCCCTCGGCGTTGACGTAGCCGATCCACAGGGAGTCACCGGTGAGCACGGCCGCCTGCACGGTGGCCAGGGTCTCGGCGGCCGAGGTGCGGGGCAGCTCACCGGCCGCGGGGTCGGTGCCGGTGGGCTTGCGGGGGGCCGTGGCGGCCAGGTCACCGGCCCGGATCGCGCGGATCGCGGCGGACAGGAGGGTGCCGTCGGGCGGCGGCGGGCCGTCGGGCACCGGTTCGGGCGCGGTGCGGGGCGGGGTGCGGTGGGCGTGCGCGCGGGTGATCAGCACATCGCCCTCGGCGGACTCGGCGGCGGGCGCGAAGCCCATCGCGCGCAGGCCCTCCAGCAGGGCGGCCGGGTCGGACGGAGCGGCCAGCACGGTCGGGGCGAGGCGGCGCAGGCGCAGGGCGGCGGCGCGCTTGTCGGCGAGGATCTCGGTCAGCAGGGCGTCGTCGTCGCAGCGGACGTACGCCGAGGCGGCGCCGATCCGCAGATGGCCGTGCTTACGGGCCACGTCGTCGATCAGATAGGCGAGCGGCTGCGGGACCGGGGTGCGCGAGTGCCGGGTGAGGAAGTCGTGCAGATCGGCGGCGGTCCGCCCGGCGTCCAGGGCCCGGCGCACCGACTCCGGAGTGAACCGGTACACCGTCGCGCCGCCCTTCGACTCCACGTCCGCGAGCACCCCGAGCGTCTCCGCGAGCGGGCGCTCCAGCGGCCCCGGCGCGACCGCCGTCAGATCGGCCTGGAGGAGGACGTGATCGAGGGGTTCGGGCAGCAGCGGGGCGAGGAGCCGGGCGGCGGTGGCGGTGGCGGCGGCCCGCTCGGCGGGGGAGAGAGGGGCGGGGGCGAGGGCGGCCGGGGCTGTTGCCGGGGCGGATGCGCGGTGGTGACGGACGGGGAGCTTGTCCCCGGGGCCACCGGGCTCACCGGCACCGGCCGGGCCACCCGAAGCCCCCGGCCCCGGCATCCCCAGCAGCGCCCTGCCCTGCGTGGACAGCGCGCCGCGTCCCGTCACGCCCAGGAGTTCCGCCTCCGCGAGGGTCCAGCGGGCGAGGCGGGTGCGGAGGTCCTCGGCGGGGGTGTCCCGGGCGGGGCGGGGGGTGCCCGCGGCGCCCCGCAGGGGGCGTTCCCAGTGGAGGCGGGTCAGGACCGACTCCGGGGCGGGGGCGGCGCCCGCCGGGAGACCGGCCAGCAGGGTCAGGACCCGGTGCCGTACCTCGGGCGCGGCCGAGCGGTCCAGGCCGGGGCCGAGCGCGGAGAGGGTGCGGTCCTTCGCGTCCCGCCCGCCGACCAGGCCCGGTGCCCGGGTCGCCGTCAGCCAGGCCCCGGCGAGCAGCGCCCAGCGCTCGGCCGGGGGGCGCTCTTGCCACTCGTCGTAGAAGGGGGTGGCGGCGTACCGCTCGTCGGCCTCGCCGTCGGAAGCCAACAGGCCCGCCGCATAGGCCAGTTCGACCCAGAACGCGGCGACCGGCTCGGGCGCGTCCAGGGCGACGGCGGTCCGCTTGAGATCGCGCACGCTGAGCCCGCCGGCCCGCAGCACCGCGGGCCCGCCCTCGTCCCAGTCCTTCAGCAGCTCCTCGACGGTGGCGAGCGCGGTGTGCGCCTGGCCGGCCGCCGCCGCGTCCACACCCTGTGGACGGTGGGTCGCGGCCGGCTCCACCGCGGGCGGCAGCGGCTCGGGCTCCCGGTGGGCGCGGCCCGCGCGCAGATGCAGGGCCACCTCGCGGGGCAGTACGACGGTGCCGGGAGCCGTCGGCAGCAGCAGGCCCCGGTCCAGCAGCCAGCGCAGATGGGCGGCCGGTTCCGGGGTGACCTGCCCGTACGGCGGCCCCCACACCAGCCGGGACAGCACCTCAAGGGAGCCCTCCGGCGCCCCGGAGAGCAGCTTGGCCATCTTCTTGCGGTGGGTGAACAGCGCGGTCAGCGCGGTCAGCGCCGACACCGAGTCATGGGTCGAGGCCAGCCCGGCCGTGGTCACGATCTCCTGGATCCGCCCCGGGGACATGCCCGAGGCGGCCTCGTGCACGGTGGGTCCGAGCCCGGTCGGCGAGGGGCGCCCCGGGGAGGGCGCGAGCAGCTCGCGGGCGGTGCGCACCAGACGCAGCCGCTCGTCGTCGCCCCACACCAGGGCCTGTTCGCGCAGGGTGGCGAGGGCGCGGGGGAGCGCGGCGGCCACCGTGTCGTCACCGGCGTCCCCGGCCATCAGCCCGAGCAGGGCGGTGCCGGAGGCCGGGTCCGGGGCCACGGCCAGCGCCTCGGCGGTCTGCAGCGCGAAGCGGTCCAGCCGTTCCAGGGCCCGCAGCACCGAGGCCCGGGTGCCGGCCCGGGTGGCCAGCTGGGTCAGATCGGTGGGGACGGGCGTGATGAGGTCCGGGCGGCTGCGCAACAGCGCGGCCAGGGAGGCGTCGTCCCTGGCACGGAGCGCCTCCGCGAGGGACCGAGGGGCTGGGTTGGCCTCTTGGCTCATCCGGCCAACGGTAGCGGGTTACCCCGGGCGGTTCAGCCGTGCCGGGCGGCCCCCGCTCTGCGCTACCGTCCTCACGGGGTTTCAGTCGGCGTCACCCCGGAGGGATTCCGTGGGCATCGAGAGCGACAAGGTCGTCTACGAGTACCTGAGCCGCGTCGGGGACATCGCGTCGCAGCGGCAGCTGCCGTCGTCCGCGCGCATGCGGCTGGTCTCGGAGCTGCGCAACGAGATCGACCGCGACCGGGCCAGGGCGACGGTGGACAGTCCCGCCGCGGTCCGCCGCATCCTGGACCGCCTGGGCACTCCCGACGAGGTGGTCGAGGCCGCGGGCGGCGCCGGGTCCGCCGACGGCGCGGGCCGTCCGTCCGCCGCCGTACCGGCGCAGCCCGTGCCCCGGGAGCGGGAGCCGGAGCGCGCCTCGCCGTCCGACGAACGGCCGCGGGGTCTGCGCCGGGTCGTACCGCGGCCGCGTCCCACCGAGTCGCGGCCCGAGCCGTCCGTGCCCAGGGACGTGCCGCCCGCCGCCTCGCACGAGCTGTGGGAGGCCGCGCCGGCGCCCGACCCCGACTGGTGGCGCACCGCGGGCGGCCCCTTCGGCGGCGCCGGGAACAGCCCCTTCCTGGACACCGACCCGGTGCCGGGCTTCGTCGGCGGGGTGGAGATCCCGGACCTGCTCCGCCGCCCGGCGCACGAGATCGAGAAGGAGCGGCGCGAGCGGGAGGAGCGGGAAGAACGGGAGAAGAGGGAGAAGGCGGCACAGGCCCCGCTCCCCGCCCCCGCCCGGCGCTTCGGGCTGTTCCCGCGCCGTGCGCAGGCCACCGCCCCGGCCCCGGACAAGGCCCCCGACCTCGCCCCGGACGCCGAGGCGGCCGTCCCCACCCGCCGTCTGCTGCCCGGTCCCGCGGGCGGCTGGTCCAACCCGTTCCTGCTGCTGGCCGCCGCCGCGCTGGTCGCCGGGGCGGTGCTCGGCAACTGGTTCGCGCTGCTCGCGGGCTGGGCGATGGCCTACGCCTCCCGGCGGCTGAGCCCGTCCGAGAGCAAGTGGGCGGTGCTCGTGCTGCCCGGCACCGCGGTCGCCGCGGGCCTGGTGTGGCTGTGGGGACGGCAGAACGGCCGCTGGGGCGACCCGATCGCCCAGGGGCAGATGAACGACGCCGTCGCGCAGACCTGGCCCTGGGTGGTGCGGGGCGCGGCCGTCGCCTCGGCGCTCTACGTGCTCTGGCGCTCGCAGCGCAGGGGCTGACGCGCGCGGTACGGAGGCTGACGCGCGCGGCGCAGGTGCTGGCGCCCGGGGCGCAACGGCCGAATGGGGGTCGGTGCGCTGTCGTACCCGCCTGGCACCATGTCCCCCATGGCCTCCCTCACCGTCGGCTTCGACCTCGACATGACCCTCATCGACTCCCGGCCGGGCATCCGCGCGTGCTACGTGGCGCTGGCGGAGCGTACGGGTACGTACATCGACGCCGACCTGGCGGTCACCCGGCTCGGCCCGCCGCTCGCGGACGAGCTGGTGCACTGGTTCCCGGCCGAGCGGCTGCCCGAGATCGCCGATCTGTACCGGGAGATGTACCCGTCCATAGCCATCGCCGCGACCCCCGCCATGGCGGGCGCCCGCGAGGCCATGGCGGCGGTGCGCGCGGCCGGCGGCCGGACCATGGTGGTCACCGCCAAGTACGAGCCGAACGCGAAGCTGCACCTGGCGCATCTGGGCATCGAGCCGGACGTGGTCGTGGGCGACCTGTGGGCCGAGCAGAAGGCGCGGGCGCTGCGCGAGTACGGCGCGGGCGTGTACGTCGGCGATCACACCGGCGATGTGCGCGGGGCGCGCACAGCGGGCGCGCTGTCGGTCGCGGTGGCGACCGGGCCCTGCCCCGCGGACGAGCTGCGCGCGGCCGGGGCGGATGTCGTCCTGGACGACCTGGCCGCCTTCCCGGCCTGGCTGGCCGATTACCGCCCCTGACGGAGCCGGGTCCGGCGGCCCTTTGGACCGGCCGCGGACCCGGTCGCTACCGGGACGCCGCGGCACTCCTCGCCTGCCGCCGGCCGGCCGCGATCGACCGCAGCACCCCCGCACCGGCGACGAGGAAGCCGACGCCCATGAGCATGCACAGTCCGTACATGTAGGTCGGAAACGGTTTGGTTCCGAGGAACAACGGGACCATCGTGACCAGGGTGGCCAGGGCTCCGACGAAGAACACGATGGCGCCGGCACGGATCAGTCCGTCGCCGGGCCCGGCGGAATTCGCTTGGGTTTTGTCACGCACCGGACCAGGGTAGTTCCTGCGCGAGAGAACGACCGGGGGACGTCTTGTCACCGGGTCCCAGACCATTAGCCTTGATGACAGCGGGTCACGGCGACCCGCTGCAGTGCTATCAAGAGCCGTTTCCGAGCAGTTTTCCCGACGAGTACGAGGACGAGGACAGACGTGCCTACCGGCAAGGTCAAGTGGTTCAACAGCGAGAAGGGCTTCGGCTTTCTCTCCCGCGACGACGGCGGTGACGTCTTCGTCCATTCCTCGGTTCTCCCCGCCGGAGTCGATGTGCTCAAGCCGGGACAGCGCGTGGAGTTCGGCGTGGTCGCCGGCCAGCGCGGCGACCAGGCGCTCTCGGTGGTCGTGCTCGACCCGACGCCCTCCGTGGCCGCCGCCCAGCGCAAGAAGCCCGATGAGCTGGCCTCGATCGTGCAGGACCTGACGACCCTCCTGGAGAACATCACCCCGATGCTGGAGAAGGGCCGCTACCCCGAGAAGGCCTCCGGCAAGAAGATCGCCGGGCTGCTCCGCGCGGTCGCCGACCAGCTGGACGTCTGAGCCGCTCGGCGTCCGGCCCCCCTCAGGGGAACGCGAGCGCGTCCGGGCCGAGGGGCGGCACCAGTCCCTCGGCCGCGGCCCGGGTGAGCAGCCCGCGGATCGCCGCGTAGCCGTCCTCGCCGAGGTCGGCGGTGAACTCGTTGACGTACAGCCCGATGTGCTGGTCGGCCACCGCCGGGTCCATCTCCTGGGCGTGCGCCATGACGTACGGCCTGGAGACCTCGGGCGCGTCCCACGCGGCCCGCACAGAGGCGCGCACGGACTCCGCGAGCCCCTTCAGCGCCTCGGCGCCCAGCGACCGCTTGGCCAGGATCGCGCCCAGCGGGATCGGCAGCCCGGTCGTCCGCTCCCAGTGCTCGCCCATGTCGGCGAGCTTGTGCAGCCCGTAGTTCTGGTAGGTGAAACGGGCCTCGTGGATCACCAGGCCCGCGTCCACCTCGCCGTCCCGCACGGCGGGCATGATCTCGTGGAACGGCATGACCACGATCTCGCCGACCCCGCCGGGCACCGTGTCGGCCGCCCACAGCCGGAACAGCAGATACGCCGTCGACTTCTCGCTCGGCACCGCGACCGTACGGCCCGTCAGGTCGACACCGGCCTCCCGGGTGAGCACCAGCGGCCCGCAGCCCCGGCCGAGCGCGCCGCCGCAGGGCAGCAGCGCGTACTCGTCGAGGACGTACGGCAGGACGGCGTACGACACCTTCAGCACATCGAACTCGCCGCGCTCGGCCATGCCGTTGGTGAGGTCGATGTCGGCGAAGGTCACGTCCAGCGCGGGGGCGCCGGGGACGCGGCCGTGGGCGAGGGCGTCGAAGACGAAGGTGTCGTTGGGGCAGGGCGAGTACGCGATCTGCAAGGGCTCACTGGTCATACGGATTTCCAACTCTCCAATGCGGGCGCGAACTTCCCGAAGGCCGCGGTGAGGGCGGCGAGGGCGTCGCCGATGCGCCAGGCGGCGCGGTCGCGCGGGCCGACCGGGTTGGAGATCGCGCGGACCTCCAGCACCGGCGCGCCCTGGGCGTCGGCCGCCTCGGCGACCCCGAAGCCCTCCATGCCCTCGGCGAGCGCGCGGGGGTGCCGGGCGCGCAGCGCGGCGGCGCGCTCGGCGGTGCCGGTCACGGTGGACACGGTCAGGACCGTGCCGGTGCGGGCGCCGGTGGCCTCGGCCACGGCCCGTACGAGTGATTCCGGCGGGCGGTGGGTGACGGTCCCGAAGCCCAGTTCGGTGACCGGGAGAAAGCCGTCGGCGGTCTCGGCGCCCAGGTCGGCGACGGTGATCGCGTCGGCGACGACGAGCGAGCCGAGCGGCGCCCCGGGCGCGAACCCGCCGCCGATCCCGGCCGAGACGACCAGGTCGTAGGGGGCGCCGGTGAGCGCGGCCGCGGTGAGCGCGGCACCGGTTGCGGCCGCGGCCCGCGCGGGTCCGACCCCGGCGGCGAGCAGATCGACCACGGCGGCACCGCCAGCCGTGCGGAACAGCAGCGCGCCCGGCAGCCGTACCTCTTCCCCGGGCTCGGGGAACGCCCGTGCCACCGCGTCCCGTTCGGCGGGGACCGCGGTGGCCACGAGGACCCGCACAGACGTCGTGATCAGGCCTTCTTCAGCTTGAAGGACCACACGCCCTTGGTCGGGTTGGAGCCCATCTGGATCACCAGCGTGTTGGAGTTGCCGCCGGTGCCGTACTGCTCGTTGAAGAACGCGTTGCCCGGCAGGGTGCGGTACGTCTCCTTGCTCAGGCTGGTGAAGGGACGGCCGTTGACCAGCACGGCCCACCCGGCGTCCGCGATCTTCGGGTCGACGCCGATCCGGACCGTCGAGTCCTCGCCGACCGAGATCGCCTTGGCGTCGCCTGCCTTCTTGGCGCACTCGGTCAGGGCCTTGGCGTCGAGCGCGTCGCCGTCGTTGTAGCAGACCGCCTCGGAGCTCACGGTGTCCCGGCCGACGGTGATCGTCGCGGTGGGCGTCGGCTTGTCGCAGGCGGACAGGACGAGCAGTCCGGCGGCAACGGCGCCGGCGGCGGCGACGGCGCGGCGGCGCCGCGCGACGCGGTGTACTTCAGCGGCTTCGCCGCGGGGCAGCGTGGTCATGGTCGAAAGATTATCGGTCGCCCGGAGCCGTCCGCCCACGCGGGGTGCGGCGTGCCCGGTTCGTTACGCCAGTCGTGCCCGCGACAACCGGAGCGTGTCCGGATTCGTCACGCCACCTGCCCCTTTACGACATCGCCCCTTTACGACTTCTACGACTTCGCCCCGTCACGTCGGCGCGCCCGCTCACGCCACCCGGGCCCGGGGCCGGCCGCCGTACCGCGCGGAGGCGATCAGACCGCGCAGGGTGCTCAGCCAGCCCACCGCCACGAACGCGGCACCCGCCAGCAGCCCCACCGTGCCGTTGAGCGGCATCACGATGCCGACCGCGCCACCGAACACCCACGCCATCTGGAGCAGCGTCTCGGAGCGGGCGAAGGCAGAGCTGCGCACCAGCTCCGGCACGTCCCGCTGGATCAGCGCGTCCAGCGCCAGCTTGGCCAGCGCCTGCGCGAACCCGGCGACCGCCGCCAGACAGGTCACCAGGACGGTCCCGAAGAACACCGCGGCCACGAGCGCCATGCCCAGCGCCGCCGCGACGACGGTCACGATGATGATCTCCGGCGCCCGTGATCTGAGCCACGCCCCCACCGCCGTACCCAGCGCGTTGCCGGTGCCGGCCGCGACGCCCACCAGGCCCAGCGAGACCACCGCGCTCCGGCCGCCGAGCGGGTGCTCGCGCAGCAGGAAGGCGAGGAAGAAGATCAGGAAGCCGGACAGGCAGCGCAGGGCCGCGTTGGCGCCGAGGGCGTGGGTCACCGCGGGCCCGACCGTGCGCAGACCGGGCCGCTTCACCCTGGTCCTCGGCAGCCGCGTCTCGTCGGCGGCGAGCAGCGCCACCGCCTCGCCGCGCGCCGAGTCCACCTTGGGCGGCAGCGAGAAGGACAGCGCGGTGCCCGCCACGAAGATCACGAAGGCGCCGTAGAGCGGCCAGGGATCGCCGAGCCGGTGCAGCCCCGCCGCGATCGGCGCGGCCACCCCGGTGGCCAGCAGCCCGGCCAGGGTGACCCGGGAGTTGGCCTTCACCAGCGAGAACAGCGGCGGCAGCAGCCGCGGTACGACCGCGCTGCGCACCACGCCGTACGCCTTGGACGCGACCAGCACGCCCAGCGCCGCGGGATACAGCTCAAGGCTCCCGGTCGCCACCGCGCCCGAGATCAGCAGGGCGAGCAGCGCCCGCGCCAGCATGGCCGCCGCCATCGCGGCCCGGCGCCCGTGCGGGAGCCGGTCGAGCAGCGGGCCGATGACCGGGGCGAGGACGGTGAACGGCGCCATGGTGATCGCCAGGTACAGCGCGACCCGCCCGCGCGCCTCGTCGGTCGGCACGGAGAAGAAGACGGTGGAGGCGAGGGCCACGGTGATCATGACGTCCCCGGCGCCGTTCACCGCGTGCAGTTCGATCAGCTTGCCGAGGCCCGACTCGCCCGCGCCGTGCGCGTGTGTCGCCCGGCGGATGCCGCGCGCGGCACCGGTGACGGGGAGGTGCAGGGCACGCCCGACGGACCGGGCGGCACCGCCCACCCGGCGCGCGCCGCCACCCCGAACCCCACTCCTGTCCGCGGTTGCCACGAGGTTCATAGTGCCCCGAGATGCCGCCGGATAGTGCGGATACGGCACGTATGGCGGCGAACCGTGCCCGCCGAGGGGGCGGGAGGAGCGGGTGAAGTGGGGGAGAATGCCGCCGAGCGGCAATGAATCCTGTTCGGTGTAGCGTGCGTATCTCAGCCATAACGCAGAATGGATGGCAGAGGTGCGCCCGAGCGCGCGGATGATGCAGACGTCGATGCGGTCCTGAGGTCCGCTCCGTCGGCCAACCCGCCTAAGGCAGCCGCCTTGACGAGACGGCGTAGGAGAGAAGCGATACCTGTGAGCGCAGCGACAACGCGAAGCCGCACCCCCGACCGCCTGTGCGCCGAGGCGGTCGACCTCGCCCGTGCCGCAGCCGAGGAGGCAGCCGCGCCCGGTGTGGTCGGCGAGCACTCCGGCCTCGTCTCCGAGGGCGACCGTGTTGTCACGCACTTCTTCGAGTGCAAGGAACTGGGCTACCGGGGCTGGCGCTGGGCCGTGACCGTGGCCCGCGCCTCCCGCGCCAAGCTCGTCACCCTGGACGAGGCGGTGCTGCTCCCCGGGCCCGATGCGCTGCTCGCGCCGGAGTGGGTGCCGTGGAGCGAGCGGCTGCGCCCGGGTGACCTCGGGCCCGGCGATCTGCTCCCCACCGACCAGGACGACCTGCGTCTCGAGCCCGGTTACACCGGCGAGGACCAGCCGCCGGCCGACTCCCCGGTGTCCGAGGAGATGGCGGAGCTCGCGGAGGCCGAGGACGCGGAAGTGCGCCCGGGCGCGCCGGCCGTCCAGCCGACGGTGCCCACCCGCGGCTCCATCGCCTCGGTCGCCGAGGAACTGGGCATGCGCAGGGCGCGGGTTCTGTCCCGGTACGGCCTGCACAGCGCGGCCGACCGCTGGGAGGAGGCGTTCGGTCCGCAGACGCCGATGGCCCAGGCGGCCCCGGCCACCTGTCTGACCTGTGGCTTCCTCGCGCCCATCGGTGGCTCGCTGGGCCAGGCGTTCGGTGTGTGCGCCAATGAGTTCGCCCCGGCGGACGGCCGGGTGGTCTCCCTCGCCTACGGCTGCGGCGGCCACTCCGAGGCGGCGGTCATGCCCAAGCCTCCGCAGCCGGCCGCGCCGGTCATCGACGAGACCCGGGTGGAGCCCTTCCCGCTGCACCCCGCCCGCGACTCCGGCTCGGTCCCGGAGACGACGGACGAGGAGACGGCGGAACTGGGCCACTCGTGACCCCGGTCCGCCTCGCGCGGCACGCGGATCTCCCCGGGTTCCTCGCCCTGGCGGCCGAGGTGGAGCACTGGTTCGGCCCGATGGTGGACGACCCCGGTTTCACCGGGGCCGTGGAGCGGAGCATCGGCAGCGGCGCGGCGCTGGTGGCCCCGGCCGGGTCCGGGGATCTCCTGGGCGCCCTCCTCTTCGGCGGCAACCCCCCTGTGCACAAGGTGCACTGGCTGGTCGTCACGGAGCGGGCCCGGGGCGGGGGCGTGGGCCGCGCCCTGCTGGCCGACGCGATCGATCGCTTCGTCCGCCCCCCGGCCACCATCGAGGTCGTCACCTTCGGACCGGACCACCCCGGCGCCCGGTCGAGCGGCGCCCGCGCCTTCTACGAGTCCCTCTCCTTCACTCCGGCCGAACCGGCCGACCCGGGACCAGAGGGCGGCTCCCGGCAGGTTTATCGCCGCCTCCTTCGCTGAGGGCTGCCCGCTGACGGGGTGCCGTGTCCGGCCGGTCCTCCCCGTCCGCCCGCCGGCCCGCCGAGTCGGGCGGGTGGGCGAGAAACCGGGATGTCAGCGCCGCGCTGTACCTTCTTCCTCACGTCGACGAGGAGTGTGAACGTGAGCAGCAAGTACGTGCGGCCGGCGGCCGAGGGCGCCGATCCCTTCGGGACGGCCCGGCTGCGTCGCGGTGTCATCGACGCCTGGGCCACCAGCCCCGCCCGCTTCCGCGAGGACGCCAACGCCGAGGAGGACCTCGTCCTGGGCGGCTACCGGGACCGCCTGGTGATCGAGCTGGCGCAGAACGCCGCCGACGCCGCCGCCCGCGCCCGGGTGCCGGGCCGGCTGCGCCTCACCCTCCGCGACGGCGTGCTGATCGCGGCCAACACCGGCGCCCCCCTGGACGCCACCGGCGTCGAGTCGCTGTCCACGCTGCGCGCCTCCGCCAAGCGCGACGCCGACTCCACGCACGGCTCCGTCGGCCGCTTCGGCGTCGGTTTCGCCGCCGTCCTCTCGGTCACCGACGAGCCCGCCCTGGTCGGCCGGCACGGCGGCGTCCGCTGGTCCCTCGCCGAGGCGCGCGAGCTGGCCGCCGACACCGCCCGGCACAGCCCCGGACTCGGCGACGAGGTCCGGCGCCGCGCGGGCCATGTCCCGCTGCTCCGGCTGCCCTTCGCCGCCGAGGGCACCGCCCCCGACCCGTACGACACCGCCGTCATCCTGCCGCTGCGCGACGCGGCGGCCGCCGACCTCGCCGAGCGCCTGCTGGACGCCGTGGACGACGCGCTCCTCCTGACCCTCCCGGGACTCGCGGAGGTCGTCATCGAGGTCGGCGACGACGCGCCCCGCACCCTGCGCCGCAGCGCCGAGGGCGCCGTCACCGTCGTCGAGGACTCACGGGAGGGCACCACCCGCTGGCGTACCGCCGCCGCGCACGGACCGCTGGACCCGGAGCTGCTCGCCGACCGGCCGGTGGAGGAGCGGCTGCGGCCCCACTGGTCGGTGACCTGGGCCGTGCCGACCGACGAGCAGGGGCGCCCGGTGCGGCCCCGCACGTCCCCCGTCGTGCACGCCCCCACCCCGAGCGACGAACCCCTCGGCGTGCCCGCCCTCCTCATCGCCTCCTTCCCGCTCGACACCACCCGGCGGCACACCGCGCCCGGCCCGCTCACCGACTTCCTGGTGCGGCGCGCGGCCGACGTGTACACCGAACTCCTCGCCGGCTGGCGCCCGGTGACCGAGTCCGCCGTCGACCTCGTACCCGGGCCGCTGGGCAAGGGCGAGCTGGACGGCGCGCTGCGCCAGGCCCTGCTGGAGCGGCTGCCGCGCACCGCGTTCCTGCCGCCCGCGCTGCCCGGCGACGGCGGCGAGGACGAGCTGCCCGAGGCGCTGCGGCCCCGGGACGCGGAGATCGTGGAGGGCGCCGGTGCCGAGACCGTGCGGGTGCTCGCCGAGGTGCTGCCCACCCTGCTGCCCGCCGGTCTGGAGCGCCGCGCCGAGCTGCGCACCCTCGGTGTCGCCCGGCTCCCGCTCGCCGACGCCGTGGACCGGCTCGCGGGCCTGGAGAAGGACCCCGACTGGTGGTGGCGGCTCTACGACAGCCTCGCGGGCGTGGACGTGGAGCGGCTCTCCGGGCTGCCGGTGCCGCTGGCGGACGGGCGCACGACCATCGGCCCGCGCCAGGTGCTGCTGCCCACCCCCGGCGGCGCCCGGATCGACGCGGACGTGCTCGCCCGGCTCGGCCTGAAGGTCGCCCATGAGGACGCCGCCCATCCGCTGCTGGAGAAGCTGGGCGCGCTGCCCGCCACCCCGCGCGCGGTGCTCACCACCCCCCAGGTGCGGGCCGCCGTCGCCGCCTCCCTGGACGACGGGGGCGCCCTCGGCTGGGAGGAGGACGCGCCCGACGCGGAGGAACTCGCCGACACCGTCCTCGCCCTGGTGCGGGACGCGGGCCTGGAACCCGGTGACGAACCCTGGCTCGGCGCCCTCGCGCTGCCCGACGAGGACGGCGAACTCGCCCCCGCGGGCGAGCTGGTGTTCCCCGGGAGCCCCTTCGCCCGGGTGATCCGCGAGGACGAACTGGCCGCCGTCGAGCAGGAGCTGGCGGACAAGTGGGGCGAACAGCCGCTGACCGCCTGCGGGGTGCTCGCCACCTTCGCGCTGGTCCGCGCCACCGATGTCGTCCTCGACCCGGACGAACTGGAGCCCCGCGAGGGCGACTTCGCCGAGCCGGACGACGCCGGACTGCTGGACGCCGTGGACGTGTGGTGCGAGGACATCCTCGACCGCTTCCCGGACAGCCCGGTCCCCCCGGTCGCCACCGAACTCGTCGCCGTCCGCGACCTCGACCTCGTGGACGACGACCACTGGCCCGAGGCCCTCACCCTGCTCGCCCGCCCGCCGCTGCGCGACGCCCTCACCCAGCCGGTGCGCGTCCTGCTGCCCGACGGCACCCATGAGGTCGTACGGCCGTACACCGCCTGGTGGCTGCGCGGGCACCCGGTGCTGGACGGCCGGCGCCCCGCGGGCCTGCTCGCGGCGGGCGGCGACCCGCTGCTGCGCGGCCTGTACGACGAGGCCGACGCCACCGGATTTGACGACGAACAGGTGCTGCGCGCCCTCGGCGTACGGACCTCGGTCGGCGCCCTGCTGGACGAACCCGGCGGCGCCGCCGAACTCCTGGACCGGCTCGCCGACCCGGACCGCCCGGTCACCGGCGCCCAACTGCACGGCCTGTACGGCGCGTTGGCCGACATCGACCCGGAACAGGTCACCCTGCCGGACGAGTTGAGGGCCGTGACCGACGGGCGGGTGACGGTGGTGGACGCCGCCGACGCCGTGGTCGTCGACTCCCCTGACCTGCTGCCCTTCACCTCCGGCGTGCCCCTGCTGCCCGTACGGCCGTCCCGCGCCGCCGAGTTGGCCGAGCTGTTCCAGGTACGGCGGCTCAGCGAGTCCGTCACCGGGGAGGTGCACTCCGAGGGCGCCGAGCACGACGTACCGGAGCCGCTGCGGGTGCTCCTCGGCCCGCGCACGCCGGAGACCTACGTCGAGCACGACGAACTGGTCGTGGACGGCGTGGAGATCGACTGGCGGCTCACCGACGACGGGGTGCTGCACGCGGCCACCCTGGAGGGCGTCGCCGCCGGACTCGCCTGGGCGGCCCGGCAGTGGCCGCGCCGCTTCGAGGTCGCCGCCCTGCTGGAGGACCCGTCCCGGACGGCCGAACTGGCCCGGGACCGCTGGTTCGACTGACCTCCGGACGCCGCCCCGGATCTCCGGACGACTCTCACGAAACCCACAAGTTCCGTACAACCGTTCCCCTGCCTGCGCGGTCTGATCTTCCGGAGTCGTCCGACTCCCGTCTACTTCGTACGCAGGGGAACCGCACATGCGTATTCGTGCCACCGTGGCCGCCGTCTCCGGCGCCCTGGCCATCTCCGCCCTCGCCCTGCCCGCGGCGCACGCCGCCGGGCAGGAGCGGGTGCCCGCGGGGAACTCCGCGAGCAAGGTCGCCCACGCCGCCCAGCACCCGGGCCGCGCGACCTTCGCCGTCGCCGCCTCGGGCACGCCCTACCAGCTGAACGCCACCTTCTCCGCCGTGAAGGTGAACAACGGCAAGAACATCGCCGCCGGCACCACCAACCTCGTCAAGGTGCCCGTCTCCTTCACGCTGACGCACGGCACCGAGGTCAACATCCACGCCAAGGACTTCGTCGCGGCCGTCGAGCTGTACCGCGGCACCTCCTTCGACGACTCGATCTTCTACTTCGACAGCGCGGTCTCGACCTGCACGGACACCTCCAAGACGGTGGCCTCCTGTAAGTCCACCGTGGCCATCGACCCGACCGAGCTGCTCAGCGAGGACGCCGGCGCCTGGAAGGCCGCCGCCTACGCCGTCGCGTTCAACGGCCAGAACCCCACCAAGCCGGCCGACATGACCAAGGTGGGCGTGGCCGTCAAGGACCCGACCAACTCCTACAACCTCCAGCGCTGGGCGACGCTGAACACCGACGCCGCCCCGGAGCCGGTGAAGAAGGGCAAGACCGTCACGGTCTCCGGCAAGCTGGCCCGCGCCGACTGGGAGGACGGCAAGTACCACGGCTACGCCGACCAGCCGGTCAAGCTCCAGTTCCGCAAGAGCGGCTCCAGCACCTACACCACGCTGAAGACCGTCAAGACGAACTCCACGGGCGCCCTGAAGACCACGACCACCGCCACGGTCGACGGCTACTTCCGCTACGCCTTCGCGGGCACCACGACCACCCCGGCGACCACCGCCACGGGTGACTACGTCGACGTGAAGTAAGCAGCTGGAGCAAGCCCCGCTAGCCGGGGAAGCGGCGGTCGACCCACTTCCACAGGAACTCGAGGGCGGCCGCCGCCACCACCGAGACCGCCACCGCCGTCCACGGCATGGCGAGCCCCACCAGCCGTACCGCGAAGAAGTCCTGGAGCGCGGGGACGACGAGCACCAGCAGGAACGCGAGGGCCATCGAGGCCACCAGGATCACCCGCCACCAGGTGTAGGGGCGGGCGACGATCGCCAGCACCCACATGGAGATCAGGAACAGGGTCAGCGTGGCCGCGCTGGTCTCCGCCGCCAGCTGCCCGGGCCCCGTGTAGTGGTGCCGGGCGATCAGGTACGTCACGAAGGTCGCCACCCCGGCCACCACGCCGCCCGGGATCGAGTACCGCATCACCTGGTGCACGAAGTGCGGTCTGGCCCGCTCGTTGTTGGGCGCCAGCGCCAGGAAGAAGGCCGGGACGCCGATGGTGAGCGTGGACAGCAGGGTCAGATGGCGGGGCAGGAACGGGTACTCCACCTGCCAGCAGACCACCAGCACCGCGAGCAGCACCGAGTAGACCGTCTTCACCAGGAACAGCGTCGCCACCCGCGTGATGTTGCCGATCACCCGGCGGCCCTCGCCGACCACCGACGGCAGGCTCGCGAAGCTGTTGTCCAGCAGCACGATCTGCGCCACCGCCCGGGTCGCCTCCGAGCCCGAGCCCATGGCCACACCGATGTCGGCGTCCTTGAGGGCGAGCACGTCGTTCACACCGTCGCCGGTCATCGCCACCGTGTGCCCGCGCGACTGGAGCGCGCCCACCATGTCCCGCTTCTGCTGCGGGGTGACCCGCCCGAAGACGGTGCCCGCGTCCAGCACCCGGGCCATCTCCGCCTCGTCCTCGGGCAGCCGCCGCGCGTCCGTCGCCGTCCCGTCGAGGCCCAGCTTGGCCGCGACCGCGCCGACCGAGACCGCGTTGTCCCCGGAGATCACCTTGGCCGCCACCCGCTGCTCGGCGAAGTAGCGCAGGGTGTCGGCCGCGTCCGGGCGCAGCCGCTGTTCGAGGACGACCAGGGCGGTGGGCCGGGCGCCCTTGGCCGGCGCGGCGTCGTCCAGGTCCCGGCGGGCCCGCGCCAGCAGCAGCACCCGCAGCCCCTGCTCGTTGAGCCGCTCGGTCTCCGCGAGCGCCGGGTCGTCGGCGCCGAGCAGCACGTCGGGGGCGCCCAGCAGCCAGGTGCTGGTCTCCCCGTCGCCCTCGCTGAACGCGGCCCCGCTGTACTTGCGGGCCGAGGAGAAGGGGAGCGACTCGACGCAGCGCCAGTCGTCGTTGTCGGGGTAGGCGTCGATGATCGCCTGGAGCGAGGCGTTGGGCCGGGGATCGGACTCGCCGAGCGCGCCGAGCACCTTGCGCACGTACGGCTCCTGCGCGCCGTTGAGCGTGCGCAGCTCGGTGACGTCCATGCCGCCCTCGGTGAGCGTGCCGGTCTTGTCCAGGCAGACGGTGTCCACCCGGGCGAGGCCCTCGATCGCGGGCAGCTCCTGCACCAGGCACTGCTTGCGGCCGAGCCGGATGACCCCGATCGCGAAGGCCACCGAGGTGAGCAGCACCAGGCCCTCCGGGACCATCGGCACGATGCCGCCGATGGTGCGGGCGACCGCGCCCTTGAGATCGTCGTTCTTGACCACGAGCTGGGTGACGACCAGGCCGATCGCGGCCGGGACCATCATCCAGGTGACGTACTTGAGGATCGTGGAGATACCGGTGCGCAGCTCGGAGTGGACGAGCGTGAAGCGCGACGCCTCCTCGGCGAGCTTGACGGCATAGGCCTCCCGGCCCACCTTGGTCGCCGCGAAGGCGCCGCCGCCCGCGACCACGAAGCTGCCGGACATCACCGGATCGCCTGGCCGCTTGACCACCGGGTCGGCCTCACCGGTGAGCAGCGACTCGTCGATCTCCAGCCCGTCGGCCTCCGCGCACACCCCGTCCACGACGACCTTGTCGCCCGGTCCGATCTCGATCAGATCGTCCAGGACGATCTCGTCGGTGCCGATCTCCACGGCCGCGCCGTCCCGGCGCACGGTCGGCCGGGCCTCCCCGATCACCGCGAGCGAGTCCAGGGTCTGCTTGGCCCGCCACTCCTGCACGATGCCGATGCCGGTGTTGGCGAGGATCACGAACCCGAACAGGCTGTCCTGGATCGGCGCGACGAACAGGGTGATCACCCAGAGCACGCCGATGATCGCGTTGAACCGGGTGAACACGTTCGCCCGGACGATCTCCCCGAGCGAGCGGCTGCTGCGCACGGGTACGTCGTTGACCTGGCCACGCGCCCGGCGCTCGGCGACCTCCGCGCCGGTCAGCCCCGTCGCCCGGGTCGTGGGCAGGGCCACGGGGTGCACCGGATCGAGTTCGGCGCCGGCGTCTGTATGGCTCATGTATCCGACGGTACGTGGCCTTTGCGCGGCCGCCCACCCGGCCTTCCGTCGGCAGTACGGGGCCGTTCGGACCCGGGGGCTGCCGCAGAGGGGTGCCCGGGGCTACTCCACAGGGGTGGATTCCGGCCGCTCCCGCGCCGCCCGCTTGAGCGCCGCGTCCCGCCCCCGCACGTACCAGACGCCGATCAGCCCGAGCCCGCCCCCGGCCAGGCAGGTCCACAGCCACCACAAATGGCCGTGGTCGTGGAACCAGCCGTAGAAGGGGAGCTGTACGAGGAACAGGACGAACCAGACGATCGTGCCGCCGGTGATGGTGGCGACCACGGGCCCCTCAAGGGGCTCGGGCGCCTCGTGCTGGGGGATCCACTTGGCCATGCCGGACAGCTTACGAGGCGAGCGGAGGGGATCGGAGAGCGACCGGAGATCGACCGGAGGGCGACCGGATCCGCACCAGGACTGCCTACGTTCTACGCGCGGAGATAGCGATCTAGTAGTCATACGTTCATACTGAAACCGTTTGTCTTTGACCGCTTCTAATCGTAGGAAACTCCAAGAGGGCTCGGGGGAACCCTCTGGTGATGAGGTCCCGCATGTCCACCTCGGCGCCTGCCAAGGTCCCCACCCCCGAGAAGCCGGGCGGCGCGTTCGCCGGCGGCCCTCTCGACCGCTACTTCAAGATCTCCGAGCGCGGCAGCACCGTCGCGCGGGAGGTCCGGGGCGGTCTCGCCACCTTCTTCGCGATGGCGTACATCATCGTGCTGAACCCGATCATTCTGGGCAGCGCGAAGGACATGTACGGGCACCATCTGGACAACGCCCAGCTGGTGACGGCGACCGCGCTGACGGCCGCCTTCAGCACCCTGCTGATGGGTGTCATCGGCAATGTGCCGATCGCCATGGCCGCGGGCCTCGGCGTGAACTCGGTCGTCGCCCTCCAGCTGGCGCCCCGGATGACCTGGCCGGACGCGATGGGCATGGTCGTCCTCGCCGGTTTCGTGGTCATGCTGCTGGTCGCCACGGGCCTGCGGGAGCGCGTGATGAACGCGGTGCCGTTCGGTCTGCGCAAGGCGATCGCGATCGGTATCGGCCTGTTCATCATGCTGATCGGCCTGGTGGACTCCGGCTTCGTCAGCCGCATCCCGGACGTCGCCCAGACCACCGTCCCGCTCCAGCTGGGCACCGGCGGTCACCTCACCGGCTGGCCGGTGCTGATCTTCATCCTGGGCGCGCTGCTCACCTTCGCGCTGATCGTGCGCAAGGTGCCGGGCGCCATCCTGATCTCCATCGTGGGCATGACCGTCCTCGCGATGATCATCAACGCCGTCGCCACGATCCCCTCCTGGGGACTGACGGTCCCGAAGTGGCCCGGCAACCCGGTCTCCACCCCGGACTTCGGCCTGGTCGGCCAGGTCAGCCTGTTCGGCGGCTTCTCCAAGGTCGGCGTGCTGACCGGCATCCTCTTCGTCTTCACGGTCCTGCTGTCGTGCTTCTTCGACGCGATGGGCACGATCATGGGCATCAGCGACGAGGCCAAGCTCACCGACGCCGAGGGCTACATGCCCGGCATCAACCGGGTGCTGTTCGTGGACGGCCTCTCGGTCGCGGCCGGCGGCGCCGGCTCCGCCTCGGCCACCACCGCCTTCGTGGAGTCCACCGCCGGTGTCGGCGAGGGCGCCCGCACCGGTTTCGCGAACATCGTCACGGGCGGCCTGTTCGCCATCTCGCTGCTCCTCACCCCGATCGCCACGATGGTGCCGTCCCAGGCGGCCACCCCGGCGCTGATCGCGGTCGGCTTCCTGATCCTGTCGCACTCCATCAAGGAGATCGACTGGGCCGACTACACGATCGCGATCCCGGCGTTCGTGACCATGCTGATGATGCCGTTCACCTACTCGATCACCAACGGCATCGGCATGGGCTTCATCACCTTCACCGTGCTGCGCCTGGCCGCGGGCCGGTACCGCGAGATCCCGGTGGCGATGTACGTCGTCTCGGCGGTCTTCGCCTTCTACTACCTGATGCCGGCCCTGGGCCTGACCTGATCCCTCCCGGCCCCGCGGCGTCTCATCTGACGCCGTTGACGCCGTAGAACCTCTCCGTCTCCTCGACGGCGGTCCGGAACCGCTGGTCGAAGTCGTCCCGAATGAGCGTGCGGACCACATAGTCCTGCACGCTCATTCCTCTTTTCGCCGCGTGCTGCCGGAGCCGTTCGAGCAGCTCCCCGTCTATCCGCAGGCTGAGCACAGTGGTCCCCATGGGTACGAGGGTCGCCACTGCCGCCCCGCGGATGCGTCACTTTCCGGCAGCGACTCACTCATATGGGTGATGGAATGCTTCAGTGGCGGGCGTCACGGGCATGGGGGCGCGCCATGGTGGTCTTTAGTTAGGGTAATGAGTTACGCTAAGGACATGCCGGACCTCAACCATGGCGACGATGCTGCCGCCGTGAACTCCCTTCGCTCCGCCGTGATGCGGCTGTCCCGTCGGCTCAAGCACCAGCGGGTGGACGAGTCGCTCAGCCCCACCGAGATGTCGGTGCTCGGCACCCTGTCCCGCTGCGGCTCGGCCACGCCGGGCGAGCTGGCCCGCAAGGAGCATGTCCAGCCGCCCTCGATGACCCGCATCGTCGCGCTGCTCGAGGCCAAGGGACTGGTGCGTCTCGAACCGCACCCGGAGGACCGGCGCCAGAAGGTCGTCACCCAGACCGAGCAGGCCGAGGCGATGCTCGAGGAGAGCCGCCGCAAGCGCAACGCGTTCCTGGCGAACCTCGCCGACGGCCTCGACGAGGACGAGTGGGCGAAGCTGCGCGCCGCCGCCCCCGTGCTGGAAAAACTCGCACACCTGTAAAGCAGCAGCCTGAGGAGGCGAATCCGTTTGAGTACGGGATCCGGAACACCTTCCGCCCCCGCACCGACCGCCCCTACTACCCCCGCCCGCACGTCCTCGATGTTCAGCTCGCTGAAGGTCAGGAACTACCGCCTCTTCTTCATGGGCCAGGTCGTCTCCAACACGGGCACCTGGATGCAGCGCATCGCCCAGGACTGGCTCGTCCTGAGCCTCACCGGGTCCTCCGCGGCCGTCGGCATCACGACGGCCCTGCAGTTCCTGCCGATGCTCCTGTTCGGTCTCTACGGCGGTGTCCTCGTCGACCGGCTGCCCAAGCGCCCCGCGCTCCTGGTCACCCAGTCCGCGATGGCCCTCAGCGGTCTCGCGCTCGCCGCGCTGACCCTCACCGGCCAGGTCCAGGTCTGGCACGTCTATCTCGCCGCGTTCTTCGTCGGACTCGCCACGGTGGTCGACAACCCCGCCCGGCAGTCCTTCGTCTCCGAGATGGTCGGCCCCGACCAGCTGCACAACGCGGTCAGCCTGAACTCCGCGAACTTCCAGTCCGCGCGCCTCGTCGGTCCCGCCGTCGCCGGCCTCATGATCACCGGCGTGGGCACCGGCTGGGCGTTCCTCGCCAACGGCCTGTCCTTCGCCGCGCCGATCGCCGGTCTGCTCCTGATGCGCGCCCGCGAGCTGTACCCGGTCAAGCGGGCCCCGCGCGGCAAGGGCCAGCTGCGGGAGGGCCTCCAGTACGTCGCCGGGCGCCCGGAACTGATCTGGTCCGTCGTCCTCGTCGGCTTCATCGGGACCTTCGGCTTCAACTTCCCGGTGTGGCTGTCCGCCTTCGCCGACAACGTCTTCCACGTCGGCGCCGGTGGCTACAGCCTCCTCAACACCCTGATGGCCGCGGGCTCCCTCGGCGGCGCCCTGCTGGCCGCCCGGCGCGGCTCGGCCCGGATGCGGCTGCTGATCTTCGCCGCGCTCACCTTCGGGGCGCTGGAGATCGTGGCCTCGCTGGCGCCCTCGTACTGGCTGTTCGCGGTGCTGATGGTGCCGATCGGGATCTGCGGCCTCACGGTCAACGTGACCGCGAACACCACCGTGCAGATGGCCACCGACCCGGCCATGCGCGGCCGGGTGATGTCGCTGTTCATGATGGTCTTCATGGGCGGCACCCCGCTCGGCGCCCCGGTCATCGGCTGGATCACCGACACCTACGGCGCCCGCGTCGGCTTCGCCCTCGGCGGTGTCGTCTCCGCGGTCGCGGCCGGTGCCATCGGCCTGGTCCTCGCCCGCGTCGGCGGCCTGCGCCTGTCGGTGGGCTGGGAGCGGGGCACACCGCGGCTGCGGTTCGTGCCGCGGCAGCGGGAGGAGCTCGCCACGGCGGCGTGACCGTCCCCGTCGGCGTGGCTGTCCGGAGGGTGCCGGTGCTTGGGGGCGCCGGCCGGTGTGACTATCGCACCCTCCGGGCCAGTACCTGTCCCGGCCACTCGTCCGGACCGTGGCTGAAGGTCTCGGTCCGGACGAAGCCGTTCCCTTCGTAGAAGGCGACCAGCTTGCCGTCGTCGCCCGCGTAGCAGTCCACCCGCAGCAGCGAGACCCCGGCCCGCCGGGTCACCTCGGCCGCGTGCGCGAGCAGCGCGGCACCGGCGCCCAGCCCCTTGAACCGGCGGTCCGAGGCCAGCAGATGGATGTACCGCTCGGGCTCGTCGGCGGCCTCCAGATAGGCGCCGGGGGCGTCGGTGAGGGTGAGGGTGGCGGCCGGTACACCGTCTATCTCGGCGAAGTACGGCGTGCCCGTGGTGGCGTACCGCCGCACCGTCTCCACCGCCCTGGGATTCGCCGACCACGGCTCGGTGCCCCACTGGCGGGGGCGCCCCTGGGCCACCAGCCACTCCACGCAGCTGTCCAGCATGGCCAGGATCAGGGGAGTGTCGTCGGGGCCGCCCGCGCGGATCGTGATCGTCATGGCGGCCATCATGCCCGGGCGGCTCTGGGATCGTGAAGGCATGAGACTCTTCGCCGCCGTGCTGCCGCCGCAGGACATCACCGCCGAACTGGCCCTGGAGGTCGACCGGTTGCGGGGGCTGCCGGGCGCCGACGGGCTGCGCTGGACGGGCCGCCCCGGCTGGCACCTCACCCTCGCCTTCTACGGCGAGGTCGCCGAGGCCGTCGTACCCGATCTGTCGGCCCGCCTGGCCCGCGCGGCCCGGCACACCGACCCCTTCGAACTGGCCCTCGGCGGCGGCGGCCAGTTCGGCCACGGCCGTGCGCTGTGGGCCGGCGCGACGGGTGACGTGGACGCGCTGCGCCTGCTGGCGGGCCGGGCGGAGGCGGCGGGCCGCAAGGCGGGGCTGCGGATGGCGGAGCACCGCCGCTACCAGGCCCACCTCACGCTGGCGCGCGGCCGGGAGGCGGTGGACGTGGGACCGTACGTGGAGCTGCTGCGCGAGTTCGCCGGCCGGAGCTGGCGGGTGACCGATCTGGCGCTGGTGCGGAGCGACCTGCCGAGGTCGGGGGTACGGGGTGAGCAGCCGCGGTACGAGGCGGTCGGGCGATGGGTGTGCGGGGCGTCCGGTTAGGCTCGATGCGTGGACCCGAAAACCCGGAACCGGATCATGGCCGGTGCGCTTGTTCTTATGTTGGTGGTTGTCGCCGTGGCCGCTGCCGTGAGGTAGCGGTCGGCCGGTGGCCGCCCCAGGGGGCGGAGCCGCGTGTCGGACACAGCCCCGCGCCCCTTGGAGGCGCCTGGACCCCGGGGGTGTCTACCAGGCGAAGGCTTCCGGGGACGGCCCCGGACCGGGGAAGATCTTGTCCAGGTCGGCCAGCAGCTCCTCGCTCAGCTCCAGCTCCACGGCCCGCAGCGCCGACCGGAGCTGCTCCGCCGTACGCGGGCCGACGATCGGACCGGTGACGCCGGGGCGGGTGAGCAGCCAGGCCAGGGCGGTCTCGCCGGGTTCCAGGCCGTGCTTGTCGAGCAGATCCTCGTACGACTGGATCCGCGCGCGGGCGGCCGGGTCGGCGAGGGTGTCCGCGGCGCGCCCGGAGGCACGGCGTCCGCCCTGCACCTCCTTCTTGATCACACCGCCGAGCAGCCCGCCGTGCAGCGGGGACCAGGGGATGACCCCGAGGCCGTACTCCCGCGCGGCCGGGATGACCTCCATCTCGGCGCGGCGCTCGGCGAGGTTGTACAGGCACTGCTCGCTGACCAGGCCGATGGTGCCCCCGCGGCGGGCGGCGGCCTCGTTGGCCTGGGCGATCTTGTAGCCGGGGAAGTTGGAGGAGCCGACGTAGAGGATCTTGCCCTGCTGGACGAGGGTGTCGATCGCCTGCCAGATCTCCTCGAAGGGGGTGTTCCGGTCGATGTGGTGGAACTGGTAGAGGTCGATGTGATCGGTCTGGAGCCGCTTGAGGCTGGCGTCCACCGCGCGCCGGATGTTCAGCGCGGAGAGCTTGTCGTGGTTCGGCCAGGCGTCGCCCTCGGCGGCCATGTTGGCGTAGACCTTGGTGGCGAGCACGACCTTGTCCCGGCGGTCACCGCCCTTGGCGAACCAGTTCCCGATGATGCTCTCGGTCCGGCCCTTGTTCTCCCCCCACCCGTACACATTGGCGGTGTCGAAGAAGTTGATGCCCGCGTCCAGCGCCGCGTCCATGATCGCGTGACTGTCGGCTTCGTCCGTCTGCGGCCCGAAGTTCATCGTCCCGAGAACCAGCCGGCTGACCTTGAGTCCCGTGCGTCCAAGCTGCGTGTACTTCATGGTCGTAAGCCAACGACTTGGAGTGGGCTCAAGGCAAGGGCGGGCGGGGTCAGTCGCGCGGGAACGTGCCGGTCTTGAGGGTGAGGCCGAGGGCAGCGGTCAGATCGACGTCCGTTCCGAAGGCGACCGTCAGCTCGCTGAGGTACTCACCGTCCTTGGGCTCGGAGTAGACATGGCACTTGCCCTGGTAGGGGTCGGCGACGAGGTAGACCGGCACCCCGGCGGTGGCGTACGCCGTCTTCTTCGGGCCGTAGTCGTTCGCCGCCGTGCCCTTCGAGATGACCTCGGCGACGAATCGGACGTCCTGGTGGCGCCAATGGCCCGTGTCGTCCTTCTTCGCAGCCTCGTCGAGCATGGCGACGTCCGGACAGAAGCCGTTGGCCTCGCCGGGGAAGTCGATACGGACGTCCGAGAACACCGGCACCTCCATCCCGAATTTGTCCTCCAGCGCCCGCACGATACGGCGGATGATTCCCCAGTGAGTGTCCCGCTGCGGCGTCACGTAGACGTTGCCCCCGACGATCTCGACCCTGAATCCTTCGGGGACGGGCATCCGCTCGAGGCGCTCGAACCACTCGTCCAGGTTCATGGCTTTGGCGTCGGCGTCGGCCATCTCGATCCTGTCTTCAAGGACGGTCATCGTGGCGCTCCTCCCCGGCTGCCAGCTAAAAGATGCAGCCGCGCGGTACAACGATACGCACGGTGACGAAGTGACGTCGGAATCCAGCCAAACCACTCAGACTGTTCTAGCCGCGCACGCCCGTCCGATTCCCCACGCCTCCCGCATCGCCCCCGCGAACGCCTCCGCGATCCGCTGCTCGCCGCTCGCGTTGGGGTGGGTGCCGTCGTAGGTGTCGGCGTGGATGTCGTACGACCGCGGCGGCGACGCCAGCAGGATCGGCGACCGGGGCTCGTCCAGGTCGGCGACCGCCTTGCCGAGGAGGACGTTGAAGAGGGCGACCTGCTCGGCGAAGGGCGCGTCGGACTCGGCCCGGACGTTCGGGATCACCGGCAGCAGGACCATGCGGACGCGCGGGTCGGCGGCGCGGGCCGCGGCGACGAAGGCGCGGACGTTCTCGGCGGTCTGCTCGGCGTTGGTGTAGAAGCCGAGGTCGATCAGGCCGAGGGAGACGAGCAGGACGTCGGGCCGGCAGTCCCGTATCGCGTCGCCGATCAGCGGGGCCATGTGCAGCCAGCCCTCACCCCAGCCCGCGAGATGGGCGCGGGGGAAGTCGGGGTCCGGGTCGGCGTAGGCCAGGGATGTCGGGGCGCCGGTCTGCTGGTCGTACAGCGTCTCGCGCGGGCCGACGAGCGTGACGGCGGGGTCGTACGTACCGCGAAGGAGTTGCCACAGCCGGTGACGCCATGTGTGTTCGCCCGCGCTCCCGATCGTCATGGAGTCGCCCACGGGCATGAACCTGAGCATCCGCTCATCATGGACGATCACCGCGACGGGTGGGGTGTGAGGCCTGCCACGTGGGGGTGCCCGCACGGTGGCCGCAGGGGTGAACCCCCGGCGGGGATGGCAGGCTTGGGGGATGCGCCGACCGTTCGCCGTCCTCGCCGCCGTCCTGCTCGCCGGCGCCTGCACGCTGCCCGCCTCCGCCGCGGAGGGCACGGGGAGCACCGTGAGCGCGGGGGACAGCGGGTTCACGCTCAAGGACCCGAGGATCACGGAGTCCAGCGGCCTGGCCGCGTCCCACCTCCACCCCGGGATCTACTGGACGCACAACGACAGCGGCGACGGCCCGTACATCTACGCCGTGGACGGCGCGACCGGGAAGACGGTGGCCCGGGTGACGCTGCGGGGCGTCGGCACCCCGCGCGACGTCGAGGCGATCTCGATCGGGCCGCACAACGAGATCTATGTCGGCGACATCGGCGACAACTTCGACGGCCGCTGGCCCTATGTGTGGATCTACCGCCTCCCGGAGCCGAAGGTCCTGAAGGACCAGACGATCACGGCCACCCAGTACGTGGTGAAGTACTCGAACGGCCCCCGCAACGCGGAGTCGCTGCTGGTCCATCCCAAGACCGGCCGGGTTTACATCATCGACAAGAAGGAAGACGGCGGCCACCTCTACGAGGGCCCCGCGACCCTCTCCACCAGCGGCGCCAACATCTTCAAGCCGATCGCCCCCATCGACCTCTGGGCCACGGACGCCACCTTCTCTCCCGACGGCGACCACCTCGCCGTCCGCGGCTACCTCGGCGGCATCTACTACTCCTGGAACGACGGCCACCCCAAACGCACCGAGATGCTCGACGTCCCCCTCCAGGGCCAGGGCGAGGGCATCAGCTACTCGGCCGACGGCACGAAACTCCTCTACAGCAGCGAGGGCGCCGACAGCGAGGTCGTCGCCAAGGACGCCCCGGACAGCCCGAAGCCCTCCTCGACCCCGGGAAACGGTTCACCGAACAGCGCGGCGACCGGCGGGTCGAACGTCAAATGGGGCGCGGTGGCGCTGGTGGTCGTGGTGGCGGGGCTGTTCGGGTTGGGGCGTTTGCGACGGCGACGGTGAGTGACGAGCCGGCCGATGAGGGCGTATCGCGCCGGTTGCTCAGTGCGGGTTCAGCGCCCGCCGGGCCCCGTTGATGATGCTATGGGCCTCGGCGCCGTACGCCGCGGACTCCTGAAGCGTTCTCCAGACCCGCGTATGGAGGGCGATGCTGTCCGGGTCGTTCAGCCACAGTTCCGCATGCCAGTCCTCGGTGATCACCAGTCGCTCGTCCAGGATCCAGAAGCCGTTGGCCGCGGGAATTTTGAGGGGCGCACCTAATGGGACGATGCCGAGCTCCACGGTGTCCATCCCGATCACGCCCGCCAAGCGGTCGAGTTGGCCGGCCAGGACCGACGGCGGACAGTACCGGGCGTGCAGCGCGGGTTCCCAGACGAGTGCATGGAACGTCCTGCCGCCCTGGTAGAGCCACTCCTGCCGTTTCATCCGCGCACGGACCGCGGCATCGGTGTCACGAACCGAGTTCTGCAGTTCCGAGTAGCGCAGAAAGATGTGCCGCGCGTACTCGGCCGTCTGCAGCATGCCGGGAATGACGGCCTCTTCCCAGGCGTGGATGACCGCCGACTTGGTGACCTCCGCGTTCCAGTTGTCCTGGACCGGTCGGTGTCCTGCGGTCAGCTGGCGGCGCCATGAACGGGTACGGGACTCGAAGCCCTTGAGGTGCGCGTCGAGTTCGGCGAAGGCGTGGGGCCGACCGACGCCTTCGGCCCAGGCGCGCACGTCGTCGGTCGTCGCGGTCTGGCGGCCGTTCTCCAGCTTGTAGACCTTGGAGTGCGGCCAGCCGAGCCGCTGAGCGAGGCGGGTGCCGGTGAGCCTGCCTTCGGGCGCCGAGAGCCGCAGTTCCCGGAGACGGACTCCGAGTGCCTCCCGCGCCTGCTGGAAGTCTGTGCTCACCGGCTCCGCTCACTGGTTGTCCGCTGCCACCTGTGCCGCGAACTCGTCGTAGGGAATGGCGTGATGCATCGCGGCATCACGCACCTGGCAGTATCGCAGCACTTCCGTGGGCTCCGTGATGACCTCGATGCCGAGCAAGGTGTCGTCGTCATCGAAGTCGAGTACGGTCACCAGCCTGCTGTCGAAGATCCAGAAATCCTCACCGGGCAGCCGCGCTCGCATCGCCTCCGCGCGCCACAGGTTGCGCACATCCTCGCCCGTGGCCGCATTGCACTTCGCGTAGTCGAGCAGGAACAGCTGCCCTGTGGTCGGCGGATCGTCCACGACGCGCACGCGGCCGACGTACTTGCCCAGCGACGTCTGGCGGTGGATGTTCGTGCACCAGGCGTTGTCCGTGTCCCAGGTGGCCGTGCCCGTCGCCATGAACGCCGCGTAGGACGGGTCCTCCCGGTCCGACGCGTAACCGCGCCGTGTCTCAAGGTGCCATGCCGAGTGCTCGAAGGTCTCGAAGAGCCGTCCGAACTCGTCCAGGTCGATCAGGCGGCGCACGCGCGTGACCTCCTTTGGGCCGTGGTTGACCAGCAGTTCGCGCGGCACCACGACCGCGGTGTCGTCGGGGCCGAGGTGCTGTAACTGACCCAGCTCCAGGGGATCGGTGAGCGGGCTTCCCTGCACGACGATCTCACCGGTGTCGAGATCTTCGTGGAGTGCCGGGCAGGCGCCGTTCTTGCTGTCCGTTCCGGTGAAACGCAGTCGTCGTGTCATGGTCAACTCCTCGCCGTACGGGCTCGGTCGGCATCCAGCATCCACCGGAATCCGCGTCTTGGACCACACCGAGAAGCCCTCCGCCGGAGACCTTGGGAGACCAATCGGGCCGCTTGCGAGAACATTCGCGAACATCGCATGGCGTGTGCCGACCGCCCATCCCTAACGTCCGGTCAGGCGAACGTATCGAGAGGGGCACACCGTGTACGGCACCATGACTCCGGAACAGGTCGAACTGGTCCGGTTCTTCACGATCAGCGCCCGGCGGTTCGAGTCCGGGCACACCGCGCCGGAGATGTTCTCCACTGCCATCGACCGCGAATGGCACCGGCTCATGGAGACATCCGGTTATGCCGGATTCTGCGTCGAGCACGTCGGACGGACCATCGGCCATCGTCCGCTGAAGGGCGTCGGGGAGATCCCCTGGACACCCATGTACGAGGAGATGTTCGGACCGCTGCCCGCGCTCTGGTTCACCGACCGGGACGGGCGGGTCGACCGGGAGGCCCTGACACGCTACCGGGAGACCGGCACCGTGGCCGCGGAATGGGACTGCTCGCCGGTCCCGGGTGACGGCGGAGACATCACGCCTGAACCGGTGAGGGCCTCGGCGCGGTGACCCTCGCGCACATCGGGGGAGCGCTCCGGACCGGTACCGGGGCGCTCCGTCTCGTCGAGGGCAGGACCACCGACCCCAAGACGGTGAATGTCACCGAATATGTGGCCGCTGTCGCCGCCCACTGCCCCTGGCTCGCGCCGTCAGTGGAGCGTGGGCTGACCGGCTGGACGGTGTACGAGGCGCTCGGAGGAACCGAGTGCGCCGAGGCAGGGGTGTTCCATGCCTGCGTGCAGGCCGCCGAGTGGGTACGTCCCCTGGCGAACCGGCCGCATGGCGCACTCGTGTGCGAGAACGTCGTCGTCCTCGGCGCCGGCCAGGAAGCGCTGGAATGGCCCCACTGGGTCCTGAAGCACCTCTACGGTCCGGTGGGCCTGATGTTCGGCAAGTTCTCGGCGGGTGAGGGACGGACGGACCGGTACGGCCGCCGCGTCCCGGCGCCGCCCGTGTCGTTCCTTCCGGTGCGTCTGGCCGTACGGTCACGCGACGCGCACTTCCTGAGGCGGACGCCGGACCTCTCCGCCGCCATGGCGGTAGCGGTGGACGACGGCCGGGATGTCTTCGCGGGCGTTCCGCGCGCATGGAAGGAGATCAAGCAATGGGCGTACCACCTCCTGCCGGGGCAGTGAGAACGCTGGAAGACCGCTTCGGCCCGCTCACCTACGACCTGCTCAGCGACCGGCGGGGCTCCCGGGCATGGAAGATCAGGACCGGGTCGGGGACCATGGCGCTCAAGGCCAACGATCCGGGCTCCGGGAACGCCCGGGACAAGACTGTGGAGTTGGAGCAGGAGAACCGCTACCTCCGCCGGCTCGGTGAGGTCGGCGCCATCGACCAGGGATACCGGATCGACTCCGGCCGCTGGGACGACGGCCACTGGCTCGCCGTGCGATGGATCGACGGTGTCCCCCTGTGGCGGGCCCTCTCGGATACTCGCGGCCCCGAGGGCGACCGCCCTTCCGTACGACCCTGGATGCTGGGCATCGCCCGCACCTGGGCCCAGCGCCTCGCCCGGCTGCATGCCGTCGGCTGGGCCCACGCCGATGTGCAGCCCACCAACGCCCTTGTCACCAGGGCCGGAACCACCGAGATCATCGACTACGCCCTGGCCTGCGGCCCCGACCCGACGGAGCGCCTTCCGTACCGGGGCGCACTCACCCACACCACGGCTCCCGAGATCGCCGATGCCGTCCTCTCCACCGACGACGGCACCCACATCCAGGCCGCACCGTCGGCGGACGTCTGGGGCCTGGGCGCTTCCCTGTTCTGGTGCTGGACGGGACACCGACCGGTGCGCTACGAGGACGACGCGAAGCGAGAGGACAAGCTGCGCGCCGTCGCGCAGGGGCATTCGCTTGATCTCAATGCCGTACGCCCCTGGCCGTTCCCGGAGTTCGAGATGCTGATCGCGTCCTGTATGAACGCCGATCCCGCCGCCCGCCCTACGGCTGCCGAGTTGGCGGAAACATGCTGACCCTGCGAGAGCTTTCCTTGAGCGACGCTCCGGCTGTCCAGCGCGTCTACAGCGGCGAGTCCGTCCGCTTCACGCATGGCGACGGCTACCGCATGACGGTGGAGGATGCCCACCGCCGCATCACCGAGGCCCTGACCCTGGCCCAGGAAATCCCGCGTCCTCGCTGGGACTTCTCGCTCCTCGTCGCCGACGACGTGGTCGGCGTGATCGCTCTCCGCGTCCGGGAACCAGGAATGGGAACCGTCAGCTACATCCTCCGCCAGGACGCCTGGGGTCAGGGCCACGCCACCGAGGCCGTCCGGCGCGTCGCCGCCTTCGCCTTCACCCACACCGATCTGGAGTGCCTGGAGGCCAAGCACCACCCAGCCAACCCTGCTTCCGGCCGGGTCCTGGCCAAGGCCGGATTCACTTGCGTCGGCACGTCCGACCTTCACGCGGAGGGCGGGGTGGTGGTGCCCTACCCGGCGTACGAGCTCCGCCGTTACGGCCCCTCCCATCGGCCGAGCCGTCTGCGACAGCAAGCTGGACAACGGCCCCCTCCTCACCGTCTCCCGCAGGACCAGACCCGGACGGACCGCCATTGCGGCTAAGAACTCCACGAATCGATATACGTGGGGTCCGGGTCCGCCCCGGGTCGTGGTAGTCCGAGGACGTGACGGCTGGAGTCCGACGGGAGCACGCGATGACGAACGCCCTGCTGCTCAAGATCACGCGCTACGTCTGCCTGCTGGGCGGCGGTGTGCTCACCGGGGGCGCGTTGACCACGTTCGTGCTGGAACTGGCCCTGCGGCGACTGGGCGCGTCGGCCTATATTCAGGTGCGGCAGGCGGAGCACGACTACTTCCCGTGGTTCATCGGTGTCGTCTTCGTGCCCACGTTCATCGCCGTGGTGGTGCTGGTGTTCCTCGCGCGCAGGGCCGACAGCCCGGCGCTGCGGCCCGCCGCCGCGGCGCTCGTACTGCTCGTGCTGTCCCTGGTCGTCACGTTCGTGGTCAACGCCCCCATCAACCTCGACCAGTTCGACTGGAACGCGCAGGCACCCCCGGCGGACTGGGCGGGTGTCCGGGACCGCTGGCAGATCGCCCACGCCGTCCGGACCGCGTTCTGCGTGATCGCGCTCGGCTGCCTCGGTGTCGCGATCATCGATCGGCCGTTCGAACGCGAGGCCGCCGCCACCTGAGCCCAGCGGAGCAGGTCGCACCCCATCGGGCGCACGACGACGAAGGGCGCCCGGCACGATCGCCGGGCGCCCCTCACCGTCGTACCCGAGAAGTCAGAGCTTCTCGATGACGTAGTCGATGCACTTGGTCAGCGCCTCGACATCGGCCGGGTCGATCGCCGGGAACATGGCGACACGCAGCTGGTTGCGGCCGAGCTTGCGGTAGGGCTCGGTGTCGACGATGCCGTTGGCGCGCAGGACCTTGGCGATGGCGGCGGCGTCGATGTCGTCGGAGAAGTCGATGGTGCCGATGACCGCGGAGCGCTTCGCCGGGTCGGTGACGAAGGGGCTGGCGAACTTGACGTCCTCGGCCCAGTTGTACAGCGTGCGCGCCGAGGTGGCGGTGCGGCGGACCGCGAAGTCCAGGCCGCCCTGGCCGTTGAGCCACTCCAGCTGCTGGTTGAGCAGGAAGAGCGTGGCGAGCGCGGGGGTGTTGTACGTCTGGTTCTTGCGGGAGTTGTCGATCGCCGTGGGCAGCGAGAAGAACTCCGGGATGTGCCGGCCGGACGCGTGGATCCGCTCCGCGCGCTCGATCGCGGCGGGGGAGAAGACGCCGATCCACAGGCCGCCGTCGGAGGCGAAGGACTTCTGCGGGGCGAAGTAGTAGACGTCGGTCTCGGCGACGTCGACCGGCAGACCGCCCGCGCCGGAGGTCGCGTCCACCAGGACGAGGGAGCCCTCGTCGGCGCCGGCCACCCGCTGGATGGGCATGGCGACACCGGTGGACGTCTCGTTGTGGGTGAAGGCGTACACATCGACGCCCGCCTCGGCCCGCGCCTCCGGGTGGGTGCCCGGGTCGGTCGCGATCACCGTCGGCTCGGCCAGCCACGGCGCGAGCTTGGCGGCCTTGGCGAACTTGGAGGAGAACTCGCCGAAGTTGAGGTGCTGGGACTTGTTCTCGATCAGCCCGTGGGTGGCGATGTCCCAGAACGCGGTGGAGCCGCCGTTGCCGAGAACGACCTCGTAGCCCTCGGGGAGGGAGAACAGCTCGGAGATCCCCTCGCGGACCTTACCGACCAGGTTCTTGACGGGCGCCTGGCGGTGGGAGGTACCGAGCAGGGAGCTTCCGGTGGCGGCGAGCGCGTCGAGCGCCTCGGTCCGCACCTTGGAGGGGCCCGCGCCGAAACGTCCGTCGGCGGGCTTGATGTCAGCGGGAATCTGGATGTCGGCCACGACTCGGAGGGTATCGGGTGGGCGAAACGGGACGGAACCATGTCCGTCGGATGAGACGAGAACTTCAGGACACAGACTTGTCATGTCGTACGACGATCACGGATGGGTTTGTACGACGATCGAGGCGGGGCTGTGGATAACTTTCGATGACGGACGGTGATCGGATGCATCCTGAACGCATGACGAATCCCTCCGCCTCCTCCGCCTCCGCCTCCGCCTCTTCGGTCTCCTCAACCTCCTCGACCTCCTCGGCCCCCGCGGCTCCCTCGGCCCTCTCGGTTCTTGAGGCGGAGCTGCGCGCCTGCCTCCGCGGCGAGGTCCGTTTCGACGCCACCGCCCGCGCGCTCATGACCATGGACGCCTCCAACTACCGGCGCGTCCCCGCGGGCGTGGTCTCCCCGCGGGACGCCGAGGACGTGACGGCGGCACTGGAGGTGTGCCGGGCCCGCGGGGTGCCGGTGGTCGCCCGTGGCGGGGGTACATCGATCGCCGGGCAGGCCACCGGCACAGGGGTCGTACTGGATTTCACACGCCACATGGACCGCCTGATCGAGCTGGACCCCGGCACGCGCACGGCCGTCGTGCAGCCCGGCCTGGTCCTCGACCGCCTCCAGCGCGCCGCCGCCCCGCACGGCCTGCGCTTCGGCCCCGATCCGTCCACGCACAGCCGCTGCACCCTCGGCGGAATGATCGGCAACAACTCCTGCGGCTCCCACTCGGTGGCCTGGGGGACGACCGCCGACAACATCGCGGAGCTGGACGTGCTCACCGCGCGCGGCCGGCGGCTGCGGCTCGGGCCCGGTTGGGCGGGCGCGCCCGAGGGGCTGCGGGAGCTGGCGGAGGGCGCCTCGGCCCGGCTGCGCACCGGCTTCCCGGACCTGCCCCGCCGCATCTCCGGGTACGCACTGGACGCGCTGCTGCCGGAGAAGGGCGCCGACGTGGCCCGCTCCTTCTGCGGCTCCGAGGGCACCCTCGGCATCCTCACCGAGGCGGTCGTGCGCCTGGTCGAGGCCCCGCCCGCCCGCGCCCTCGCGGTGCTGGGGTACGGCGACGAGAGCGCCGCCGCCGAGGCCGCCGCCGGTCTGCTGCCGGGCGCCCCGCTGACGGTGGAGGGCATGGCCGCCGACCTGGTGCCGCCGGGCGCCGGACTGCCCAGGGGCGGCGCCTGGCTGTTCGTGGAGACGGGCGGGGAGACGGGGGCGCAGGCCCGGGCCCGCGCGGAGGAGATCGTCCGGGCCGCCGATGCCGTGGACGCCCTCGTGGTGACCGAGCCCGCCGCCCAGCGGACCCTGTGGCGCATCCGCGAGGACGCGAGCGGCACGGCGACCCGGATGCCGGACGGCTCCGAGGCATGGCCCGGTTGGGAGGACTGCGCGGTGCCCCCCGCCCGGCTCGGCGCCTACCTGCGCGACTTCCGCGCCCTGCTCTCCTCCCACGCCCTGCGCGGCACTCCCTACGGCCACTTCGGCGACGGCTGCATCCACGTCCGCATCGACTTCGACCTGCTCACCGAGCCCGGCATCGGCCGCTTCCGGCGCTTCTCGGAGGAACTGGCCGATCTGGTGGTGGCCCACGGCGGCTCACTGTCCGGGGAGCACGGCGACGGCCAGGCCCGCGCGGAACTGCTGCCGCGGATGTACGGCGCCGAGACGGTCCGGCTGTTCGAGCGCGCCAAGGCCCTCTGGGACCCGGACGACCTGCTCAACCCCGGCATGCTGGTCCGCCCCGCCCCCCTGGACAGCAACCTCCGCTTCTCCGTGCTCCCGGCGAAGCCCGTGGACGTGGCCTTCGGCTACCCGGCCGACGGCGGTGACTTCCGCGCGGCCGTCCGCCGCTGCGTCGGCGTGGCCAAGTGCCGTACGACCACGGGGGCGGGACCCGCCGTGATGTGCCCGTCGTTCCGGGCGACCGGCGAGGAGGAGCACTCCACCCGGGGCCGGGCCCGGCTGCTGCACGAGATGCTGGCGGGCGAGCTGATCACCGACGGCTGGCGCTCCACCGAGGTCCGCGACGCCCTCGATCTCTGCCTCGCCTGCAAGGGCTGTCGCACCGACTGCCCGGTCGGCGTCGACATGGCCACCTACAAGGCCGAGTTCTTGCACCACCACTACAAGGACCGCCGCCGCCCCGCCGCCCACCACAGCATGGGCCGCCTCCCCGAGTGGCTGCGCCGGATCGCCCGCACCCGTACGGCTCCTCTCCTCAACGCGCTCGCCGGCGTCCCGCCCCTGGCGGCCGTCGCGAAACACCTCGCCGGGATCGCGCCCGAGCGGCGGCTGCCCCGGCTCGCCCCGAGGACCTTCACCGGCTGGTGGCGGCGTCGCGAACCCGCGCGGATCCAGGGCGCCGGGGACCTGGTCGTCCTCTGGCCGGACACCTTCACCGAGCATCTGTCCCCCTCGGTCGGCCGCGCGGCCGTCCGCGTCCTGGAGGCCGCCGGGCTGCGGGTGACCCTCCCCCCGACCCGGCTGCCCCGTCGGAGCCCACTCGTGCGATCCGGCGCCGAGGCCCCGGCCCCCGCCCCCCTCCCGGCCCGCCACGCCCGTGTCTGCTGCGGGCTGACCTATGTCTCCACCGGCCAGCTGGACCGCGCCCGGGCGGTGCTGCGCCGCACGCTCGATCTGATGGAGCCGGTGCTGCGCGCGGGCGTCCCGGTCGTCGTGCTGGAACCGAGCTGCGCGGCCGCCCTGCGCACCGACCTGCCGGAACTCCTGCATGACGACCCGCGCGCGGCCCGGCTCGCCGCCGCCGTGCTGACCTTCGCCGAGGCCCTGGAGCGGCACGCCCCACAGTGGACCCCGCCCGCCGTGGACCGCCCGGTCGCCGGTCAGACCCACTGCCATCAGCACGCGGTCCTCGGCGACGCCCCGGACCGCCGACTGCGCGAGTCGGCCGGCCTCACCGGGGAACTCTCCGGCGGCTGCTGCGGCCTGGCCGGCGACTTCGGCTTCGAGAAGGGCCACTTCGAGGTCTCCCGGGCCTGCGCGGAGGACCAGCTGCTGCCCTCGATACGGGAGGCGGCTCCGGACACCGTGGTCCTGGCCGACGGCTACTCCTGCCGCACCCAGCTGGAGCAACTGGGCGGGGTGAAGGGGCGGCACCTCGCGGAGGTGCTGGCCGAGGCGCTGGAGCGGGACACGGCCGGGAGGGAGCGGCACACCGGCACGCCGGAGCGGGACACGACCGCGGGGGAGGGGTAATGACAGCCCGCCGGTGGACGGCCGCTTCCCTAGGGTGAAGTGATCAGCCATCAGCCATCAGCCATCAGCCATCAGCCATCAGCCATCAGCCATCAGTGATCAGCGATCAGTGATCAGTGATCAGTGAGTCGTGAAGGAGCAGCGCGTATGAGCCTCAGCGTCCGTCCGGTCACCCGGGCCGAACATCTCGCCTTCGTGGCGGGCCGCCCCTCGGCCAGCCACCTCCAGTTGCCGTCCTGGGGCGACGTGAAGCCGGACTGGCGGGCGGAGAGCCTCGGGTGGTTCGAGGCGGACGGGCGGCTCATCGGGGTGGGGCTGGTCCTGCTCAGGCCGCTGCCCAAGGTCAAGCGGTACCTGGCGTATCTGCCGGAGGGCCCGGTCATCGACTGGGCGGCGCCCGACCTGGAGCGCTGGCTGGACCCGATGCTGGCCCACCTCAAGGGGCTGGGCGCCTTCTCGGTGAAGATGGGCCCGCCCGTGGTGGTGCGGCGGTGGAGCCCCGAGGCGGTCAAGGCGGCCATCGCCGACCCGGACGCGCACCGGCTGCGGGACGCGCCGCCGACCTCCGAGGAGCCGGGGGCGCTCGCCCTCGTCGACCGGCTGCGCCGGATGGGCTGGCGGCAGACCGAGCCCGGCGGCGAGGACGGCTTCGCCGCGGGGCAGCCCCGGTACGTCTGCCAGGTGCCGTATGCCGGGCGGTCCCTGGAGGACATCCAGCGCGGGCTCAACCAGCAGTGGCGGCGCAACATCAAGAAGGCCGAGAAGGCGGGGGTGAAGGTCGTACGGGGGGACTACGAGGATCTGCCGGCCTTCTACGAGCTGTACACGGAGACGGCGGAGCGGGACCGTTTCATCCCGCGCCCGCTGTCCTACTTCCAGCGGATGTGGACGGCGCTCACCGCCGAGCACCCGGACCGGATGCGGCTCTACCTCGCGCAGCACGACGGCGAGGTGCTCGCCGCGGCCACGATGCTGATCGTCGGCGGCCATGTCTGGTACTCGTACGGCGCCTCCACCAGCCGCAGGCGGGAGGTGCAGCCCAACAACGCGATGCAGTGGCGGATGATGTGCGACGCCCATGAGCTGGGCGCCCATGTCTACGACTTCCGGGGCATCACCGACACCTTGGCGGAGTCCGACCCCCACCTCGGACTGCTCCGCTTCAAGGTGGGCGCGGGCGGCGGGGCCGCGGAGTACGTGGGCGAGTGGGACTTCCCGCTGAACCGCCTGCTGCACAAGGCGTTCGACGTGTATATGGCGCGCCGCTGAGGGCGTCGGCGGCCGGGCGGCGACATGCGAGAGGGGAGTATCCCAGCATCCAGGACAGTGACATAAGAGGTTCACACTCCTGACGGGGTCCACTACCCTGGACCAGGTAGTACAGGGGGCTGTACATGATCCGAGTCGAGCACCGGGACCGCCGTGAGCACCGTCAACACCTCCAGCGCCACTTCCGGGGCGTCCGCGACGACGCCCGGGTCCCCGGGCACCCCGGGCCGTCTCGGCTCGTTCGGGCCGGTGGGGCTGGTGCTGGCCGGTGGGGTGTCGGTGCAGTTCGGCGGGGCGCTCGCGGTGACGCTGATGCCGAGGGCGGGCGCGCTGGGCGTGGTGACGCTCCGGCTCGTCGCGGCGGCCGTGGTCCTGCTGCTGTTCTGCCGGCCCCGGCTGCGCGGCCACTCGCGCGCCGACTGGGGCACGGTGATCGCCTTCGGCATCGCGCTGGGCGGTATGAACAGCCTGTTCTACGAGGCCGTGGCCCGGATCCCGCTCGGCCCCGCCGTCACCCTCGAGGTGCTCGGCCCGCTCGCGCTCTCGGTCGTGTCCTCCCGCCGCCTGGTCAACGTCGTGTGGGCGGCGCTCGCCCTGGGCGGGGTGTTCCTGCTCGGCGGCGGGGGCTTCAGCGGGGTGGACCCCGTGGGGGTGGGCTTCGCGCTGGGCGCGGGCGTGATGTGGGCGGCGTACATAGTCTTCGCCGCGCGCACCGGCCGGCGCTTCCCGCAGGCGGACGGGCTGGCGCTGGCCATGGCGGTCGCGGCGCTGCTCGTCCTGCCGCTCGGCATCGCCTCCTCCGGCGACCGCCTGCTCGACCCGACCACGCTCGGCCTCGGCGCGGCGGTGGCCGTGCTCTCCTCGGTCCTGCCCTACACCCTGGAACTCCTGGCCCTGCGCAACCTGCCCGCCGCCACCTTCGCCATCCTGATGAGCCTGGATCCGGCCCTCGCCGCCACCGCCGGTTTCCTCATCCTCGGCCAGGCCCTCTCCGGCCCGGAGATCGCCGCGATCGCCCTGGTCATCGCCGCGAGCATCGGCGCGGTGCGCACCCAGGTGGGCAGGTCCAGGGCGCCGGTCCTGGACGTGTAGGGGGCGGGGGAGCGCAGCGGTTCACCGCTCACCACGCGCCGGTCTTCTCCCACACCGACACATGCCGGCGGCTCTCGCCGGTGAACGGGGACCGTTCCCAGTCGCTCCACCGCTCCCGCAGCCGCATCCCGGCGAGCCGGGCCATGAGGTCCAGTTCGGCCGGCCAGACGTACCGGAAGGGGATCGCCCGAGAGGTGCCCCGCCCGTCCGCGACCTCCACATGGTGCGAGGTGACCGACTGGGTCGCCACGTCGTACACGTCGAACCCCAGCCGCCGCCTGTCCACCCGGAAGGGCACCGCCTCCTGCCCCGGCGGCAGCCGCCGCAGCTCGGGCACCCCGACCTCCACGACGAAGCAGCCCCCCGGCTCCAGATGGGCGGCGGCGGTGCGGAAGCAGTCGACCTGGGCGTCCTGGGAGGTGAGGTTCATGATCGTGTTGAAGACCAGATAGGCGAGGTCGAAGGCGCCCGGCACCCTGGTCGTGGCGAAGTCCCCGATGGTCACCGGGACCGCCGCCCCGCCCGGCTTGGCGCGCAGCCGCCGCACCATGGCCCGCGACAGATCGACCCCGTGCACCCGCACCCCGTGCCCGGCCAGGGGCAGCGCGATCCGCCCGGTCCCCACCCCCAGCTCCAGCGCGCGGCCCCCCTCCCCGGCGAGCCCCGCCAGGAACTCCACGGCCGGCTCCACGACCCGCGGCGCGAACATCTCCGCGGACGAGGCGTCGTACCCCGCCGCGACCGCCTCTCCGAAGTGCCCGTCCCCGAAGTGCCCGTCCCCGTCGACGTACTCGTCCTCATCGGTCATCCGCCGAAAGTACGGCACCCACCGCCCGCCCCGCGCCCGGATTTCCCGGTGGCGGGTTGGCCGGATGGGCGGGGGTGGACCGGTCCGGGGGCGGCGGTGATGTGTACGTTGGCGGGGAGGGTCCACGGCGTCCTCGGGGGCGTCGGCAACAGGCAGGGGAACAGGAACGCATGGCACGTGTCGCCGTCATCACCGCGCCCAACATCGGCTACCGCAACACCGGGATGCTGACCGTCGACCTGGCCTTCGAGGCGATGCGGCGGCGGATGGGGGACGGGTTCGAGGCGAGCTGGTACACGCTGCATCTGCCGCAGACCGTGCCGTTGCGGGGGCTGCGGGAGGGCGTGCGGGGCGCGGAACTTCCCTTCCGGTTCCGGTCGTTGATCGACGAGGTCGACACCCTGCGCGAGCATGACGCGGTCGTGTTCTGGGGCGACTTCCTGCACGCCCGGCACTACCTCACCCAGGATGCCTCCAACCGGCTCCTCGACTACGGGCTGGTCAAGGACCGGGGTGCCGCCCGCGCCCTGCTCAACCGGACGCTGCTGCTCGCCGACCAGCCGGACGAGCTGTTCGACCGCACCCTCAGCTACGGCGGCACCATCCTGCACAACACGCAGTCGGACTACGAGGACAAGGAGTACGGCCCCCTGTTCACGCGGCTGATGACGCGGAGCCGGCGGATCTGGGTGCGCGATCCGCTGTCGGCGGCCAAGCTCGGGCATCTGCGCGGGGACCGCCCGACCGACCACTTCGGCTCCGACGCGGCCCTGCTGAACCGCCCCGGCGACCTCGCCTGCCTCCCCGTCACGCCCTGGTCCCAGGACCTCCCGGACGGCGGCGCGATCGGGGTGTTCCTGGGTGCCCGTACGAAGATCCCCGACTGGCTCCCCGGGTTCTGTCAGGGGCTCGCGGAGCGGCTGGACGCGCCCCTGGAGTGGATCCCCTGGTTCGACGGGGCCGTCCCGCGGGAGGTCGGGCACCTCCCCACCCGCCCCGGCGACCCCACGGTCGGTGACCTGCTCGGCGTCCTGCCCCGCTACCGTCTCGTCATCACCGACACCTACCACCTGTGCGTCAACGCCTGGGGCGCCGGCACCCCGGTGGTCTGCGTCGGCGCGCCCGAGCCGGTGCCGACGACCGACCGCGACTACCTGACGCTCAGCGATGTGAAGAAGCACGTCCTGCACATGGCGTACGACGCGGCCGACTTCTACCTCCCCACCGTCGCCGACAGCCCCGAGGGGCACGAGCGGCGGGCCGAGCGGATCGTCAGGCTGGTGGAGGGCGGGGGAGCGGCCGCCGTGGCCGAGCGGATCCGCGCGCACGCCGAGTACTCGGCGAACTCCTTCACCGAGTCCCTCGCCTCACTCCTGGGGTGAACCCGGGCTCGCCCCCGAAAAGTCCCTGCCCCGAAAAGTCCCTGCCCCGAAAGTCCCTGCCCCGAAAAGGCCCGCCACCGATCCCGGTGGCGTCGGCCGAAGCGGCGTCGGCCACATTCGGCTCAATAAATCATGCAAGCACGCTTGATTGTTTCCGTACCCGCTGCGATGCTCCCCTCATGGCCGACCCGACGCCCGTCATCGACGACCTGCGTGCCGAGAGCGAAGAACTGGACCGGCTCGTCGCCCGGTTGACGCCCGAGCAGTGGACGCTCGCCACTCCCGCGCCCGGCTGGTCCGTCGCCCACCAGATCGCCCACCTCGCCTGGACCGACCGCGCGGCGCTGGCCGCCGTCACCGACGCGGACGCGTTCCGCGCACGGGCCGAGAAGGCCCTCGGCCGCATCGACTCCTTCGTGGACGAGGGCGCCGAGGAGAGCGTCGGGCTGCCGCCCGCGGAACTCCTCGCCCACTGGCGGTCCGGCCGCGACGCCCTCGATCTGGCCCTGCGCGCGGCCGAACCCGGCGCCCGTTTCCCCTGGTTCGGGCCGCCCATGGCCGTCGCCTCGATGGCCACCGCCCGCCTCATGGAGACCTGGGCGCACAGCCTGGACGTCGCCGACGCGCTCGGTGTCACCCGCGCCCCCACCGACCGCCTCGCCCACATCGTCCGACTCGGCGTGCGCACACGGGACTTCGCGTACGCGGTGCACGGACTCACCCCGCCCGCCGGGGAGTTCCGTATCCGGTTGACGGCGCCGAGCGGTGCCGTGTGGGGCCACGGCCCCGACGACGCCCCGCAGCGTGTCACCGGACCGGCGCTCGACTTCTGCCTCCTCGTCACCCAGCGCGCCCACCGCGACGACCTCGACCTGACCGCCGTGGGCCCGGACGCGGACCGCTGGCTGGACATCGCCCAGGCGTTCGCGGGCCCACCGGGACGCGGCCGGGAGCCGAAGGCAGAGCCAAAAGCAGAGCCGAAGGCGGCGGAGAAGGCGGCCGGTCCGGCGGCGGGATCCGGCCGGTGAACCCCCTGCGGATAGGCAACTTCTCCGGCTTCTACGGCGACCGCTTCGACGCCCTGCGCGAGATGCTCACCGGCGGTGAGCTCGACGTCCTCACCGGTGACTACCTCGCCGAACTCACCATGCTGATCCTCGCCCGCGACCGGCTGAAGGACCCCGGCGCCGGATACGCCCGCACCTTCCTGCGCCAACTGGAGGGCGCCCTCGGGCTGGTCCAGGAGCGCGGGGTGCGGATCGTCACCAACGCGGGCGGCCTCCACCCCGCCGGACTCGCCGCGCACATCGGCGAGTTGGTGGACCGGCTCGGCATCCCCCTGCGCGTCGCGCACGTCGAGGGCGACGACCTGACCGCCGCCCACCCCGGCGCCCTCGCCGCACACGCCTACCTCGGCGGGTTCGGCATCGCCGAGTGCCTGCGGGCGGGCGCGGACATCGTCGTCACCGGGCGGGTGACCGACGCGGCTCTCGTCACCGGACCCGCCGCGGCCCATTTCGGCTGGGGGCCGGGCGAGTTCGACAAGCTGGCCGGAGCCGTCGTCGCCGGGCACGTCCTGGAGTGCGGGACGCAGGCCACCGGCGGGAACTACGCGTTCTTCCAGGAGGGCGACGTACGACGGCCCGGCTTCCCGCTCGCCGAGATCCACGCCGACGGCGGCAGCGTCATCACCAAGCACCCCGGCACCGGCGGCTTCGTGGACATCGGCACGGTCACCGCGCAGCTGCTGTACGAGACCGGGGGCGCCCGGTACGCCGGGCCCGATGTCACCGCCCGCCTGGACAGCGTCCGGCTGCGCCAGGACGGCCGGGACCGGGTGCGGATCGACGGGGTGCGGGGGGAGGCGCCCCCGCCGGCCCTCAAGGTCGGGCTCAACCGGCTCGGGGGCTTTCGCAACGAGGTCGTCTTCGTGCTCACCGGGCTCGACATCGAGGCCAAGGCGGACCTCGTCAAGGACCAGCTGACGGCGGAGATGGCCAAGTCACCGCCCGCCGAGACCCGTTGGGAACTCGTCCGCACCGACCGCCCCGACGCCGGCACCGAGGAGACCGCGAGCGCCCTGCTGCGTCTCGTCGTACGGGATCCGGACCAGAAGGCCGTCGGGCGGGCGCTCAGCGGGGCGGCCATCGAGCTGGCGCTGGCCAGCTACCCCGGCTTCCATGTGCTCGCCCCGCCCGGCAGGGGCGACCCCTACGGGATCTTCGAGGACGCGTACGTGCCGCAGGAGGACGTGGCGCACACGGCCGTGCTCCCCGACGGACGGCCCGTAAGGGTTCCCCCGCCCCCCGAGACCCGCCCCCTGGCGGAGGCGCCCGCCGCCGGACTCCCCGCACCCCCGGAGCACGGCCCCACCCGCCGCGCCCCCCTCGGTCTCGTCGCCGGTGCCCGCAGCGGGGACAAGGGCGGGAACGCCAATGTGGGGGTGTGGGCCCGTACCGACGAGGCATGGCGTTGGCTCGCGCACGAGCTGACGGTGGACCGGTTCCGGGAGCTGATCCCCGAGAGCCGCGACCTGCCCGTCACCCGCCACCCGCTCCCCGCGCTGCGCGCCCTGAACTTCGTCGTCACCGGCGTCCTCGGCGCCGGTGTCGCCTCCCGGCACCGCTTCGACCCGCAGGCCAAGGCCCTCGGCGAATGGCTGCGCTCCCGCCACCTGGACATCCCGGAGGCCCTGCTGTGACCGTCCTCGACACGGCCCTGGACACCCACCACCCCGACTACACGGCCCATCGCGCGACCATGCTCGGCAAACTCGCCGAGCTGGACGGCGAACACGCCAAGGCGCTCACGGGCGGCGGCGAGAAGTACGTCCAACGGCACCGCGAACGCGGCAAGTTGCTCGCCCGGGAGCGCATCGAGCTGCTCCTCGACCCGGACACCCCGTTCCTTGAACTGTCCCCGCTCGCCGCCTGGGGCAGCGAGTACACCGTCGGCGCCTCCCTCGTCACCGGGATCGGCGTGGTCGAGGGCGTGGAGTGCCTGATCACCGCCAACGACCCGACCGTGCGCGGCGGCGCCAGCAACCCCTGGAGCCTGAGGAAGGCCCTGCGCGCCAACGACATCGCGCTCGCCAACCGGCTGCCCTGCGTCAGCCTGGTGGAGTCCGGCGGCGCCGATCTGCCCTCGCAGAAAGAGATCTTCATCCCCGGCGGCGCCATCTTCCGTGATCTCACCCGGCTCTCGGCCGCCGGGATCCCGACCGTGGCCGTCGTCTTCGGCAACTCCACGGCGGGCGGCGCCTACGTCCCCGGCATGTCCGACCACGTGATCATGGTCAAGGAGCGGGCCAAGGTGTTCCTCGGCGGGCCGCCGCTGGTGAAGATGGCCACCGGCGAGGAGAGCGACGACGAGTCCCTGGGCGGCGCCGAGATGCACGCCCGCGTCTCCGGGCTCGCCGACTACTTCGCCGTGGACGAGCGGGACGCCCTGCGTCAGGCCCGCCGGGTGGTCGCGCGGCTCAACCACCGCAAGGCGGGCGCCGATCCGGGCCCCGCCGAGCCCCCCAAGTACGACCCGGAGGAACTGCTGGGCATCGTCCCCGGCGACCTCAAGATCCCCTTCGATCCGCGCGAGGTCGTCGCCCGGATCGTGGACGGCTCCGACTTCGACGAGTTCAAGCCGCTGTACGGCACCAGCCTGGTGACCGGCTGGGCTGCCCTGCACGGCTACCCCGTCGGCATCCTCGCCAACGCCCAAGGAGTGCTGTTCAGCGCGGAGTCGCAGAAGGCCGCCCAGTTCATCCAGCTCGCCAACCAGCGCGACATCCCGCTGCTCTTCCTGCACAACACCACCGGCTACATGGTCGGGCGGGAGTACGAGCAGGGCGGGATCATCAAGCACGGCGCGATGATGATCAACGCGGTGTCGAACTCCCGGGTCCCGCACCTCTCCGTCCTCATGGGCGCCTCCTACGGGGCCGGCCACTACGGGATGTGCGGCCGCGCCTACGACCCCCGCTTCCTGTTCGCCTGGCCCAGCGCCAAGTCCGCCGTCATGGGCCCGCAGCAGCTCGCGGGGGTGCTGTCGATCGTGGCGCGGCAGTCGGCGGCGGCGAAGGGGCGGCCGTACGACGAGGACGCGGACGCCGCCCTGCGCGCCATGGTGGAGCAGCAGATCGAGTCCGAGTCGCTGCCGATGTTCCTGTCCGGGCGGCTCTACGACGACGGCGTCATCGACCCGCGCGACACCCGTACCGTCCTCGGCCTGTGCCTCTCCGCGATCCACACCGCCCCCTACGAGGGCGCGCGCGGCGGCTTCGGCGTCTTCCGGATGTGAGGTCCATGATCCAGACACTGCTGGTCGCCAATCGCGGCGAGATCGCCTGCCGTATCTTCCGCAGCTGCTCCGACCTGGGCATCCGCACGGTCGCCGTGTACTCGGACGCCGATGAGCGCGCCCTGCACACCCGCCGGGCGGACGCGGCGGTACGACTGCCGGGCGCGGCGCCCGCCGACACCTATCTGCGCGGCGACCTGATCGTGAAGGCCGCCCTCGCGGCCGGCGCGGACGCCGTGCACCCCGGTTACGGCTTCCTCTCCGAGAACCCGGACTTCGCCCGCGCGGTCCTGGACGCCGGTCTGACCTGGATCGGGCCGTCCCCCGAGGCCATCGAGGCCATGGCCTCCAAGACGCGCGCCAAGCGGCTGATGGGCCTGGAACCCCTGGGGGAGGTCACCCAGAGGGACCTGCCGGTGTTGGTGAAGGCGGCGGCGGGCGGCGGGGGGCGCGGGATGCGGATCGTGCGCCGTCTGGACGAGCTCCGGGACGCCCTGGAAGGGGCGCGCGCCGAGGCCGCGAGCGCCTTCGGGGACGGCGAGGTGTTCGTGGAGCCGTACATCGAGAACGGCCGCCACATCGAGGTGCAGATCCTCGCCGACACCCACGGCACCGTCTGGCCGCTCGGCACCCGGGACTGCTCCCTCCAGCGCCGCCACCAGAAGGTGATCGAGGAGGCTCCGGCACCCGGCCTGCCCGAGCGGCTCGCGCAGGAGCTGCGGACGCTGGCGGTACGGGCCGCGCGCGCCGTCTCCTACGTCGGCGCGGGCACCGTCGAGTTCCTGGTCGCCGACGGCCGCGCGCACTTCCTGGAGATGAACACCCGGCTCCAGGTCGAACACCCGGTGACGGAGGAGGTGTTCGGGCTCGACCTGGTCGCCGAGCAGCTCCGCATCGCCGAGGGCCACGCCCTGGAGAAGGACCCGCCGAGCCCGCGCGGCCACGCGATCGAGGTCCGCCTCTATGCCGAGGACCCCGCCCGCGACTGGGCCCCGCAGACCGGCACCCTGCACCGGCTCGCCGTACCGCCCGGCGTCCGCCTCGACACCGGCTACGGCGACGGCGACCCGATCGGCGTCCACTACGACCCGATGCTCGCCAAGGCCGTCGCCCACGCCCCGACCCGCGCGGAGGCGGTACGGCGGCTCGCGGGCGCCCTGGAGTCGGCGGTGATCCACGGCCCCGCCACCAACCGCGATCTGCTCGTCCGCTCCCTGCGCCACGAGGAGTTCACCTCCGGCCGCATGGACACCGGCTTCTACGACCGCCACCTGGCCGCCCTCACGGCACCCGCCCCCGACCCCCTCGCCCCGCTCGCCGCCGCCCTCGCCGACGCCCATGGCCGCTCCCGCTTCGGCGGCTGGCGCAATGTGCCGTCCCAGGACCAGGTCAAGCAGTACGAGGCGGCGGGACAGGAGATCGAGGTCCACTACCGGCACACCCGCGCGGGCCTGGCGGCGGACGGGGTGCGGGTCCTCCGCGCCGACGCGGGCACGGTCGTGCTCGAAGTGGACGGCGTACGGCGCGCGTTCACGGTGACGCGGTACGGCGACGAGGTGTACGTGAACGCCGAGCGGCTGATCGCGCTGCCCCGCTTTCCCGATCCCACCGCCCAGCTCGCTCCGGGCTCCCTGGTGGCGCCGATGCCCGGCACGGTCGTACGGGTCGCCGAGGGCCTGACGGAGGGCGCGACGGTCACCGCAGGACAGCCCCTGATCTGGCTGGAGGCGATGAAGATGCAGCACCAGATCTCGGCCCCCGCCGCGGGAACCCTGACCTCCCTCCACGCCGAGCCGGGACAGCAGGTGGAGCCCGGCCTGCTGCTGGCGGTCGTGCAGCCGACCCACATACAACCCGCATCCGGAGGAATCGCATGACCACTCTCATCGAATCCGAGGAACACAAGGCGCTCCGCTCGGCCGTATCCGCCCTCGGCAACCGCTACGGCCGCGACTACCTCACCCGCACCCTCGCCGAGGGCAAGCCCCTCACCGAACTCTGGTCGGAGGCCGGGAAGCTGGGCTATCTCGGCGTCAACCTGCCGGAGACGTACGGCGGTGGCGGCGGCGGCATCACCGAACTCTCCATCGTCCTGGAGGAGTTGGGCGCCGCCGGTTCCCCCCTCCTCATGCTCGTCGTGTCCCCCGCCATCTGCGGCACCGTGATCGCCCGCTTCGGCACCGAGGCGCAGAAGCGCGACTGGCTCCCCGGTCTCGCCGACGGCACCAGGCTGATGGCCTTCGGCATCACCGAACCCGACGCCGGTTCCAACAGCCACCGCATCACCACCACGGCCCGCCGCGACGGCGCCGACTGGCTGCTCACCGGCCGCAAGGTGTTCATCTCCGGCGTGGACATGGCCGACGCGGTACTGATCGTCGGCCGCACCGAGGACGCCCGCACCGGCCGCCTCAAGCCCTGCCTCTTCATCGTGCCGACGGACGCGCCCGGCTTCCAGAAACGCCCGATCGACATGGAACTCAAGGCCGCCGAGAAGCAGTTCGAGCTGGTCCTGGACGACGTGCGGCTGCCCGCGGACGCACTCGTCGGCGACGAGGACGCGGGCCTGCTCCAGCTGTTCGCGGGGCTCAACCCGGAGCGCGTCATGACCGCCGCGTTCGCCATCGGGATGGGCCGGTACGCGCTCGGCCGGGCCATCGAGTACGCCCGCGACCGCACCGTCTGGAAGACGCCCATCGGCGCCCACCAGGCGATCGCGCACCCCCTGGCGCAGGCGCACATCGACCTGGAGCTGGCCCGGCTGATGATGCAGAAGGCGGCCCGGCTCTACGACGCGGGCGACGACATCGGCGCGGGCGAGGCCGCCAACATGGCCAAGTACGCGGCCGGAGAGGCGTGCGTGAAGGCCGTCGACCAGGCCGTGCACACCCTCGGCGGCAACGGACTCACCCGCGAGTACGGGCTCGCCTCGCTGATCACGGCCGCGCGGGTGGCTCGTATCGCGCCGGTGAGCCGGGAGATGATCCTCAACTACGTCTCCCACCAGAGCCTGGGCCTGCCCAAGTCGTACTGAGCCGCAGCCGCTTGGAGGAACCGTGTTCCGCAGCGAGTACGCAAGCGTCCCGCCCGTCGAACTCCCCGTCCATGACGCCGTGCTGGGCCACGCGGCCGCATTCGGCGAGCGGCCCGCGCTGGTCGACGGCACGGACGGGACCACGCTCACGTACGAGCAGCTGGACCGGTTCCACCGGCGGCTCGCCGCCGCCTTCGCCGAGGCGGGCGTGCGCAAGGGCGATGTCCTCGCCCTGCACAGCCCCAACACCATCGCCTTCCCGGTCGCCTTCTACGCCGCCACCCGCGCGGGCGCCACCGTCACCACGGCCCATCCGCTCGCCACCGCCGAGGAGCTGGCCAAGCAGCTGCGGGACAGCGGGACCCGCTGGCTCGTCACCGTCTCCCCGCTGCTGGCCACCGCCCGCCGCGCCGCCGAACTCGCGGGCGGCTTACGGGAGATCTTCGTGTGCGACAGCGCGCCCGGGCACCGCTCGCTGATCGACCTGCTCGGCACGGCGGCACCCGAACCGGAGTTGCCGTTCGACGTGGCGGAGGACGTCGCGGTGCTGCCGTACTCCTCCGGCACCACCGGCGTGCCCAAGGGGGTGATGCTCACCCACCGCCAGATCGGCACGAACCTCGCCCAGTTGCAGTCGGCCGCACCCACCGGGCCCGGCGAGCGCATCCTCGCCGTCCTGCCGTTCTTCCACATCTACGGCCTGACCGCGCTGATGAACGCGCCCCTGCGCCTCGGCAGCACGGTCGTCGTACTGCCCCGCTTCGACCTGGAGACCTTCCTCGCCGCGATCGAGAAGCACCGCATCACCGGCCTCTACGTCGCCCCGCCGATCGTCCTCGCCCTCGCCAAGCACCCCGCGGTCACCCGCTACGACCTCTCCTGCCTCCAGTACGTCCTGTGCGCCGCCGCCCCGCTGGACGCCGCGCTCGCCCGCGCCTGCGCGCACCGCCTCGGACTGCCCCCGATCGGCCAGGCCTACGGCATGACCGAACTGTCCCCGGGCAGCCATGTCGTCCCGCTCGACCGGCTGCACGACGCGCCCGCCGGGACCGTCGGCAAGCTGATCGCGGGCACCGAGATGCGGATCGTGGACCTGGCCGACCCCGCCCGCGACCTCGGCGCGGGCGAGCGGGGGGAGATCCTGATCCGGGGGCCCCAGGTGATGAAGGGCTACCTCGGCCGGCCCGAGGCCACCGCCGCGCTGATCGACGCGGACGGCTGGCTGCACACCGGCGACGTCGGCCAAGTCGACGGCGACGGCTGGCTGTTCGTGGTGGACCGGGTGAAGGAACTCATCAAGTACAAGGGCTTCCAGGTGGCACCCGCCGAACTGGAGGCCCTGCTGCTCACCCACCCCGGCATCGCCGACGCGGCCGTCGTCGGCGACTACGACGAGGACGGCAACGAGGTGCCGCACGCCTTCGTCGTCCGCCGCTCCGACGGCGGCGAACCCACCGAGAACGACGTGCTCCTCCATGTCGCCGAGCGCGTCGCACCGTACAAACGCGTCCGCAAGGTCACCTTCACCGACAGCGTGCCGCGCGCCGCCTCCGGGAAGATCCTGCGGCGCGAGCTCAGGGAGCGGATATGACCACGATCATCGGACGCTCGCGCACCCGCGGCGTCGAGACCCTCAGCCTGGACGCCACCGGCACCCGCAACGCGCTGTCCGCGCGCCTCGTCGCCGCCCTCGCCGCCGCGCTGGCCGAGTGCGGCGAGGACCCGGACGTACGGGCCGTCGTCCTCACCCACACCGGCACCACCTTCTCGGCCGGCGCGGACCTGCGCGAACCACCGCACCCGGACGCGCTGGTCGCCCTGCTGCGGCAGCTGGTCACACTGCCCAAGCCGGTCCTCGCCCGGGTCACCGGGCATGTCCGCGCGGGCGGCCTCGGCCTGCTCGCCGCCTGCGACCTGGCCTTCTCCGGCCCGGCGGCCACCTTCGCCTTCACCGAGGTGCGCATCGGGGTGGCCCCCGCGGTGATCTCGCTGCCGCTGCTGCCGCGCACCGATCCGCGCGCCCTGGCCCGCCACTACCTCACCGGGGAGCGCTTCGGACCCGGGGAGGCCGTGCGCACCGGGCTGCTCACGGCCGCCGCCGACGATGTGGACGAGGCCCTGGCACCCGCCCTGGAGGGGCTGCGCCGCTCCGCGCCCGAGGCCCTGGCGGAGACGAAACGGCTGCTCACGGCTAGGGTGCTGGAAACATTCGACCGGGACGCGGCGGACCTCACCGCGCTCTCGGCCCGCCTGTTCGCCTCCGACCAGGCCCGGGAGGGGATGACGGCCTTCCTGGAGAAGCGGGATCCGGCATGGGTGGTGTGAGCAGATGAGCACGACGGCGGACCGCGCCCGCGGGCCACGGGCGGACCGCGACCGGCAGCCCAAGCAGGACCGCAGCCGGGCCACCCGGCAGCGCCTCCTGGAGGCCGCCGTCGCCTGTCTCGCCGAACACGGCTGGGCGGGCTCCACGGTCGCCGTCGTCGCCGAGCGCGCCGGGGTCTCCCGGGGCGCGGCCCAGCACCACTTCCCGACCCGCGAGGACCTGTTCACCGCGGCCGTCGAGTACGTCGCCGAGGAACGCTCCAGCGCGCTGCGCGACCTGTTCCCGGACGGCGTGCGGGGCGATCGCCGGGCCGTCGTCACCGCCCTGGTCGACCTCTACACCGGGCCCCTCTTCCGGGCCGCCCTGCAACTGTGGGTGGCCGCCTCCAACGAGGAGCAACTACGCGGCCGGGTCACCGAACTGGAGGCCCGCGTCGGCCGCGAGACCCATCGCATCGCCGTCGACCTGCTGCGCGCCGACGAGTCCCGCCCCGGCGTCCGCGAGACCGTCCAGGGCCTCCTCGACATGGCCCGCGGCCTCGGCCTCGCCAACGTCCTCACCGACGACACGGCCCGCCGCGAACGCGTCGTCGCCCAGTGGGCGGCCCTGGTGGAGGCGTCGCTCGGCTGAGCCGGGGGCCTCGCCGGGTTCCGGCGAAGTGAGATGGGCCACATCCCTATCGCGGCGCGCGCAGTACTCTGGGCGCATGCTTCCGATGCTCGTTCGACGCCGCCACGTGGACTACGTGCGCGTCACGAGCATGGGCTGTCGGCGCCACACCGCCTGATCCAGCCCCCAACTCGCTCTGCGTTCTGCACTCTTCCTTGTTCCGGCACCCGGGGGCCGCGTACCCCTGCGGCCACCCGTGCCCCGTACACCCTGCGGACACACCATGACCTCGCACATCGCGACGACCGCGTCGTACGACCAGCTGCCCGTCATCGACCTCTCCGCCGCCGACCGCGGCCCCCGGAGCCGGGAGCTGCTGCACGCCCGGCTGCACAGCGCAGCGCACGACGTCGGCTTCTTCCAGCTGGTCGGGCACGGCGTGACCAGGGCCGAGACGGACGCGCTGAGCACCGCCATGCGTGCCTTCTTCGAGCTCCCGGAGGCCGACCGGCTGGCGCTGGACAACGTCAACTCCCCGCATTTCCGCGGCTATACGCGCACCGGCGACGAGCGCACCGGCGGCGCCCGCGACTGGCGCGACCAGCTCGACATCGGCGCCGAGCGGCCCGCCCGGGTGCCCGGCCCCGGTGAGCCGCCGTACTGGTGGCTCCAGGGCCCCAACCAGTGGCCGGCCGCCCTGCCCGAACTGCGCACCGCCGCCCTCGCCTGGATCGAGCGGCTCAGCGCGGTCGCCCAGCGCCTGCTGCACGAGCTGCTGACCGCCATCGGCGCCCCCGCCGACTTCTACGACCCGATCTTCGGCGACCGGGCCCACCCGCACCTCAAGCTGGTCCGCTACCCCGGCAGCGCGGGCGACGGCGCGGACCAGGGCGTCGGCGCGCACAAGGACTACGGCTTCCTCACCCTGCTCCTCCAGGACACCGTCGGCGGTCTCCAGGTCCAGCGCGAGGACGGCCGCTTCCACGAGGTGCCGCCGCTGGCGGACGCCTTCGTCGTCAACCTCGGCGAACTCCTGGAGGTCGCCACCGACGGCTACCTCCTCGCCACCAACCACCGCGTGGTCAGCCCGGCCGGAGCGACGGAACGCTTCTCCATCCCGTTCTTCTACAACCCCCGCCTGGACGGCAAGGTCGCCCCCCTCCCCTTCCCGGGCGCCACCCAGGCCCCGGGCATCACCACCGACCCGACCAACCCCCTGTTCGCCGAGTACGGCTACAACGAACTCAAGGGCAAGCTGCGGGCGCATCCGCTGGTGGCGGAGCGGCATCACGCGAGCCTGCTGACCCCGGCCTAGACGACGCCCCGGCGGCGCCGGGCGGAGCCGGTCCCCGGCTCCGCCGCCCCCGCTACCGGGCGATGTCCGCGTACCCCTCGATGTCCTGCGGCCGCCGCGGCCCCGGCCCCACATACCGGGCCGTCGGCCGCACCAGCCGGCCCGTCCGCTTCTGCTCGAGGATGTGCGCCGACCAGCCCGCCGTGCGCGCGCACGTGAACATCGACGTGAACATGTGCGCCGGCACCTCCGCGAAGTCCAGCATGATCGCCGCCCAGAACTCCACGTTCGTCGCCAGCACCCGGTCCGGCCTGCGGCTGTGCAGCTCCTGCAGGGCCGCCTTCTCCAGCGCCTCCGCGATCTCGAACCTCGGCGCCCCCAACTCCCGTGCCGTACGCCGCAGTACCCGCGCCCGGGGGTCCTCGGCCCGGTACACCCGGTGCCCGAACCCCATGAGCCGCTCGCCCCGGTCCAGGGCCCGCTTCACATAGCCCTCCGCGTCCCCGGTGCGCTCGATCTCCTCGATCATCCCGAGCACCCGGGAGGGCGCGCCGCCGTGCAGCGGGCCGGACATCGCGCCGACGGCGCCCGAGAGCGCGGCGGCCACGTCCGCGCCGGTGGAGGCGATGACCCGCGCGGTGAACGTGGACGCGTTCATGCCGTGCTCCGCGGCCGATGTCCAGTACGCGTCGACCGCCGCGACATGCCGGGGGTCCGGCTCCCCGCGCCAGCGGATCATGAACCGCTCCACGACCGACCTGGCCTTGTCGATCTCCCGCTGCGGCACCATCGCCAGGCCCTGCCCGCGCGCGGACTGGGCGACGTACGACAGGGCCATGACCGCGGCCCGCGCCAGGTCCTCGCGCGCCTGGCGCCCGTCGATGTCGAGGAGGGGCTTGAGGCCCCAGACCGGGGCCAGCATGGCGAGCGCGGACTGGACGTCCACGCGGATGTCGCCGGAGTGGACCGGGATGGGGAAGGGCTCGGCGGGCGGCAGCCCCGGGTTGAAGGAGCCGTCGACCAGCAGGCCCCACACATTGCCGAAGGAGACATGGCCGACCAGGTCCTCGATGTCGACGCCCCGGTAGCGCAGGGCACCGCCCTCCTTGTCCGGTTCGGCGATCTCCGTCTCGAACGCTACGACTCCTTCGAGCCCGGGTACGAAGTCGGACATCAGGCGGCTCCTCGTCTGGGCGGGCGGCGCGGCTCTGAACGGGCCTGGAATCAGCACGATAACCCCGTATGCGTCTCTTGGAGAGACTTGACGACACTGGGTGCCAGCAGGCCCATTAGATACGGCAAGATGACCGCGTGACCGACCGCGAACCACTCCTGGATCCCGTCCTCGATCCCGCCGCGATGCGCAAGCAGTACCGGGCCGACGGACTCGCCGAACAGGACCTCGCCACGCACCCCATGGACCAGTTCGCACGCTGGTTCGAGGACGCGGCCCGGGCGGCCCTCCACGGCACGCTCTACGAGCCGAACGCCATGGTCGTCGCCACGGCGGACGCCGAGGGGCGGCCCAGCTCACGCACCGTGCTGATGAAGCAGTTCGACACCGAGGGCTTCGTCTTCTACACGAACTACGACTCCCGCAAGGGCCGGGACCTCACGGCGAACCCGTACGTCTCGCTGCTCTTCCCCTGGCATCCGCTGGCCCGGCAGGTCATCGTCACGGGCGGTGTCCGGCGCACCGGGCGGGACGAGACGGCCGCCTACTTCCGCACCCGGCCGCACGGCTCCCAGCTGGGCGCCTGGGCCAGCGCGCAGTCCGCGGTGATCGGCTCGCGCGCCGAACTGGACGCCGCCTACGCCGAGTTGGCGGAACGTTACCCCGAGGACGAGCGGGTGCCGGTGCCCCCGCACTGGGGCGGCTTCCGCGTCGTACCGGAGAGCGTGGAGTTCTGGCAGGGCCGGGAGAACCGGCTGCACGACCGGCTGCGCTACACCGCCCGCCCGGACGGCACCTGGGCGGTCGAGCGCCTCGGCCCCTGAGGGCCTTCGGAAACGCAGACGACCCGCGAGCTGGGTTCCTCCGGGGAGGAGCCGGCCGGACGTACCGGCAGCTCGCGGGTCGGGTGACTGCTTGGGATTGGGCCGGCTGCACGTATCTCTCACGTGCCGGTCCGGCACCGCACTGAGCGTGGTGACGAGCCGCTAGCCCGCAGCCACCTCACGCGTCCGGTATCCATACATTCGCCGAACCACCTCCCTTCTGTGTGCCTACAGCCTAGGAAGGGGCCGCGGCGGGCTCAACTGTTTTTTCCGGGCGGTCGCCGCCGTCCCCCGATCGCCCGAATGGATGAGCCGGATCGGTGGTAGGACTCCTCGCTGTGAACGATCTTCGAACGGCCCCGGTCGAGGGCGAGGACATGCTGGAGCAGTGGCGGCTCGTGCACAACGCGGTGGTGCCGCCCGCCGCGATGTCACCGGCGCAGGCCCGGGTGCGCAGGGAGCGGTACCTGCTGGCGAACGCGTACGCCGGTGACGTCCTCGTCGGCTGCTCCACCGTGCGCCCGCCGGTGGGCGAGGAGCGGGTGGCGACCGTGATCGCGCGGGTGCTGCCCGAATTCCGGCGCCGGGGGTTCGGGACGGTGATCTACGGGAACGCGCTGGACCGGGCCCGCGCGCTGGGCGCGGGCACCGTGGAGACCTGCGTGCTGGCGGCGAACGGCGACGGACTGCGGTTCGCCCTGCGGCGGGGATTCGAGGAGGTGGAGCGCTACGTGCTGGACGGAGAGCGGGACGAATGGGTCGACCTGCGACTTCTGGTGCCGGGGGGCGGGGATTGATTCCCTCCATCTTGAGGGAACAGGATGTGGGCTGCGTCACGTTCGAGTTGAATGAGGGGCAGTGAGCGGAACGGGCGCCTTACGTGCGCCGACGCAGCGTGCAGGGGGTCCAGGTGAGTGCTTCCCGGCGAAGTGGGGCCACCGATGAGCTGGGGCCCGACGAGCCCGGCGCGTCGGGGGAGAGCGGCGGGTCCGATCTGCTGGCCGCGCTGCTCGACGGCATGGACGCGGCCCTGTGCGCCTTCGACGCGGACGGCGTCGTCACCCACTGGAACCGCGAGGCCGAGCGGATCCTCGGCTGGAGCGCCAAGGACGCGGTCGGGCGGCCCGGCTTCGCCGGCTGGGCCGTGCGCAGCGCCGACGCCGAGCAGGTCCAGACCCGGCTGCTCTCCGCGATGCGGGCGCACGGACGGCAGGTGCACGAATTCGCGCTGCTGACCAAGGACGGCGGCCGGGTCCTCGTGCGCACCCAGTCGGCCGCCGTACGGGGCGCCGACGGCGAGCCCGCGGGCGTCTACTGCGCCTTCAGCGAGGTGCACGCGCAGATCGACCTGGAGCGGTCCATCGCCCTGAGCGAGGCCCTGTTCGAGGACGCCGAGTGGGGTGTCGTCCTGGTCGACGCCGATCTGCGCCCCGCCGTCGTCAACGCGCACGCCTCCCGCGCCCTCGGCGTCGGGCGCGCCTCCGCGCTCGGGCGGCCGCTCGGCGAACTGCTCGCGCAGGGCGTGGAGGAACTGGAGGCCGCGCTCACCCATGTGCTCGCCGAGGGCGCGCCGCCCGCGCCCGCCGAGGTGTGGGTCACCCTGCGGAACCCCGCCGAGGGCGAACAGCGCCGGTGCTGGCGCAACGCCTTCCTGCCGCTCGCCTCCCCGCTCGCCGAGGAGCCCGTGCCGCTCGGCGTCGGCTGGCTCTTCACGGACGTCACCGAGGCCAAGCGGGGCGAGCAGGAGGCCGCGCTGCTGCGCTTCCGCACCAAGCAGTCGCACCGCGCGGCCCGCGCCGCCGCCGAGTGCGAGGACCCGCTGGAGGCGGCCACCGTCCATCTCGACTACGCCCTCGCCGGGTTCGCCGACCACGCCCTGATCGACCGGCTCGCCGACGCGCCGCGCACACCGGACGCGGGCGGCGCGGGCGCGGTACGACTCGTACGGCTCGCCGCCACGCCCGCCGGGGCGCCGGGCCCGAGCGTGCTCACCGGGGCCGCCGGACTGCCCGTGCGCTACGAGCCGGGGCATCCGGCGCTGAGCTGTGTGGAGCGCACCGGGTGCGTGCGCGCGGGGGCCGGCTCGGTGCCGCCCGAGCTGGCCCGGGAGTGGGCGCTGCGCCGGCAGTGGCCCGGTGACGCGGTGCACGCCCTGTGCGCGGTGCTGCGCAGCCGGGGCCGCACGCTCGGCGTCGTGACCTTCCTGCGCGGCGCCGCGCGCACCCCCTTCGAGCGCTCCGACGCGTCGTACGCCGAGGACGTGGCGCTGCGGATAGCGGCGGCGCTGGACCTCGCGGGGGCGACGCGGGAGCGCTGAGGCCCCGCGCGGGTCAGGGGGTCAGCGGCGGTAGAAGATCCGGTCGCCGTACTCGTCCATCACGCGGTTGTTCCAGTCATGGCCGCCGTCCACGTTCCCCGAGCGCAGCAGCGGGGGTTCGATGCCGTGGTCGGCGAGGGTGGCGGCGGTGGTGGCGAGGACGGCCTGCATCAGCGCCGTGGTGACCACGGTGGAGGCGGGGGCGAAGGGGGCCGGGATGGTGTCCAGGGTCAGCTCCGCGTCGCCGACCGCGATCTTCGAGTCGAGGACGAGATCGCAGTGGTCCTTCAGGAACGTGCCGGAGGAGTGCCGGGACGTCGTCTGCGCCGCGTACGCCACCGAGGTCACCCCGATCACCTTGATGCCGAGGGCGCGGGCCCGCTGGGCCATCTCGACGGGCAGCGCGTTGCGCCCCGACAGAGAGATGATCACAAGGGCGTCGCCGGGGCGCAGCGGCGAGGTGTCGAGCACGGCGCTCGCGAGCCCGTCGACACGTTCGAGCGCGGAGCCGAGGGTGGCCGGGGTGACGTCCACGCCCACCACGCCGGGGACGGTGAGCAGGTTCATCAGGGCGAGTCCGCCCGCGCGGTAGACGACGTCCTGGGCGGCGAGCGAGGAGTGCCCGGCACCGAAGGCGAACAGGCGGCCGCCTCTTTCGACGGTGTCGGCGAGCAGGGCACCGGCGGACTCGATCGCCTCCGCCTCTTCCTCCCTGAGCCGTTGCAGGAGGTTGATGGCGGCGTCGAAGAACAGGTCGGCAGGCGTGCCGTCGCTCATGCGGTGCCCCTTCGCAGCGTCTGTGTCGCGGATCACGGTGCGGTCTGGACCAGCGCGGTGTCAATACGGCGTTGCCCATTCCGGTGCCGGGGCCCGCCCCGGCGCCCCGAATCCGCCCCGTTCCCCCCGGTGCCACCCGCTTGTCAGTGGGATCCGGCAGAATTGGGTTGAGGCCAGCGCACGCGCCAGGTGCCGGCAGAGGTAATCGAGGGGCACGTATGTCCGGACTGATCGACACCACGGAGATGTATCTCCGCACCATCCTCGAACTGGAGGAGGAAGGCGTCGTCCCCATGCGCGCCCGGATCGCGGAGCGGCTCGACCAGAGCGGGCCGACGGTGAGCCAGACGGTGGCGCGGATGGAGCGGGACGGCCTGGTCGCCGTCGCCAGCGACCGCCATCTGGAGCTGACCGGCGAGGGCCGCAGGCTCGCCACCCGGGTGATGCGCAAGCACCGCCTCGCCGAATGCCTGCTGGTCGATGTGATCGGCCTGGAGTGGGAGCAGGTGCACGCGGAGGCCTGCCGCTGGGAGCACGTGATGAGCGAGGCCGTCGAGCGCCGCGTCATGGAGCTGCTGCGCCACCCGACCGAGTCGCCGTACGGCAACCCGATCCCCGGCCTCGAGGAGCTGGGCGAGAAGGACGGCGCCGATCCGTTCCTGGACGAGGGCATGGTCTCGCTCGCCGACCTGGACGCGGGCACGGACGGCAAGACCGTCGTCGTACGCCGGATCGGCGAACCCATCCAGATGGACGCGCAGCTGATGTACACCCTGCGCCGGGCCGGTGTGCAGCCCGGTTCCGTGGTGAGCGTGACCGAGTCGGCGGGCGGGGTGCTGGTCGGCAGCGGTGGCGAGGCGGCCGAGCTGGAGGCCGACATCGCCTCCCACGTGTTCGTCGCCAAGCGCTGAGCCGAGCGCTGGGCCGAGCACTGGGCCGAGCGTTGGGCCAAGGACTGAGCCGCACCGGGCCCCCCGGACGGCAGAGGGCCCCGGCGCCTTTCGGCGCCGGGGCCTGTCCTCCCCTGCGCTGACCCGGAGCCCCGAGCTCCCAGGGTCAGTCCCCTTCGGACCGTTTTTCCCCGAGCGGTCCGCCTCCCGCCAGAAAGATCCCCGCCGCGACGGCGATCATTCCTGACGCGGTGTCACTCGAATGAGCGGTGTTGTCCGCAGGGGCAGTATTTTCGAACACTCGTTCGCGAAAAGGGCGCGTCCGGAGTGGCGCGTCCGGATGGGCCGTGCGCTCACGCGTACTTCCGCAGCTCCGGCCAGATCTCCCCCCACGCCCGCCGCGGCCCGTCGCACACATACACATGCCCGCCCCGCTCGATGTTCGGCACGCCCCCGGGCTCGGACAGCGTCGCCACCTCGCGGACGTCCCGGAAGTACCGGCGCAGCTCGGCCTCGTACCCCGGGACGTACCGGGGGTTGGGCGCGATCGCCACCACCGTCGTGGCCCGCGCGTCGCCGGGGCCCCACCACCAGTCGGTGTTCTGCGCGCCCACGGCCGTCGGCAGCCCGGTGCCGCGCCCCAGCTCGTTGACGGCGCCCGCCTCCCCGTAGTCCGCCGCGAAGATCACCGCGTGCGCGCGCCGCCCGGCCGGCAGCCCGGTCCACACCTGCCGCACGGTCCCCACCAGCCGGGGCCAGCCCTGGGTCTCCCCGGAGATCGGGCTGATGCCGTACGTCCAGGCCACCTCGGACGGCGGCAGCACCGGCAGCACGATCACGGCGGCCACCGCGGTCGAGACGGCGGTGCCGAGCACCAGGCCGCGCAGCCGCTCCCGGTCGGCGTACAGCGTCCCGTCGACCGCCACCGCGCCGGCCGCGAGCAGGCACACGTACAGCCCGGCCAGGTAGTACACCTGCGCCCCGGTCGTCACCGCGAACAGCGCGAACAGCACGCCGTACGCGATCGCCAGGCACCGCCACAGCGGCCGCCCGGACCGCCACAGGAACCGCAGCCCGGCCACCCACACCACGATCATCGCCAGACAGGACATGCCGAGCTGGCCCACGATCCAGGTGACGATGTTCCCCGGCCCGCCGTGCTCGGCGTTCAGCGCCCGCGTCATCTCGAACATGGCCCAGCCGTGCCGCGCCTGCCACCACAGGTCGGGCAGCACCAGGAGGACGGCGATCAGCGCGCCCCACAGCAGCCGTCGGTCGGCCGCGGTCCGCCGGGCCGGGCCGAGCAGCACCGCGGCCAGCAGGACCGCCCCGAAGATCGCCGCGAGGTGGTTGAACTCCGCGCCGACCCCGACCAGCGCCCCCGCCCCGAGCCACCACCGGGTGTCGCCGGTGCGGCCGATCCGCACCACCACCAGCGCGATCGCCGCCCACGCCAGCGTCTCGTACGACGTGGTGTTGGCGATGTGCGCGCTGCCCAGCAGCACCGGCATGGTGGCCGTCGCGACCGCCGCGAGCAGCTGCGGGCGCCGCGCGCCGCCGAACTCCCGCGCGGTCAGGGCGCCCACCACCACCGTGCCCGCCGCGGCCAGCGCGGGGAACAGCCGCAGGCCCGTCGCCGAGACCCCGAACAGCTCCAGCGAGACCCTGGCCAGCAGCGGCGCCAGCACCGGCTGGTCCACATAGCCCGCCTGGAGATGCCGGGCGCAGTCCAGGAAGTACAGCTCGTCGCGGTGGAGGCCGTAGCGCGCGGAGAACGCCATCAGCAGCGCGAACACCGCCGCCGCGACGGCGTACACCCGCCGGTCCAGCGGCGCGGGCCGCCCCTCGGCGATCACCCCCTCGTCGCCCTCGTCGCCCTCGTCGTCCGCAGGTCTGGTGACCGTCGCGTCCGTCATCCCCGACACCCCCGTCCCGGATCCCGGCCATGCCGTCCGCGCGGCTCCGGGCCGCAGGTACCTTACGCACCCGGGCCGCGCGGGGCGAGACCGCGCGCCGGTCCCCACTGCCGGGCCAGCGCCAGCACGCTCAGCCCGAACATCAGGACGCCCAGCGGGACATGGACGGACGGGACGTGCGCGATGCCGAGCACGACCTGCGCCGAGGCGAGGACGAGGAAGCCGGTCGCGTGCCAGATGGGCCGGGGCGAGCCACCGCCCGGCTTCCACGCCAGCACCGCCGCGAGCACGTACAGCATCGCCGCGCCGTACATCACCCGGGCGCCGATGCCGTGCACCGCATGCCCGTACGACACCGTCAGCAGCAGCCCGGCGGAGACCGCCTGGCAGAAGATGGTCAGGGTCTGCAGGGCGATCGCGAACCTCAGAAACGAGTAAGTCCGCTGTGCCGTCGGCTGGTTGGCCATGTCACGCTCCCCTTGTCCGCCCGTGGGCAGTGGATCGGTGGATCGATAAGGTCCGATCAGCCCGACGACGCGGGCCCGTGAAAGGTAAGGCGAGGAGGCGGTCGGGGGATGGGCGCGACGGGGGCGGACACCGAGGGGGCGGCGGCCGGTGAGCGGCGCCAACTGCTCAACATGGCCTACCGGTTGCTCGGCTCGCTGGCCGAGGCCGAGGACGCCGTGCAGGAGGCGTACGCGCGTTGGTACGCGCTGCCGGGCGACCGGCGCGCCGGGATCGTGAACCCGGGCGCCTGGCTGACGACGGTGACCGGCCGCGTCTGCCTGGACGTGCTCGGCTCGGCGCGGGCCCGCCGCGAACGCTATGTCGGCGCCTGGCTGCCCGACCCCCTGCCGGGCCGCGACGGGAGCGGTCCGCCGGGCGGCACCGACCCCGCCGACCAGATCGTCCTGGACGAGTCGGTGACCATGGCCTTCCTCGTCATCCTGGAGTCGATGACGCCCGCCGAGCGGGTGGCGTTCGTCCTGCACGACGTCTTCCGGTACCCCTTCGCCCGGATCGCCGAGGTCCTCGGCCGCACCCCCGGCGCCTGCAAGCAACTGGCGGCCTCCGCCCGGCGCCGGGTGGACGCCGCCCGGCCCCCGGAGCCGACGGCCGGGCTCGCCGAGGCGGTACGGCACGTCAAGGAGGCATGGGAGGCCAAGAACGTCTCGGCCCTCGTCGGCCTCCTCGACCCGGCCGCCGTGCTGACCGCCGACGGCGGTGGCCTGGCCGGAGCCGCGCTGCGCCCGGTCGAGGGCGGCGCGCGCATCGCCCAGTACATGGTCGCGATCGCCGACCGGGCCCCCGGCCTCGAACTCCTGGAACGGCCGGTCAACGGCACCCCGGGCCTGGTGGCCCGGCGCGCCGGGGTCGTGCTGACCGTCGCCTCGTTCGAGATCACCGGCGGCCGGGTGTCCCGGATCTGGGTCGTCCGCAATCCGGAGAAGCTCGGGCCCTGGGCGCGGGACGAGCGGCCGTGACGCGGGCCGCGGCACTCACCCCTTGCTGACCGCCGCCAGGATCTCCGGCAGCCGCCCCGCCGCCCGCGGGGCCGCCAGGCGCAGCCCCAGCAGCGCGATCCCGGCGCCGTACACCGCCCCGACGGGCAGCAGCGGCCAGGTGGACCAGGCGCCGTCCGCGCCATGGGTCAGCCACACGGTGAGCGCGATGTAAGGGGCGCACAGGACGGCGGCGGTGAGCATCCCGCCGAAGATGCCGATCCAGGCGAGGCCCGCCTGCCCGGGGACGACGCTCTTGAGGCCCTCCTGCGGGATGGAGTACGGATACCGCGCCGACGCCCACGCCCCGGCCGCCAGCATCGCCCCGAGCAGCGCCAGGGACATCCCCAGCACCCGCGGCAGCATCGGCCAGGCGCCCAGCAGGGCGACGTTCAGCACGGTGACGAGCGCGGCGTAGGGGAGGGTGATCAGCAGCAGCGCGAGGGCCCGGCCGCGCAGTTCCTCGTACGCGTCCCGGGGCGAGGAGACGGTCAGGGCCACCATCCAGAAGGCGGAGGTGTCCTGCCCGAACTGGTTGTACATCTGGAGGCCGAGCATCCCGGCGGCGAAGCACGCGAAGTAGACCGAACCGGTGTGCTGGAGCGCGTAGAACACCGGGATGAGCAGCCCGACCGCCAGCGAGGTCACCCAGCCGGCCTTGGTCTTCGGATCCCGCCACACATAGCGCAGGGTGCGCTCCATGACCGCGCCGGTGCGCCCGGCGGGCAGCAGCCGGGTGAGCCCGCCCGTGCCCCGGCGCTCCGCGCGCCCGCCGTCGGCGGCCTGGAGCGTGGACCCGTCCGGCGTGGTCATCAGCTTGGTCATGCTCCGCGCCCAGCCGACGACCAGCGCCACCAACGCGGCGGCGGTGAGCGCCAGTTGGGCGAGCGCGCTGCCGTACGACCCCTCGCTCGCCGAGCGCACCGCCGCCACCGCCGACGCGGGCGGGACCCAGGACAGCACGTCCGCGACCGGCCGCAGCTGCCCGAGACCGCCCGAACCGAGGCGCCGCGCCCCGAAGTTGACCAACTGGCCGCCGATCGCGATCACCAGCCCGCTGAGCACGGCCAGATCCCGGCCCCTGCGGCTGGTGAGCAGCCGCACGTTGGCGGCGGCCACGGCCCGCGCCAGCGCCACGCACACCAGCAGCGCGAGCACCAGCGCGACGACCGCGGTGAGCCGGCCCACCGCGCCCCGCGCCGGTACCAGCACACAGCCGAGCAGCAACAGCAGGGTGACCAGCGGGCCGACGCCGACCAGGGAGGACACCAGCAGCGCGCGCATCAGCGGGAGCGGCCGCAGCGGCAGCATCACCAGCCGGGTCGGGTCCAGCGTCTCGTCGCCGGTCGGGAAGAACAGCGGCAGGAAGGCCCAGCCCAGCGCCAGTACGGCCGTGGCGGTCACGGAGACCACCTCGCCGTGCGGCTGCCGGCTGAGCAGGACCATGCCCGGCAGCTGGGCGAGCGCGAACAGCAGCGCGAAGGAGCTGGAGACGATGAACGCGTCCCGCCGCCCCCGCGACTGCCGCAGCCCGCCCCGCAGCAGCGACAGCTTCAGGCGTACGACGGTGCCGGTGAGGTTCGTCATCGGGGCGCCCCGCCGCCCAGCCAGTCCAGATCGGACCCGGCCTGCCGCCCGTTCGCCCCGACCAGCTCCAGGAACGCGTCCTGGAGCGTGGGATGTGCGCCGCGCACCTCGGCGAGCGGCCCGGCGGCGCGGATCCGGCCGGCCGCCAGCACCGCGACCCAGTCGCACAGCGACTCGACCAGCTCCATGACATGGGAGGAGAAGACGACCGTGGCGCCGGAGGCCGTGTACCGCTCCAGGACGCCCCGGATGGTCTGCGCGGACACCGGGTCCACGCCCTCGAACGGCTCGTCCAGGAACAGCACTTCCGGGTTGTGCAGCAGGGCCGCGGCGAGACCGATCTTCTTGCGCATGCCGGTCGAGTAGTCGACGACCAGCTTGTGCTGGGAACCGGCCAGGTCGAGCACGTCCAGCAGCTGGGTGGCCCGCTTGTCCACCTCGGCGCCCGGCAGCCCGCGCAACCGCCCGGTGTAGCCCAGGAGTTCGCGCCCCGACAGCCGCTCGAACAGCCGCAGCCCCTCGGGCAGCACCCCGATCCGCGCCTTCACGGCCACCGGGTCCCGCCAGACGTCGTGCCCGACGACCTCCACGGTGCCCTCGTCCGGCCGCAGCAGCCCGGTCACCATGGACAACGTGGTCGTCTTCCCGGCGCCGTTCGGGCCCACCAGCCCGATGAACTTCCCCGCGGGCAGCTCCAGATCGATCCCCCCGACAGCCACCTGCTGCCCGAACCGCTTCCAGAGCCCCCGTATACATACCGCGGCATTGGTCATGCGATGAAGCCTACGGCGGCCCGTTCGGCGCCGACCCGCTACCGATCCCTGCCGCACGCATACGCGAGGGTCGAGATCAGCTCCTCCACATCCGGCAGCCAGCGGTTCGCCGGTGTCGGCCGCCGAGCCCACTGCACCGCCCCCCGCCCCCCGAACCGCGTGGGCGGCGCCGCCACGTATGCGCCCTCGCCCAGCGCCACCAGATCGAGCGACGCGGGCACCCACCCCGACGTCCGCACCAGCTCCGGCACCTTCACCGCACCGCCCGGCAGCACGAAGAACTGCATCCGCCGGTCGGGAGAGAGCGCGACCGGCCCGAGCGTCAGCGACATCCGCTCCAGGCGGGCCAGCGCCAGGAACCCCGCGGTCTCCGGGACGGACAGCGCGTCGAACGTGCGCCCCGTCGGCAACAGCACCGCCGCCGTGGGCTGTTTCTGCCACAGCCGCCGTACCACCGTCGCGCTCCCCGTCGCCTGGGTCGACCAGTCGGGGCGCGCGGGGTGCGCACCCGGCGCAGGGCAGGACGCCTCGCCGCACGAGCAGCGCGGCACACCGCGGACGGCTTCCAGCCAGGTCCCCGGGAACACGTCCCAGTGCCGTTCCTCGGCGTAGCGCACGGCGGTCTCCTGCGGCGAATCCCCGCGCTGCTGCGGAATCTGCCCGGCAATCTGACTGTCTTCGGCGGCCGCGATCGTCTCTTCCACGCCCCACTCAACTCCCGCACCCACCTGGAGTTACGGCCGTTGCCCCGCCGGGGGAGGAGCATCGCCTGCCCGTCCGGGGCGCATGGGTGCACCGGTGGGGGCGCGCGGTAGGAGGCGGGGCGTGAGTTGGGTAGCCAGGAGTGGGGTTGGCATCAGCCGGTACCCGGCAAACCGCACATGTCACGCATTGACGGTATGTCAGCTGGGCAGTGATCTTTCCGAAAGGTCACGCTCCAGGGGTTCGCAGGGGGTAGCACATGGCCGCAAGGCCTCTCGTCGCGAGGCAGCCGAACGAAAGGCTGCAGGCACTCATCCAGGAAGCGGGGTGCTCCAACGCCGGACTTGCCCGGCGGGTCAACATGTGCGGCGCCGAGCACGGCCTCGATCTGCGCTATGACAAGACGTCCGTGGCCCGCTGGCTGCGCGGCCAGCAGCCCCGGGGCCGGGCGCCCGCCATCATCGCCGAGGCCCTCGGCCGCAAGCTGGGGCGCACGGTCACGATCGACGAGATCGGCATGGCCAACGGCAAGAACCTCGCCTCCGGGGTCGGCCTCCAGTTCTCGCCGACGGTGCTGGGCGCCATCGAGCAGGTCTGCGAGCTGTGGCGCAGCGACGTGGGGCGCCGGGACTTCCTCTCCGGCTCCTCGGTGGCCGCGTCCGCGCTGGTCGAGCCCAGCCGCGACTGGCTGATCTCCGCGCCCGACGCCCAGGTGGCCCGGCAGGCGGGCCCGCGCGTGGGCCAGTCCGACGTGGCGGCCGTGCGGTCCATGACCCAGGCCCTCACCGACCTGGACCACCAGTTCGGCAGCGGCCATGTGCGCCCGGTCCTGGTGCACTACCTCAACAGCGTCGTCTCCGGACTGCTCGCGGGCTCGTACCGCGAGTCGACCGGACGCGAACTCTTCGCCGCCGTCGCCCGGTTGACCGAGCTCGCCGGTTACATGGCCGTGGACACCGGCCAACCCGGCCTGGCCCAGCGGTACTACATCCAGTCGCTGCGCCTCGCCCAGGCCGCCGGGGACCGCGGCTACGGCGGGTATGTCCTGGCCGCGTCCATGAGCCATCTCGCCGCCCAGCTCGGAAACCCGCGCGAGATCGCCCAGTTGGCGCGCGCCGCGCAGGAGGGCGCACGCGGGCATGCGACCCCCCGGGTGGAGGCGATGTTCCACGCGGCCGAGGCGCGCGGGCACGCGCTGCTCGGGGACGGGCGCGCGGCGGGCGCCGCGAACGCGAGCGCGGTCTCCGCGATGGAGAAGTGCGACGGCGAATCCGGGGACGAACCGGTGTGCGCTGCTCGGGGACGGGCGCGCGGCGGGCGCCGCGACCGCGCGCGCGGTCTCCGCGATGGAGCAGTGCGACGGCGACTCCGGGGACGACCCGGTGTGGATCCGGCACTTCGACGGGGCCTATCTGGCCGACGAGTTGGCGCACTGCCACCGGGATCTCGGCCAGCCCGAGCAGTCCGCGCGCTACGCCGAGCAGTCCCTCGCCGGACACCCCGAGTCCCGGGCCCGCCGCCGCGCGATCGGCTATGTGCTGCTCGCCACCGCCCAGGTGCAGCAGCGCGAGGTCGAACAGGCCTGCGCCACCGGCATGAAGGCGGTGGAACTGCTGGAGACGCTGCGCTCGAACCGGGGCGCGGAGTATCTGGACGACCTCCAGCAGCGCCTCGAACCCTTCAAGGACGAGGCGGTCGTAAGGGAATTCGGGGCCCGGCTGGATCTCCAGCAGGCCGCGTGAACACCGGCCCCGCGCATACGTGAACGTGTGGCGAACACCACCCCGGAGCGCACCGGGTGCCATATACAGCGTCGCGCGGGGCCGTTCCGTTACTGCCGTCACAGGTGGGCGGGCCGCGGACCGAGGTGCGTGGCAAGGGGCTCCGGGGACCCGGTAGCGTGGCCCGACGATTCACAAGGTCCCCCATTGGTAGGAGTCCCGGTGACGCAGAGTGGACAGGGCGAGGAGCTTCCGGCGCAGCCCGCGCGCGAAGGCATCGTGCTGCCCTCCGACGGAGGAGAGCCCCTGCTGCCGGGCATGAACGCCACGCCCGCCGGCGGGCAGGCCTGGGGCGGATCCTGGGGGCCCGAGCAGCAGACGCCCCAGCCCGGAGCGCAGGGCCAGGGCTGGCCCCCGGCGGCCGCCCAGCAGTGGGGCGACCACGGCGCCCAGGGCGCCCAGCCGCCGACCGGCGCGGGTCCTCCGCCCCCCAACAGAGCAACCCCCCCCCCCCCCCGAAAACCCCCCCCCCCCCCCCCCCCCCCCCCCCCCCCCCCCCCCCCCCCCCCCCCCACCGCGGGCCCGCTGCCCCCGGAGGGCGCACCGGCCCCCTCGTACGGAGGACAGCAGCAGGCGTCGTACGGCGGCCACGGCGGTCAGCAGCCGGGCTACGGGGCGCAGGACCCGTACCAGCAGCAGGGCCACCAGCAGCCCCAGCACCACGCGCAGCAGCAGCCACAGCACCAGCAGCCGCAGTACCCGGCCCCCGGCCACCCGGCCCCGCTGCCCCCGGCCGCGGACCACGCCACCCACTATCTGCCGCCGGTCTCCGCCGCCCCCGCCGACGAGGGCGCCACGCAGTACATACCGCCGGTGACCGCCGGGGCGCTGCCGCCCGAGTCGCCCGGCGAGGAGACCCGCTACCTCGGGGGCAATCAGCAGACCCCGCCCGCGTCGTCCGACGCCGACGCCACCCAGTACATCCCGCCGTACCAGGCCCAGGCCCAGGCCCAGGGCCAGAACCCGGCGCAGGGGCAGGGCGGGGACCGCCAGCCGCCCGCCGAGTTCGACAACCTCTTCCGCGGCGGCCCGGCCGCTGACGCCCCGGCCGGCTCCACCCAGCAGCTCCCGCGCCTTGATCAGCCGGACGCCTACCAGCCCGCGTACGACGGCCCCCCCTCGCCGTACACCCGCCAGGACGACGGGCAGGACGAGCGGCCCCGGCGCCGCCCGTCGAAGGTGCCCCTGATCGCGGCCGTCGGCGTCGGCATCGTCGTGGTCGGTGTGGGCGCGGGCGCGCTGCTCAGCAAGGGCGGCGGCTCCTCGGACAGCACGGACGACAACAAGACGGTGGCCGCCACCTCCGCGGCCCCGCAGAACTCCGCGCCCGCCGCCGACCCGGCGCGCGCCCAGGCGGTCGAGCTGGACAAGCTGCTCGCCGACAGCGGCAGCAGCCGTGCCACGGTGATCAAGTCGGTGGCCGACGTCAAGCAGTGCGCGAGCCTGGACGGCGCCGCCACCAATCTGCGCGGCGCGGCCGGCCAGCGCGGCCAGCTGGTCACCCGGCTCGGCAAGCTCAGCGTGGACAAGCTGCCGGACAACGCCGCCCTGACGGCCGCCCTGACCAAGGCGTGGCAGGCCTCGGCCGCGGCCGACAACCACTACGCGGCCTGGGCCGACCAGGTCAAGGGCGGCGGCAAGAAGACCTGCCACAAGGGGCACGCGAAGACCACGAACGAGGCGCAGGCCGGCAACCGCGAGAGCGGCACCGCGAGCCAGCAGAAGGCCAAGGCGGCGGCGCTGTGGAACGCCATCGCCGTGAAGTACGGCCTGACCCAGCGCCAGCCCACCCAGCTCTGAGCCGTACCGGCCCCGGGGCACGCGGGCGTGGGGCTACTCCACGTCCGCGTCCTCCAGCGTGCCGGTCATGTCGGTGGTGCCGTCGATCCCGCCGACGCCCTTGCGGGCCGCGACCAGCTCGCCGTCCTGCACCACCTGGAGGGTGACGTCCGCGTTCACCATCCGCGGGAAGCCGACCGAGGCCAGCTTGCCCTCGTAGGGCCAGCGCAGGGTGGGCGTGAGGCCCCCGGTGGAGACCGCCAGCCCGCCGTCCAGCGTCTTGCGCACGGAGTCGGCGCTCACCTCGCCGTCGCCGATCTTCTCCAGTACGGCCTTCAGCACGGTGTAGGCGATCCAGGTGGTCTGCACCCCGGCGTCCGCGGGGTCGATGCGGTTGTCGCCGAACGCCTCCTTGTTGATCACCTGCTTCATCTGCTTCCAGCGGGCGTCGTTCGAGGGCGGGTACCAGCCGGTGACGTACGCCCCCTCGTACGGCCCCGAGGAGCCGCCGGTCGCGTTGATCATCGTCTGGTCGACGCTGCCCAGCACCGTGCCGAGCCGCACCGCCGGATAGCCCGCGCGCTCGCGCCGGAAGGAGTCCATGAAGGTGTCCGTGCGGTCGCCGAGCGCGGGCACCACACAGCCCTTCTTCAGCGGGTCGCCGGCCGCGTACCGGAGCGACTTGTCGGACGGGGTGCCGTACTCGGTGAGGTCCTCCGCCACGAGCTGGTCCCGCGCCTGCGGGTGCCCGCCCGCCTTCAGGCCGGAGTCGAGCAGGGCGGGCAGCTCGTCGCCCGCGATGCTGTCGGGGCGGACCAGCGAGACCGGGCCGCAGCTTTCCGAGAGCGCCCGGCCGAGACCGGCGAGCAGCGCGGGCTGACCGCCGTTGACCGGGTACGACATCATCCCGGTGAACTCGTCGGTGGTGACGCCGTAGCCCCCGATATAGGGGATGCCGGCGCTCTCCAGCGGGGCGAGGAAGGAGTCGCCGAACTGGCTGTAGGAGCCGACGACGGCGACCACGTCCTCGTCGGCCGCGCGCCGGGCGCACTTGGCGGCGTCCACGCTGTTGTTGTGGTCGTTGCAGGTCAGGACCTGGATCTTGCGGCCGCCGAGGCCGCCCTGGGAGTTGATCCACTTGGCGTAGGCGAGGGCCATCGCCGGCATGCCCGGTTTGTTGGTGGCGTCGGTGTCCTGCGGCGCCCAGGTCATGACCTTGACGGGGTCCGCGGAGCCCGTGACGGAGGGGAGGACCCCGCATCCGGCGGTGAGCGCGGCGCACACGGCCAGCGCGCCCAGGGACAGGGCGGACGCCCTGCCGGGGCGGGCGGAAGGTGCCGTGGGGGAGGCGGAGGGAAGGGGGGACGTGCGGGTGGTGCGGGGCCTGCCGGTCATGGACCCGCACGATTCCCTCACACCGCTAACCCGCGAGTGATCCACGGTCAACGGAAGGTGACTCCCGGGTGAATTGCGGGGGTCGATGCGGCGCGCGGGCCGATGAACGTACGATCGGTGACCGTGCAAGGTTCGGAGAACTCTTCCCGTCGCGGCCGTCGCTCCTCCACCATGGGCGGCATGCCTTTGAACGACATGCCGTGGTGGCGCTGGCGCACGCACGTGCGATCGGCTCTGCACATGCTCTCCGACCCCGTCTTCCAGCGGGACGTCTGGCTGGCCGGCGTCGACGGCTACGGCGACGTCACCGACGCCGTGTACCGGCTGGTGGAGGACACCTGGCTGGACAACTGGTCGGCGGAGAAATACGTGGGCACCATCTTCCGCGACTCGCAGGAGGCGGCGCTCGTCGACACCGCCGTGCTGCGGGTGCTGCGGATCATGCACCAGGTCGGCCCGGACGCGCCGGTCTCCGCCTACGTCGACCATCCGGGCTGGCCGGAGGCCGTGCGGGCGGCCCGGGACGCGCATGTGCGGATGGCGGCGAGCGACGGCGAGGAGCCGGACACGCCGCCCAAGAGCCTGGAAGTGCTGCGGATCGTGACGCGCTCCGCGTGATCGTGGCCCGGGTCCGCCCGTCGTGACCCGGTCCGGGGAGCGGACGGCGGCCCGTCGCCGGGGCCGTGTGTGGGACCCTGAGTCGCATGAACGAGCAGTCCGCGCCCGCCGCCGCCCCGGCCGACCAGTACGTCCTCACCCTGTCCTGCCCGGACAAGAAGGGGATCGTGCACGCCGTGTCCAGCTATCTGTTCATGACCGGCTGCAACATCGAGGACAGCCAGCAGTTCGGCGACCACGACACGGGTCTGTTCTTCATGCGCGTCCACTTCACGGCCGAGGAGCCGGTCACCGTGGACAAGCTGCGCGCGAGCTTCGCCGCGATCGGTGACTCCTTCCGCATGGACTGGCAGATCAACCGGGGCGACCAGAAGATGCGCATCCTGCTGATGGTCAGCAAGTTCGGGCACTGCCTGAACGATCTGCTGTTCCGGGCCCGGATCGGCGCGCTGCCGGTGGAGATCGCCGGCGTGGTCTCCAACCACACGGAGTTCGAGGAGCTGGTCGGCTCCTACGGCGTTCCGTTCCACCACATCCCGGTCACCAAGGACACCAAGGCGGAGGGTGAGGCCCGGCTGCTCGACCTCGTCCGCGAGGAGCGGGTCGAGCTGGTGGTGCTCGCGCGCTATATGCAGGTGCTCTCGGACGACCTGTGCAAGCAGCTCAGCGGCCGGATCATCAACATCCACCACTCCTTCCTGCCGAGCTTCAAGGGCGCCAAGCCGTACCACCAGGCGCACGCCCGGGGCGTCAAGCTGATCGGCGCCACCGCGCACTATGTGACGGCCGACCTCGACGAGGGGCCGATCATCGAGCAGGAGGTCGAGCGGGTCGGGCACGGGGTGACCCCGGACCAGCTGGTGGCGATCGGCCGGGACGTGGAGTGCCAGGCGCTCGCGCGCGCGGTGAAGTGGCACGCGGAGCGCCGGATCCTGCTGAACGGACGCCGTACGGTCGTCTTCGCCTGAGCCGTCGAGCCTGCGGCTCGGCCGGCCGCCCGCCGTCCCGCCCCCCGTCCCCTCCGTCTTACTGCTCGGCGACGGTGAAGTAGCGCGCGAACGCCGGTACGACGTCCCGCTCGTCGATCTCGCCGTCGCCGTCGGTGTCCAGCGCCGCGGCGATGGGCCCGGCGATCTCCTGGGGCACCTGGCACACCCGCAGCAGCCGCGCGGTGTCCTCGACGGTGACCCGGCCGTCGCCGTCGGCGTCCGCGACGGCCAGCGCGGCGCCCAGGAAGGGGCGGGCGATCTCGGCGAACCGGTCGGGGTTGTCGCGCAGCCGCTTGACCGCGCCGCCGACGAACTCCTGGCGGGTGATGCGCTGATCGCCGTCGCGGTCCGCGATCCCGGCCATGCCCTGCCAGAACGCCTCGGCACCGGCGTACAGCGCCTGCCCGCGGTCGGAGCGGGCGGTCACGGCGAACTCGGCGAGCAGCGCCTTGGCCACCGAGTTGAAGTCCTCGCGGGCGATGAATCCGTTGCCGTCCTGGTCGAAGGTGGCGAACCGGGCGGCGATCCTGCGCTCGTACTCGGTGCTGACCATGTCTGTTCGTGCCGCCTTACATGTGCGTGGGGGTGATCTCGCGTTACTCGCGTTACTCGCGTTACTCGCACGGAGCGTACGGCGTGGGTGACGGCAAAGTGACGGAAAACAGAGGGTTGTGCCAAGACTGGGGGAATTCCGCGACACGGACGACGGGGACGTGTTCGGGCACGGCGGCTCAGGCCGACAGGGGGTCCGCTTCGTCGGTCGTGGCGGTGTCGAGGTCCGGGTGGCAGTCGAAGAGGCGGCGCACGCCGAGCGCCCCGAGCACCCGGTTGACGTGCGAGCCGTCGTCGGCGCCCCGGTCGGGCAGGATCAGCCGCAGCTGCCCCTGGCAGGAGCGGATCAGCCGACGGGCCGCGATGAGCACGCCGACGCCGCTGGAGTCGCAGAAGAAGACGTCGGAGAGGTCCACGACCAGGCTGTGGTGGCCCTCGGCCACGACGTCGTGCACGCGTTGGCGCAGCACCGGGGAGGTCATGAGGTCCAGTTCGCCGCGCACCTGGAGCACGGCCCATTCGCCTCTTTCGACGCCGGTCACATTGAATGCCACGGCCCAGCCCCTCCGCTCGCGGGTTCTCCCGGAACCGCCCGGAACCGGAAGCCGTTCCTACGTTTCATTCCGCGCGGCTGCCCAGCCGCGTTTCCCCGAAACTCAATGCGGCAAACAGCACACGATCGTTTAGGGACTTGTTTCAGTCACTACCGATCCACTTCGATCAGATATACACGTAGCGTCTGTGGGGAAAGTGTGAAGAGGGCACTATCACCTGCGGCGCTTCCGCGGCGCCCTTTGGCACAAACAGACGTGCCCTGTCGGTGGCGCCGACTACATTCGGGACAACGGACGCACGGACGGATGGACACCGGCGGGCCACACGACGGGCGAGGGGAGGGGACCCCATGGCCAAGAAGGACGCGCCACCGCGCTGGGACCGCAAGATGCAGCAGCGGCTCGCCCGCGGTGAGGCGGCCGCCCTGGGCGAGGCGTACGACCGGTTCGCGTCCCTGGTGCACAGCCTGGCCCACCGTGTCCTCGGCGACGAGAAGGCCGCCGACGCCGTCACCCGCGAGGTCTTCGCGCACATCTGGGAACACCCCGAGACGTACGACCCGAAGCAGGGCCCGCTGCGCACCTGGATCGCGGCGGTGACGCACCGGGTGGCCGTCCAGCGCCTGCGGGACCGGGAGGAACGGAGACGGGACGAGGGACCGGACGGCGCCGAGGACCTGCCGGGCGGCGATGAGGATCTGGAGAGCAAGGTGCGCCGCGCCTCCGTGGCCGCCCGCGCCGACTACATCGTGCACTCCATGCCGGTCCCGCTGCGCCGCGCCCTCGAACTGGCGTACTTCCAGCGCCGCGACTACCGCCAGACCGCCGCCGACCTGGGCGTCACCGAGGACGAGGCGCGCCGTCGGCTCCGCCTCGGCCTGCAACTGCTGTCCACCGCCCATGACGCGGGGGCGCCCCCGGGCTACGGCGGTGCGGCATGAGCGGGGCGGAGGAGTTCCGGGCGGAGTACGGAGAGCCCCATGAGCGGCGGATACCGACGCCCCGCGCCTCCGTGGAGGACGGCGGCCGCCCGCTGCCCGACCCCGTCGGCCGGGGCGAGGAGGTGCCCGTGCCGCTCGATCTGCCGCACGACGTGCTGAAGTCGCTGCTCGGCGCGTGGGCGCTGGCCGCGTGCTCGGCGGCGGAGACGGACGCGGTGGAGCACCACCTGGGCGACTGCGGCGGCTGCGCCGACGAGGCCCGCCGACTGCGCGAGGCGGTCGGCCTGCTGCACCAGCCCGAGACCCTCGACCTGGACCCGGCGCTGCGCACCCGCGTCCTGGACGCCTGCCTCGACCGCCGGCCGCCGCGCATCCCGGTACCGGAGTGGGCCGCGCCCTACGACGCGGAGACCGCCCGCCTGGACGCGCTGCTCCAGGACTTCGGGGACGCGGAGTGGCATGCGCCGGTGCGGCTGCGCTGGTTCGAGGACGACGCCCGGACGACCCGTCGTACGACCGTCGCGGGCGTGATCGCGCACCTCCTGGCGGTCGACGGAGTGATCGCGACGGCGCTCGGCCTGGACGACCCGCTCGGCCACGCGCCCGGGGCGACGGGCCCGTCGGCCCGCACGGAGGCGTACTGGCGGTCCACCCCGTTCCCGCAGACCTGCGCGGTGCACGCGCCCTGGCGCGAGCAGACCCACGCCCTGGTGCGGACGGCGTCCTTCACCGGAGGCAACGCGCGCGGACTCACCGTCCCCTACGGCGGCTTCGAACTCCCGCTGCACGACGCGATGCTGGACCGCGCGTTCGGCTGCTGGGTGCACGCGGAGGACATCGCGGACGCGGTCGACTACCCGTACCGTCCACCGGCCCCGCGCCATCTGAACAAGATGATCGACCTCGCCGTCCGCCTCCTCCCGGGCGCGCTGGCCGCCCGCCGCCGCTCCGGCCTCTCCACCCCGCCCCGCACCATCCGCCACCTGGCCCCCGCCGGCCACCCCGGCCGCACCCTCCGCCTGGAGATCGAGGGCCCCGCCGGCGGCAACTGGCTGATCCCCCTCGACTCCCCGTCCGCCACCCCCTCCACCGACCTGGAGGTCGCCCACGTCGCCCTGGACTCCGTCGAGTTCTGCCACCTGGCCGCGGGCCACCTCCTCCCGGAGGAAGCGGCGGCGGGCCAACTCGGCGACAAGGAGGCGATCAGGGATGTGCTGTATGCGACGGCGTCGTTGAGCAGGATGTGACCGCGGCCGAGGGCGCGTACGGGTGTCGGTCAGCGGATCTCGTAGACCTCGTGGGGGACGGCACGTTCCCAGACCGCCTCGAAGGCGTCCGAGCACTGCTTGACGATGCCCGGCTCGGTACGCAACTCCATGGCCGGATCCGCCCATTCGCCGGTGCCGGTGAAGTGATTGAAGAGCACCTTCACCCCGTCGAAGATCCACAGATCCGCACCCGGCAGCATCAGATCGACGGCCCGGCTCCGGGGCAGCCACCGCACCTGCTCGCCGGCCGCGACATTGACGGCCGTCGCCGCGTGCTCGTAGCGGATGTAGTCGGTGACCGGCTCGGAGACGACACGGGTACGCCGTACGACGACGCCCCGGGCGACCGCACCGGAGATCAGATCCACCCAGGGCGCCCAGTACTCCGAGGCAGGGTCAAGGTCCCTGTGGCCCGTGCCGAGCCATGCGTTGAAGTCGTCGGCCTCGTCGCCTACCGCGTACTGGTCACGCATTTCGAGGTGGACCGCCGAGTGCTGGGCGGCCTCCATCAGTTCGTCAAAGCTGGGCACCTTCTGCGGCATCGCAGGCATTCCTTCAGTGTCGGCACCAGGCGGGCCGGAATCCGGATCATGGTCTTCTGGACGGGCCAGGAGGCGCTGATCAGGCGGTCGGATGGGCGGGGGACGGAGCCGGAGGACGGATCCCCGTCAGGTACTCCGCGCGTCGGCGCAGGAGCGGGGCCAGCTCGACGTACCAGCCACGGCCCACGGCCTGAAGCATTTCAGCGAGGGCGACCTGTTCGCCGATCCGGCCGGCGGGGGTGTCGAGGACATGGGTGAACTCGGCACGGATGCGCTCGGCGACGGCGGGGACGCGGAGGCTGTTCACGTAGAGCATCGCGGGGTCGTAGCCGACGGGGACGGCGCCCCAGCGCTCCCAGTCCAGGATGACAAGGGGGGCGTGGGTGAGGTTGGCCCACTGAAGGTCGGCGTGCCCGGTGACGCGTTCGGTGATGGCCGGGGCGGTGATCCCCAGGAACTCGGGGAAGACCCGGTCGGCCCAGGACTGGCGGATGGTCTCGCGGGGCGGTTCGGCGGTGCTGAGGGCGTCCAGGCTCTCCCGCAGGGTCGCCCACCAGGAGTCCGGCAGGCGCGGATCCGCGGTCAGGTCGGGTGTTTCCGGGGAGATGACGGGATGGGCGATGTAGTCGATCAGCTCGGCTTCGAAGATGTACTCGCCGCCGTCCCAGCGGTATAGGTCGTGCAGGTGCGGGCGGGGCACCTTGTCGGACACCCGTTCCTCGGCGAGGGCGATCCCCTCGTTCCGGGTGGTGGGGGTCTTGGCCGCCTCGCCGCAGTGGACACGGAGCCAGTGACCGTCTGCGGTGCGGCTGCCGATGGTCCGGCCGAGCCACCCCCAGACCGGCACTCCCGTTGGCGTGGTGGACAGACGGACAGCGGCGAGGGCCAAGGCGTCCTCCATGCGTGCCCTAGTGGTCTCATCCCTGGGCGAGTACATCGGTGACCTTTCTGAGGTGTCCCGGATCAAGCGGGGCGGCGACGGCGGCCTTGGCAGCGGCCCAATGGTCGGCGGTTCCAGCAGATAGCAGTACCACGTCCAGGCTCGGGCAGGAGGCTGCAGCGAGAAGACAGGCGGTGCCCGGCGAGGCTCCCGGGCGGATGAGCTCGGCGAGTTCGGGCGTGACGAGACGAGGCAGTTCGCCGCCGTGCAGAGGTGAGGACCCGAAGGTGATCAGGCCCGCCGCACGAGCCAGGACGAGGGGGCCCCGGCCATCGAGGGCAAGGACGATCGGCCTTGCCATGACGAGGCTGACCGGCTGTTGGACGGCCCGCAGGTGATGTTCACCCGAGCCGGCGGCCTCGATGGCCAGCTCCAGGAGTTCGGATACGGAGAAGGCGTCATGCATGAACCCCGACCAGGTGGCCACGCCGTACCCACCGATCCTTCCTGCACAGGCGAACTCCTCCAGGACCGCGAACACCTCACGAAGCGCCGCGTGAAGCTCTACGGGACGGAGGCGGGCGCGCTCCGGGTTGTGGACGAACACGAGGTCGATGCGGCCGAGAGTGGCCAGAGACCTCTCCGTCTGCCAGCGGATGAAGCCGGGGTCGAGGCTGTGTCCGGCCCGAATCTGGGCAGTGGCGAGCAGCCCGGCTCGGAGAGCTGCTCCGCCTTCATCTGGGGTGAAGAACCCAGTCTTCGTCGCCACCATGGCGCGTGGGTGGTCGGCGATGACGAAGCCGAGCGCCTGGTGGGCACCGCCGTAGTTGGGAGCGGTGTCGATCCACACGACCCCGTCGGCGCACGCGGTGCGGGCCGCCTCTTCGACGGCGCGCACCCGGTACGTCCCAAGTCCGAGGGAAGCGGTCATGAGGAGCCCCCGACCACGGCGACAACTTGACCGGCAACCAGCGTGGAGACGACCTCGGCCACCTGCACGAGGGTGAGATCGGACTCGGCGGCCAAGCCCGCGAGGGTTGTCGGCGATCCACCAGCGAGAAGGCGGAGGACCGGGGCGACAGGGAGGGCGAAGGTCCACTCCTTCCCCGCCCCGGCGAAGGTGACGGCCTGGCTGTCCTGTTCGATCCGCGCACGAGGCGCCGTGGTCTGCACGGTGATGCCCGGTTCGGCGGGAACGGCGGTGAGGTGGGGCAGAGACAGCCGCGGGTACCCGGGGTGCGTCTTATCAAGGGACTCTTCCCAGCGGTTCAGAACAGCAGAGTCGTCCAGGGCGGTCAGCACCTCCTGCCGTACGGCAGCCAGGTAGTCCGCCCGCTCCTCCGGAGTGCCGAAACGCGGTACGTCGGCCCGGACGGTCACGCTCGCCCGGAGGTCGTCGCACAGCCAGCCCAGGAACTCGGCGCCGGTCTGAGTGGCGAGTCCGAAAGTGAGGTGCAGAGAGGCGGTGCCCTGGTCGGCGCTCACGGCGTGCCACCAGCCGCGTGGCAGGTAGAGCGCGTCGCCGGGCGTCAGCACGACGTCCGCGATCGGGTCGCCCGCCGGGGCCTTTGGGGCTTGGACATCTCGCCAGGCGGGAGCCTGCCGGGTGGGGCCGTAGATCTTCCACCGCTTGGAGCCTTCGAGCTGGAGCACCACCACGTCGTGGTCGTCCCAGTGGGTGCCGAAGCCTTCCTCGGCGGTCCATGAGGCGTACACGTTGACCTGCACGGGCGTGCGGAAGAACCGTTCGAGGCCAGCTGCGGCTTCCCGGACGGGCGGGTGGATCTGGTCGATCGCGTCGATGACCAAGGACGCGCCTTCGGCAAGCCGGGCGTGGAATTCGACAGGCTGCGGCTGATGCCAGGACACCCCGCGACGGTTCGTACGGAGGATCGAGTACGCCGTTGCGGGGACGGCTTCACCGATGCGGGAAAGCCGCATCCGAGGCGGTTCGAGCCGGTGAGTGGCCACGATCTCGTTGAGGTCGTCCCAGGCCAGCAGCAAGGGGCGAGCGTTGCCATTGGAGCGGATCACTTTGTGGGCCCGGGAGCACGTCTGGGCGAGGAACGTGTCCCCGCCCAGACGCTCGGCCCACGATGCGGAATCAATCACCGTGGGTCTCCTGCGTCGATCAGGTGTCGTTCATGTCCGACTTGCCGCCGGTGTTGTCCGAGGCATCCTCGGCACGCGAGCGGGCCGCAGCGATGCGGCGAACACCGATGAGCAGGCCGCTGGTCTGCTCGGTGGGAGCGTTCTCGTTCATCCGTACTCCTTCCTGATCTCGATGGGTCCCGCCGGGGCTCCGGCGGGAAATCTGTGGGGTCAGCTCCCCGGGTCTCCGGCTACGACCAGGGCGACCACCAGGACACTGACGGCGAAGACGTACAAGAGGACGGCGAGCTGTTGACGCCAGCCCCAGGGGGCGGGCGGTCAGCCGCGTTCCAGGCTGGACACAGCGGGCCCCAGGTGGGACGTTGCGGACGGCCCTACGGCCCGCTGCGAGGAGGAGACTGCCTCCCGGCGGCTGAGACCAGTCAACTCCGCTGGCCAGAAGCCCAACAGGGCATTTCTCTAGGCACGTTGTAGGCACTCGGAAGGCAGATTGCGGCTACGCTCTTCGGCGCCCGACTCGACCAGCGGACGGCGGGATGATGGCGAACGAAGCTCTTCGCAGACACAGAAACGCTCGGCAGTGGACTCAGACCCAGGTCGCGGAACGCGTGTGCGCTCAGGTCCAGGCAGCCACCGGGCGTGATCCGGAGCTCGATGCGAATTGGGTCTCCCGCCTTGAGCGAGGAGCCATCACGTGGCCTTCCGGTGACTACAGGGCAGCCCTGTGCGCGGTGTTCCAGGTCGCCAGCGAAGCGGAGCTGGGCCTCTTTCCGAAGGGGTCCGCCGCACCAAAGGAAAGGCCGGCCGCAGGGGTTCCGTCAGACGATGTCCGATCCCTGGCCGCCGATACGGAGCTGTCCACCCGACTGGCTCGGCACGCGGCGGAGACCAACGTCAATACGCTCGTGCTGGAGCAGTTCGACGCTGACGTCGAACGACTTGCCCGGGACTTCGTCAGCCGGCCTCTGCCTCTTCTGGTCCCGGAGATTCGTATGGCTCGGGGTGCGGTGTTCCGATTACTGGAGGGTCGCCAGCACCCCAGCCAGACCCGTCACCTTTACGTGGTCGCGGGGTGGTTATCCGGTCTCGCGGCGCATGTGTCGCTGGACCTGGGGGACCGTACCGGCGCAGCTACTCATGCCCGCACCGTGGTGCAGTGCGCGGAGATCTCGGAGCACTCACAGCTACGTGCGTGGGCGCGGTCGTTCCAGTCACTGGTCGCCTACTGGGCGGGGGACTACCGGCGGGCAGGCGATCTCGCGCAGGCCGGACATAGCGAGGGTCGAGGGCCCGGCACGGGCACGATCAAGGCCCGGCTGCTGAGCTTGGAGGCCCGTGCCCGTGCAGCCGAAGGGGACAACCACAGCGCGCTGCGGATACTCGCACTGGCCAATGAGGCACGGGTCGCTGCGGGACCCGACGAGTTGCCCGGGATCTTCTCATTTCCCGAGGCCAAGCAGTGGGCCTACGCCGGTACCACCTTGTTGGCCGTCGGGGGCGCCGAGCAGACACGCCACGCCATAAGCGCTTCCAATCGTGCCGTGGAGCTGTACTACGCCGGGCCGGAAGACGACCGTTCCCCCGGTGATCTACAAGCCGCCCACCTGGACATGGCCACGGCCTACCTTGCGAGTGGCGAGATCGACAGAGCCGGTGCAACGCTCTCGGAGGTGTTCACCGCCGAGGGATTCACGGCGAGCATCACCATCAGGCTCCGCAATCTGGCCGCGCTCCTCGGAAGCGAGCCGTACCGTGGCGCACAGGCGGCAGTCGATCTCCGCACGCACATTCACGAGGTGACCGCCCGGCCCGCTCTCGCCAGTAACCCTACGGAGCCCTGATGACCGACCAGTCCGCGTGTGATCACCTGGCCACTGACCGCAGTCTTCTTTCCACCAAGGCGTATGGCACGGGCCAGCACCTGGCCGCCCGCCAGTCCCTCTACCGGTGGCAGACGCCGCGCCATGACCTTCCGGGCATCGTCGTGAACGAACTGGCCGGGGCGCGTGGCGTGGTCGCGGACGTGGGTTGCGGTAACGGGAAGTTCGTCGCCCGGGTGCGAGAAACCCGTCCCGACCTGTCCGTGCTTCCCATGGACGTCTCTCACGGCATCCTCGGCGGCATACCGGGAGCCGTCGTCGCCGACGTCCAACAGCTCCCCATCGCTGATGGAGCCCTCGGCGCGGTCCTTGCGCTGCACATGCTGTACCACGTCCAGGACCAGGACCAGGCCATTCGAGAGCTGGGCCGCGTACTGGCACCCGGCGGTACAGCGATCGTCTCCACGAACAGTCAGACCGACAAGCGGGAATTGGAGCACCTCTGGCGTCAGGCCGCGGGCGATGTGCTGGGCATCCAGGAGGGACCGGCCCGAGTGCAGTTGTCCGCACGGTTCACCCTGGAGGACGCGCCAGGGATTCTCGGTACGGTCTTCGGCGAGATCCGCACGATCCCCCTCCCCGGCGTGATCGAGGTGACCGACGCTGAACCGGTCGTCGCGCACTTGGCCTCGTACGAAGCCTGGGCGGACAAGATGGGCGTCCCGTTCCGGGAGACGATCGAGCGCGCGCGGGAGCGGGTCAACGAGATCATTCAGGCGGAGGGCGCCTTCCGCATCGGCTGTCTTGGCGGCATGCTCGTCTGTCGATGAGCCCTGGTACCCCGTACCCCTTCGGATCGCTGCCCTCAAGCCACCACCACACACACGCAGAAGAGGGACACGCCGTAGAACGCAATAGCGAGATGCAGCATCACCCATAGGCGATGCAGCCGGATGCGGTGCATCCTAGGAAATCTACTGTTGTGTTCGTCTCGCGCCTGTATGAGTCCCTCTTTGGACCCCAGCACTCCTCGTGCCACCAGGTCTGCGGTCAATGCCCGTGCCTGAGAGAGGTGGTAGGAAGCTCGTTCGTAGTACTTAGATACGGCAACAGCCCCGTATACGCCCGTCAACACGACGAAGATACATAGGGGTATGACGTTGAGCGTGAACTTCTGCTGCACGATCAGAGCGCTCAGAGCAGCCGTAACGACAATGAGGAGGTTCGTCAGCGTGGAGCGTTGCGTTTCACACTGCCGTAGCTGCTCTCGGTGCTCCTTCCAGTAGGCGCGTATCGCCTCGTCTGAAGCGTTGGGCATGAAGCAACTCCTTCCCAGCATTGGCACACTAGACACACGAGCCAACCGCTTCGCCGCGATGGCGAACCCGCAGCAGTGGAGATACCGTAGCGTGAAGATCTTCATCAGCAGCGCCCGCACAGGACTTGAGGCAGAGCGCGATGCCCTCGACGGATTGATCCGCGCTTTGGGTCACACTCCTGTGCGGTTCGAGGACTTTTCCGCACAGACCACTCCTAGCCGGGAGGCGTGTCTGAGGGCCCTGGCATCCGCGGATGTATGTCTCCTCCTCCTCGGCCCGTTCTACGGCCACGTCTTCCCTGAGACAGGGCAATCGGCTACGCACGATGAGTGGGTGGCTGCGCAGGCAGCAGGCATGCCAAGGATCGTCTACCGTAAGCAAGACGTGGTGTTCGAACCAGAGCAGCACAAGTTCGTTCGGCTCGTGGAGGCCTATGCCACTGGAGTTTTCCGCAACTACTTCCGCACTTCAACAGACCTGATGACCAAGGTGGTACAAAAGGTTAAAGAGCTGGAGTCAGCCGCGTCTCCTTTGGCCTTCGCCAAGCTTGTGCAGCAACCGACCATCCATTGGATCTCGGACAGTACGGCTTTCCAGACCGCCGGCAGCCACGAATCCATGCTGGAACTACACGTCATGCCACTGGAGTTCCCCGGATACTCGACACGGGAGCTGGATCAACTGGGTGCATCTCTGATGGACCGAGTCCGAGCTACTCGGACGATCGGGAGCGATGTCGCGCTGAACCCCATCAGGTCGGATGAGTATGTAGCCGTCGGAATCCCTGCCAGTCGGCCACGGTCGTGGGGCGCACCCCAACGAGGCGAGCTTGCGGAGTGCCGTCTGTATAAGACTGGGCAGCTCTCCATCCGGGCTACGCTGCCCCGAGACGGCCTGGGCGCAATCTTGGACCCTGATGCGCTGCCTCAGCAGGTCGCCGACCTACTGAGGTTTTCTGGGGCGCTTAATATCGTCCAGGAGGACCGCATCGTGGTGGCGGCTGGCGTGTCGACCGGGGCAGTCATGAGTGTCGACACCTTTGACCCTCGGCAGTCCCGCCGGTCTGCGCAACCGATAGGCTTCGGGCGCTCGCGGCGCCCTCTCCGGACCGAGCCCGATGAGTCCGTCACTCTTGCCGCTCTCGGAGCTGGTGCTGCGGAGGTTGCTCCCCACCTCGCGCAAGCGTTGATCTTGCAGGTCCGCAGGTAGCGCCGAACTGACTCAGTGGACGATGTGGACCGCACGGTGGATAAGAACCCAGATCAAGTTGTGCGGATGACCTGAGGCCGTGTCCAATTACCTGGCCGTCGGCGCCCAGCGGCGGAAGTCGAGCGGGCCGTTCAAGGTGGGCCGCTCGTAGACTCCGGACTAATGCGAGGAGTTCGGCTCCTTGGGCCGCGACAACGGCGTGGCGGCGCTGGAGGCCGAGATCGCCGCTTTGAACGAGCCACGGCGAGAGGGATGGGCATGTCGAATACCGAAGGCGCACGACTGTTCCGGGAAGCCTGGATCGCCGGAGTCCGACAGCACTTTCCCGGTGAACCGAAGGCCAGGTACGTCACGCCGTGAGAGGACACCCCGCAGTGGGAGCGGGAGGCCGCAGGGGTGGTCTATGAGCAGGTCCGGCAATTTGTCGAGGTCAGTGGTGGGCGCACGGCCCGGCTGTCGCGCGAGCAGAAGAGCCGCTTCGTGGCGACGTGCTGGACGGCCCAGATGTTCAAGCACTTCGAGGACCCGAAGCCGGGATACGTCGCCGACTGGCCCGAGCTGCCCGGCTGGCAGCAGGAGACCGACGCGGATGTATTTGAAGCCATCGAGGCATCGCTGACGTGACAGACGCGGCCTTCAGTAGCTGGTCAGGTCTACGACCACGTCGCACAGGGGGTCGTCCGACGGATTCTGGAAGTGCTCGTTGTCGAGGAAGCCGGAGATGATTCCGGCGAGCAGGCCGGGGCCGGTGTGGCTGATGATCACGTCGGTGCCGTAGGTGCGGCTTCCGTCGGGGGCCGTGAGGTACAGCCGCATGCGGTCGATGCCGGTGATCACCAGCCCCTTGAAAGCGGGTTGGTACGGCGTGCGATCGACGACCAGGGTGCGGATGATCCCGGGCAGATCGTCGAAGACCCCTTGGTGGTGGTCCTGGCGTGGAGCCGTCATAGATCAGCATCCTGCCTCACGTCGAAGAGAACCGCTCGCGCAATGTGTACTTGAGAACCTTCCGCAACGGTCCGTTCCGAGGCAACTCCGCCACCACCTCCAGTCGTTCGGGAAGCTTGTGCGCTGCCAAGCCGCGCGTGCGGAGGTACGAGACGACCTCCGGCAAGGTCAACTCCGCCGCGCCCAGGCGCCGTTCCAGCACCGCGCACACCAACTCCCCCCGCTCCGCATCCGGCAGACCTATCACCGCCACGTCCCCCACCCCCGGATGCCCGTGCAGCAGGTCCTCGATCTCCTTGGCGGAGATGTTCTCGCCCTTGCGGATGATCACGTCCTTGGCGCGGCCGGTGAGGATGAGGTGGCCGGTGGGGGTGAGGTGGCCGAGGTCGCCGGTGGGGAGGTAGCCGTCGGGGGTGAAGGGGGAGGCGCCGAGGTAGCCGTGGCAGACGGCCTCGCCGCGCAGGTGGATTTCGCCGTCCACGATGCGGATGTCCATGCCCGCGGGTGGGCGGCCCTCCGTCGTGGCCAGGTTGGCGGGGGTGTCCGCGGGGTCTCCCATCGTGATCATCGGGGCCTCGGTCATGCCGTAGCCGTGGGTGAGCTGGACGCCCAGTTCGCGGACCACCTGGTGGTACAGCTCGGGCGGCTTGGGGGCGCCGCCACCCGCGAGGAGGCGGAGGGTGGGGATCAGCCGGGTGCCGGGCCGCTTGCGTTGCTCCGTGAGGAAGAGGGAGTAGAAGGCCGTCGAACCGCCGGCCACCGTCACGCCGTGGCGGCGGTACTCCGGCAGGGAGTCCGGGAGCGCGAAGTGTTCCAGGAGCAGCGCCGGGACGCCGTACAGCAGCAGCATCACCAGGTAGTCCGCGCCGCCCACGTGCGCGTAGGGGAAGGCGATCGAGCCGACGTCGTCCGGGCGCAGCCGCAGCGCGTGGGCCAGGCAGGAGCCCGCCGCGATCAGGGAGCGGTCGGAGTGCAGGACGCCCTTGGGGGTGGACGTGGTGCCCGAGGTCCAGTAGATCCAGCGGACCTGGGTGCCGGAGGGGGGTGGGGCGGGGAGGGTGGAAGGGTCGCCGGTGGGGAGGGTGTCGTAGGCCGGGAAGACGCCGGGGGCGCCCAGGCGGTGGGCCATCGCCGTGTGGTCGTGGCCGCGCCACACCCCCGGGACCGCGAAGAACGACGCCCCCGACCGCCGTAGTGCGAAGGTCACTTCCCGGTCCCGGTAGAAGGGGATCAGGGGGGACTGGACGGCGCCGAGGCGGGCCAGCGCCAGGGACAGTACGGCCGTCTCGATACGGGTCGGCAGCTGCCAGGCCACCACCGTGCCGGGGCGCACCCCCATGCCGTACAGGCCCGCCGCCACCCGCTCCGCCCGCGCGCACAGCTCGCCGAAGGTCAGCGAGCGGGACGACTGGAGGAAGACCGGGCGGTCGGGGGTGCGGGCGGCGCGGCGGGCGGCCAGTTCCCACAGGGTGCGGGCACAACTCAGGGAGCGCGCGGTCTCGTTCACGGATGCCAGAGGGGACGGGTCGTCCATGGTCGCCACCTGCCTTTTGCCGCCCGGGAACACGTTACTGACGGATCGTCAGGTCTGTGGCATGCTAACTGACGCTCCATCAGATTGGACCGGTCCGGCGGAGGGGAACCATGGCGATCGAACTGCCCCGCATCATCAGCGTCGACGACCACGTGATCGAGCCCGCCCACCTCTTCGAGACCTGGCTGCCGGCGAGGTACCGGGAGCGGGGGCCGCAGCCGCTCACCGCCGGGATCGGTGAACTCGCCTATGTGGGCGGGAAGTATCAGATCACCATGGATCCCGAGGGGCCCTCGACGGACTGGTGGATCTACGAGGATCTGAAGTTCCCGTACAAGCGCAACATCGCCGCCGTCGGCTTCGACCGTGACGAGATGACGCTGGAGGGGATCACCCGGGAGCAGATGCGGCGGGGGTGCTGGGATCCCAAGGCGCGGCTTGAGGACATGGATCTCAACCATGTGGAGGGGAGCCTGTGCTTCCCCACCTTCCCCCGCTTCTGCGGGCAGACCTTCGCCGAGGCGCACGACAAGGAGGTCGCCCTCGCCTGTGTGCGCGCCTACAACGACTGGATGGTGGAGGAGTGGTGCGGCGACAGCGGGGGGCGGCTCATCCCGCTGTGCCTGATCCCGTTGTGGGACGTGGAGTTGGCCGTCGAGGAGATACGGCGGAACGCGGCGCGCGGGGTGCGGGCCGTCACCTTCTCCGAGATCCCGACGCACCTCGGGCTGCCGTCCATCCACACCGGCTACTGGGACCCGTTCTTCGCCGTCTGCCAGGACACCGGCACGGTCGTCAACATGCACATCGGCAGCAGCTCCCAGATGCCCGCCGCCTCCCCGGACGCCCCGCCCGCCGTCCAGGCGTCCCTGAGCTTCAACAACGCGATGGCCTCGATGATGGACTACCTCTTCAGCGGGGTCCTGGTGCGGTTCCCGCGGCTCAAACTCGCGTACTCCGAAGGGCAGATGGGGTGGGTGCCGTACGCCCTGGAGCGCGCCGACGACGTGTGGGCCGAGCACCGCGCCTGGGGCGGGGTGCGCGATCTGGTGCCCGAGCCCCCGTCGACGTACTACTACCGCCAGATCTACTGCTGCTTCTTCCGCGACAAGCACGGCGTCGCCTCGATCGACGTCGTCGGCCGCGACAACGCCACCTTCGAGACCGACTACCCGCACGTCGACTCGACCTTCCCGCACACCGAGGAGATCGCCCTCGACCATGTGCGGGGGCTGGACGAGGAGACCGTGTACAAGCTGATGCGCGGCAACGCCATCCGCATGCTCGGCCTCGACCTGGACCGCTGATGGACCTCTCCGACACCCCGGAGGAGGCGGAGTTCCGGGCGCGGCTGCGGAAATGGCTCGCCGAGGTGCTGCCCTCCGTCGGGCCCGTGCCGGATCCGGCCGACTGGCCCGCGCGCCGCGCCCGCGACCTCGGCTGGCAGCGGACGCTGTACGACGCCGGGTACGCCGACGTCCACTGGGACGCCTCCCCGGCACTGCGGATGATCTTCCTGGAGGAGTCCGAGAAGGCGGGCGCGCCCTATGTCGGGGCGAACTTCGTCGGGCTGCTGCACGCCGGTCCGACCATCGCCGCCGAGGGCACCGACGCCCAGCGGGCGCGCTGGCTGGGGCCGATCCTGCGCGGCGAGGAGGTGTGGTGCCAGGGGTTCAGCGAACCGGACGCCGGTTCCGACCTCGCGGCGCTGCGCACCCGCGCCCGCCGGGACGGCGACGACTACGTGGTCACCGGCTCCAAGATCTGGACCTCGCACGCCGAGGTCGCCGACTGGTGCGAACTCCTCGTCCGCACCGACCCGGACGCGCCCCGCCACCACGGCATCAGCTGGCTCGCGCTGCCGATGGACGCCGAGGGGGTCACCGTACGGCCGCTGCGCACGCTCGCCGGGTCCACCGAGTTCGCCGAGGTGTTCCTGGACGAGGTACGGGTGCCGGCCGCCAACCGGGTCGGCGCGGAGAACGACGGCTGGCGGGTCACCATGGTCACCCTCTCCTTCGAGCGCGGCACCGCCTTCGTCGGGGAGGTCGTCGCCTGCCGAAGGGTGCTCCGGCAGCTCGCCGAAGCGGCACGGGAGAACGGCGGTTGGGAGGATGCGGCGCTGCGCCGCCGACTCGGGCGGCTCGACGCCGAGTTCCGCGCGCTGTGGCGGCTGACCCAGTGGAACGTCAGCGAGGCGACGGCCGGCGGGGGAGTGCCGGGGGTCGGCGGGTCCGTCTTCAAGCTCCGGTACTCGGTGGCCCGTCAGGAGTTGTACGACGCCGCCGCGGACGTCCTCGGCCCGGACGCCCTCGACCTGGACCGGCCATGGGTGCTCGACCGGCTGTCCTCGCTGTCGTACACGATCGCGGCCGGCACCTCGCAGATTCAGCGCAACATCGTGGCCGAGCGGATGCTGGGGCTGCCGAAGGGGAGATGAGGGTGCGGTTCCAACTGACCGAGGACCAGCGTGAGTTGAAGACGGGTGTGCGGCGGCTGCTGGAGCGGCGGTTTCCCCGGGAGGCGCTGCGCGCGGCCGTGGACGCCCCCGGGGGGCTCGACCGGGAGCTGTGGCGGGCGCTCGGGGCGGCCGGGTTCTTCGCGCTCGCGCTGCCGGAGACGGCGGGCGGGGTGGGGCTCGGGCGCCCCGAGGCCGTGCTCGCCTTCGAGGAGGCCGGGCGGGCGCTGCTGCCGGGCCCGCTGGTGGCCACGCACCTCGCGGCAGGCGCCGTACCGGGCGCGGCGGAGGGGGAGGTGGTCGTGACCGCGGTCGCCGGGCGGCTGGTGGAGTGGCTGGACGCGGCGGACGTCGTACGGGGGGACGCCACCGGAGCCGTACCGCTGCGGTCGGTCGATCCGCTGACCCCCCTGCACCGGGTCCCGCGCGCGGCAGCCGCCGGTCCGCTCGCCGTCCTGCTCACTGCGGCCGAACAACTGGGCAGCGCCGTACGGATGAACGAACTGGCGGTGCAACACGCCCGGACCCGTGAGCAGTTCGGGCGGCCGATCGGGGCGTTCCAGGCCGTCCAGCATCTGTGCGCGGACCTCCTGGTGCGCGCCGAGACCGCGCGAGCCGCCGTCTACGCGGCCGCCGTCACCGGGGACCCGGGCGACATCGCGGCCGCCCGGCTGCTCGCCGACGAGGCCGCCGTGCGCGGCGCCCGCGACTGCCTCCAGGTGTACGGCGGCATGGGCTTCACCTGGGAAGCGGACGTGCATCTGCATCTGAAGCGGGCGTGGGCGCGTGCACGACGCAACGGTGGGGTCACAGAGAGTGAGGAGCTGCTTGCCGCAGGGCTGCTCTCCTGAACGCCGCCCCGAACGCTGTTGCCCTGCGCCGAGAGCAAAGCCATGGCCCAAGATGTCGCGGATCGTGGCGCCTCGGAATCACAGAGCGTTGATACCGGGTTGTGTCCTTCGCGAGGGCTCGTCACGGCCCGGAGTCGATGGGTGCTCCGGTACCTTGTGTGGGATGCGAGTGGCTGCGAACGCGGGCGATGCCGGCGGTGCCCCTGGGGCGGCGCCGGGACACACGGTGCGCGCCGCTGCTCGCGGGGCGGACCGGGGCGAGGCCCCCGGCTGTTCGACTCCCCGGCGCAAGCGTCGCACAGTATGCCCTACGCGTACTCCTTCGCGAGGGAATATGCCCGAAGCGCTTGTTGGGGTGACTGTACGTCAACCATGCTGTGAGGCAAGGAGATCACGTTCCGTGACCCTTGCTCTGGCTGTTGTCCAGGCCATGCAGGAAATGGCTACGATCGTGGCCCCCGTCAGCGTCGTCACGGCTCGCGCCGGGGCGGTTCGGTGGCGCGGGGTCGCGGTCTCGCCGGTTCGGATGGTGTGAGCGGTGCAGGTGCTTCAAGTGCAGCTGGAGATCCGGCCCGACCCCGCGGAAGTGGGGCGTGCCAGGAAGTGGGCCCGCTCGCGGCTCGACGGGCTGGGCATAGCGGCCGACGAGCCGGTGGCCGAGACGCTGGTCCTGCTCGTCTCCGAACTGGTGACCAACGCCGTGGTGCACACCGGCCGTCCGGCGGTCCTCAGACTCTCCCTGCCGGGCCCCCAGGCCCCCACCGCGCCCTCGCCCACGGTGCGCGTGGAGGTCACCGACACCTGCTCCCGGGCCCCGGTGCCGCGCTGCGTCGGCGGTGACGCCACCGGCGGCCGGGGTCTCGCCCTCGTGGACTGCCTCGCTGACCGCTGGGGCTGGAGCCGCGAGGGCGGCGGCAAGAGCATCTGGTGCGAGGTGGACGGCGGCGCGCGCCGCGAGGGGAGCGCGGCGGTGGCGTACGGAGGCGGTCCGTCCGCGTACGAGGATTTCGCCTTCGAGGCGGTGTAGCCCCGGGGCGTCGCGATGCGCCGGGGGATGCCTCCGTGCGCGGGCGTCGTGAACCGGCCGCATGTCCTGAATTGCCGCCCCGGCATTGACGATCCGTGCCCGGCTGAACACGCTGGTGTGCGTCGATTCGCCGTGAGGGGACGGCGAGGGCCGGGCGGCGGCCAGGGGTCCTCGCCGAGAGCGGGTCGCACCGGACGGCGGCGCGGGCGTGCGGCACAGGGGGCGACCGCGCCGCCAACCGGCCTGCCCGCGCGGCGCGTTGGCCGTCACGTGTCGAGCCTCAGAGGAGCGCGACCGGTGCCACCGGCGATCCCGTCGCGCCGACGAACGGTTCGGGCATCGCCGACAGCAGGAACGCGTACCGCCCGCTTTCTCCACAGGCTGTGGACAACTCTTCCAGGTTCCAGTTCTGGCCCTGGAGCATCCCCATCTCCACCAGGTGCAGCGCGTGCACCGGCAGCCATAGATTGTCGATCTCGGGCGGAAAGATCTCAAATGTGAGCGTGTCATTGGCGACGGCGGCGACATCGCGGGCGTGGAACCACTCCGGCGTACGGATCGAGAGGCCGGGGGACGGATAGCCGTACCCGTGCCGGTCCCCGCCGAGCAGCACCCGCACCTGGCCGGTGCGCACCAGCACGATGTCGCCGGCCCGCACCCGCACCCCGCCGAACTCCTCCGCCCGCTCCAGCTCCTGCGGCGTGACCGCGTGCCCCCCGGCCAGTCGCGCCACGCCCAGCGCCGCCGCGACGTCCAGCAGCACCCCGCGCGAGACGACCGGCCGTACCTTGTCGATCCCGGAGAACTCGGCGCCGCCGTGCGCGGTCACGGTGGCGGCGGGGCGGCCGTTGTAGAGCCGTCCGCCGTGCGAGACATGGGGCAGCGCGTCCCAGTGCGTGCCCGCCTGGAGGCCCAGGGTCACCACGTCGTCGCTGCACGCCACCGTGCCGGGCCCGAACAGCTCCTGGTTGAGCTGCGTCATCGCGTGCAGCGGATCGACCCGGCCCGGGATCACGCCCGTCTGCACGCCGTCGTGGGTGAGGGGCAGCGCGAGCGGGACACGACGACCCGTGCGCACCTCGGCGACGGCGCCGCGCACCACCTCGTCGGTGATCAGGTTGAGCGTGCCGATCTCGTCCCCGGCGCCCCAGCGCCCCCAGTTGTTCACGCGCTCGGCGATCTCGTGGAACTCCTGCGGCAGTGTCATCCGGTGCCTCCCCGGGGCTTGTGTCCGCGCGTGAGCCGGGCCATAGAATCTAACGGACCGTCAGAAACCGCGGGAAGGGGCCGGGCGTGGGGAACTTCTTGGCAGGCAAGGTCATCGCCGTCACGGGCGCGGGGCGGGGGATCGGACGGGCGGTCGCGCTGGCGGCGGCGGGGGAGGGGGCGCGGGTCGTCGTCAACGACTACGGCGTCGCGGCGGACGGCACCGCGCCGAGCAGCGAGGTCGCCACGGCCGTCGTGAAGGAGATCGAGGCGGCGGGCGGGGAGGCGGTGGCCGTCGCCGACGACATCTCCACGATGGCGGGCGGACAGCGGGTCGTGGACATGGCGATGGGCGCGTACGGGCGGCTCGACGGGGTGGTGTGCGTCGCCGGGATCCTGCGCGAGCGGATGCTGTTCAACATGACCGAGGAGGAGTGGGACCCGGTCATCGCGACCCACCTCAAGGGCACGTTCACCGTCTTCCGGGCGGCCGCCGCGGTGATGCGGCGGCAGCGGTCAGGGACGCTGATCGGATTCACCAGCGGCAACCATCAGGGCTCGGTGTCCCAGGCGAACTACAGCGCGGCCAAGGGCGGGATCATCTCGCTGGTGCGCAGCGCTGCGCTCGGGCTGCACAAGTACGGGGTGACGGCCAACGCGGTGGCGCCGGTGGCGCGGACGCGGATGTCGGCGAACGTGCCCATGGAGCTGGCCGGGATGGGGTCCGCGGAGGATGTGGCGGCGCTGGTGGTGTACCTGCTCTCGGACCGGGCGGCGGAGGAGGGGATCACCGGGCAGGTGTATTCGGTGGCGGGGGCGAAGATCGCGGTGTGGGCCCAGCCGGTGGAGCTGCGGTCGGCGTACGCCGAGGGCGGGTCCTGGACGCCGGAGCGGATAGCGGAGTTCCTGCCGGGGGCGGTGGGGGTGGATCCGATGCCGATGCTGTCCCGGCTTTCGGCGATGGAGGAGGCGGCGCGGTCGGGGGCGCGGCCGAACGCCCGATAGCGCCGCTGGAGGGGCGCTGCCGGTCCCGGTGTCTGAATGGAGGCGGGGAGTATGGATTTCGGGTTCAGCGAAGAGGACGAGGCCTTTCGAGGTGAGGCGCGGGAGTGGCTCGCGGGCCATGTCGATCCTGCGGTCGGCCGCGGGGACTGGGAACGGACCCTCGGCAAAGACGGCTGGATCGGGCTCGGTTGGGCGGAGGGCGGGTACGGGAACCGGACCGGGTCGCTCACCGAGCAGGTCGTCTGGGCCGAGGAGTACGCCCGCTCCGGAGCGCCGCCCAGGTCGGGGCACATCGGGGAGAACCTGTTCGCGCCCACGCTGATCCAGCACGGCACCGAGGAGCAGAAGCGGCGCTTCCTGCCGCCCGTCGCGGCCGGGAAGGAGCTGTGGTGCCAGGGATACAGCGAGCCCGGTGCCGGGTCCGATCTCGCGGCGGTGCGGACGAGGGCCGTACGCGAAGGGGACCATCACCGGGTCACCGGGCAGAAGATCTGGACCTCGCTCGCCCATGAGGCCGACTGGTGCTTCGTGCTGGCGCGGACCGAGGAGGGGTCGCGGCGGCATCACGGGCTGAGTTTCCTGCTCGTGCCGATGGATCAGCCGGGCCGTATCGAGGTGCGGCCGATCCGGCAGCTGACCGGGACCAGTGACTTCAACGAGGTCTTCTTCGACGGCGCCAGGGCGGAGCACGTCGTCGGCGCGGAGGGCGACGGGTGGCGCGTGGCGATGAGCCTGCTCGGCTTCGAGCGGGGGGTGTCCACGCTGGCGCAACAGATCGGGTTCGGGGAGGAGTTGCGGAGGGTCGTGGAGACGGCCGTACGCACCGGGGCCGTGCGCGACCCGCTCCTGCGGGACCGTCTCGTCCGCCAGTGGTCCGAGCTGCGCACCATGCGCTGGCACGCCCTGCGCACCCTGGGCGGTGCGAAGGAGCCCGCCGCGCCCAGCGTCGCCAAGCTGCTGTGGGCCAACTGGCACCAGCGGCTGGGTGAGTTGGCGATGCAGGTGCGGGGCGCGGAGGCGGCCGTAGGACCGGGGGAGTGGTCGGCCGAGGAGCCGTACCGGATGGACCCGGACCAGCACCTGTTCCTCTTCTCCCGGGCCGACACCATCTACGGCGGCTCGGACCAGATCCAGCGCACGATCATCGCCGAGCGCGTGCTCGGTCTGCCCAGGGAGCCGAAGGGGGTCAGGTGATGCGGGGTGTGGTGTTCGACGGGCGGCGGGTACGGGTCGTGGACGATCTGGCGGTACGGGAGCCGGGGCCGGGCGAGGTGCTGGTCGCGATCGCGGCGGCGGGGCTGTGCCACAGCGATCTGTCGGTGGTGGACGGCACCATCCCGTTCCCGGTGCCGGTGGTGCTCGGGCACGAGGGCGCCGGTGTGGTGGAGGCGGTCGGCGCGGGGGTCACCCATGTCGCGCCCGGCGACCATGTGGCCCTGTCCACGCTCGCCAACTGCGGCACCTGCCCGGAGTGCGACCGGGGCCGCCCGACGATGTGCCGGCGGGCGATCGGGCGGCCGGGGCGGCCCTTCACCCTGGCGGGGGCGGAGCCCGTCCACCAGTTCGCCGCCAACTCCGCCTTCGCGGAACGCACCGTCGTCCGAGCCGTCCAGGCGGTCCGCATCCCCCGCGACATCCCCCTGGAATCGGCCGCGTTGATCGGCTGCGGGGTGCTCACCGGGGTGGGCGCCGTACTGAACCGGGCGCGGGTGCGGTGCGGGGACAGCGTCGTCGTCATCGGCACCGGCGGCATCGGTCTGAACGTGCTCCAGGGGGCACGGCTCGCGGGCGCCCTGCGGATCGTGGCCGTGGACGCCAACCCGGCGAAGGCGGCGATGGCCCGGGAGTTCGGCGCGACCGACTTCCTGACGTCGGCGGACGCGGTGCGGGAACTGCTGCCGACGGGGGCCGACCACGTCTTCGAGTGCGTCGGCCGGGTGGAGCTGATCCGGCAGGCCGTCGACCTGCTCGACCGGCACGGCCAGGCGATCCTCCTCGGCGTGCCCCCGGCCACCGCCGAGGCGTCCTTCCTCGTCTCCACCCTCTACCTGGACAAGTCGATCCTTGGCTGCCGCTACGGCTCCGCCCGCCCCCAGCACGACATCGCCCTGTACGCCGACCTGTACCGCCAAGGCCGCCTGCTGCTCGACGAGTTGGTGTCGGCGGTCTACCCGGTGGAAGACTTCGAAAAGGCCCGCGCGGACGCGGAGTCGGGACGGGTGGCGAGGGCGGTGCTCACGTTCTGAGCTGGTGGGGGCCGGTCGGCTCGATCACGATTGCCCCGCGGCGCTCCGCAGATGACGAAGCAATGTCTCGAACAGGGCCCAGCCCTCCATCGACTCGCCGTCCCCCAGCGGGTAGAAGTAGCCCGGCCTTGCCTTGGTGCCGAGTTGTACAGGGGCGGCGGGGAGCGGCGGGCGGGCGGCGATGCCGGCGCCCGCCTCGGCGACCTCGGTGGGGCCCAGGGCGTAGCCGAAGGGGATGGGCGGCCGTTCGAAGCGCGGCGGCACGGAGAGGTCCGCACGGGCCTCGCGCAGGCGAGCGAGGAGGGTGCGCAGGCCGTACCGCGTGGTGAGTTCGGCGGCCAGGTCCCCGACGACGGACACCGGCGGCTTCTCGCCGTCGCGGAAGCCGACGGCGAGGGTGACGTCCTCCTCGACTCCGTCCGGTGTACGCAGCACGCGCAGGGTGGCGAGGGCGGGCCGGTCGGCGGAGCCGACGACGACGGCCCATGTCGGTTGGGGCGCGCGCTCGTACGCCAGGTCGGTGAGGCTGCGCCGCGACCACGGCAGGTTGGCCGGCTCGGCCGTGCCCCAGCCGGTCGGGAGTTCGCCGGTCAGGTACTGCCAGGCGGCTTCCAGGGCACCGCCGAGGACCAGGCGGGCGTCAGGCTGGTGAACCGTGCGGAAGCCGAGGAGGAGCTGGCGCTCCCCGGTGCGGGTGACGTCCACGAAGGCGGGAGCGACCGGTGTCTCGCCGTCGGTGTCCTCGGCGACCTGGAAGGCGCCGTCCCGCCAGCGCAGGACGGCGCCGGAGAAGCCGTCGTAGTAGCCGCAGTCGGGGTCCTGGACGACCCAGCGTGTGGGTGGGCCGGTGAGCGCTGTACTGGTGGGCAGGGTGAGCCTGCAGTGGCGCGGCGTGACGATCTGGAGGGCGCGTTCGCTCGCGAGGGTGGCGCGCAGGGCCTCGGAGAGCCAGCTGGTCATGCCGATGACAGGTCGGTCCTGGAGGACCACGGCGACTTTCTCGGTGAGCACGTCGACGGCGGGCTGTGCGGCGGCGGGAGCGGGGACGGCCGTGATCCCGGAGGTGTCGACGGGGTGGGCCGGGTCGTCGGTGCCGGGTGCGTCCGGCGGCCAGACGGTGCCGCCGAGCAGGGTCGTGAGGCGCGCGGCGAAGGTCCCCGCGAGCCGTTCGGCCCCGGGCACCGCGGTCGAGGCGCGGGCCTCGGTCCACCACTTCGGCTTGTCGTCGGCGCGTGTGTTGCCGAGCAGCCGCTGTGCTTCTTCGGGCACATGAAGCAGCAGCGGGGCCTCGATCGAGACAAGGGGGCGGCCCTCGACGTCGCAGAGCTGGACGACCGCGCCTTCGGCGACGGACCGGACATGGAGATCGGGACCACCGGCGAGAAGACCGGCGAGGACGCTCCACGGGTCCGGCATGCGGTCGGTCAGCGCGATCACGTCTTTGGTCACTTGGTACCCCCGTGGTCCTCGTCGTCGGTCGTCGGCTCTTCGGCGAGTGCTGGGCGACCGAAGACTTGGACCCGCTGTGGCGTCTTCACCAGGTCCTGGTTCAATGCCAAGTACGGTCAGGTGCCGCCGCGGTGCTCAGGTCAATTCGCCTCTCGGTCCACAAGGTCCAGCACCGCCGGGTCGATCTCGACCACGGGCTCCGGGGCAAGATTGGCCTGCCAATCGCGCAGCGGCACGCGCCGCAACTCGAAGTCGGCCACTCCGTTCTCGACGAAGAACACACCGCCGCGCTCGTACAGCACGACGAGCGGCTCATAGGGATCCAGTAGATCCGGGAGCTCCACCTTGGTGGATTCACGCAGTTCGGCCCAGTGAACAGCCGCGCGGCACATGCGACGGGCGATGAATTCCGGCACGTTTTCGCTGGTGAACTCATCCAGGCGCTCGATCAACCCCGGATCGGCTCGTGTCGAGGGGTCGATGCGTTCGGCGATGTCGAAGAAGGGCCAGCGTTGGCTGCCGCCCAGATACTCCACCCATAGGGCAGCACGTCGAAGAAATTCACGCATCAACAGGGTGCGAGAGGCGGCATTCCTGTCTCCTGCGGCGTAGTCGGCCCAGTTGATGGCGGTCAGTCGATTGACCATCGACTCCGCGGAACCTGTTTGCGTCACAGGTTCAGTCCCTTCTTCTGGGTGGGCTGACTTACTTCCGGTGTCCGGAACGGAGAGCTTGTAGTTCGTCCGTGAGAGTCATGAGACGCTCTTGCTCGACAGAGGGAACCGCGTAGTCCAAAGACTCGACCTTGGACCGGAAATCATCCGGGAGTACGACGTGGTGCCTGGAGACGTAGAACCAGAGATCACCACGCCAGACCCACTCTCCGTCTGTGTACAACGATCCCCCGCCCATGATGTTTTCGCCCGATCCGAGCACGTCGTCGACGACACCCATGGAAGCGAAGAGCATGTGCCCACTGCGGAGATAAGAGGCAATTTTGCTCTCGTTCGGCTGCGGTGTGTCCGCCACGAACGAGCGGATGCTGCTGGTGGCCTCCGGACTCGATGGCCAAAGCTCGCTGTAGAAGCCGAGGACCTTCACCTTGGTACTTCCCTTCAATGATTAATTGGCTACGGGGAGGAAGGTCCTCCAGTATCCACCGTTCTGTACCTCCGGTTCTTGGCCCTTCGGCCGTGAGGGGTAGATACCCACTTCGTCCGTCGGAGCCTTGACCGGAACGCCCAGTTCGTTCGCCAGTTGCTGCGCTGCGGGGATATCTGCTACGCCGTCACGAATCCGTCCTGTATGGCAAGAGATGAGCCTGATGGGCTCTCCTCTGTAACTGGGGTTGTTCCTGATGGCCTCGATTATGTGGCTGGGATGCACTTCGCCGGGCGGGAAATCGACTCCTGCGGCATTTTTTCTGCCGGGCATGAAGAATCCCTTGTCATTGCCGTGAACGATGACATCGTGGTAGCCGTCGAGTCGCTTCGTGAACTCCCGGTTCAGTTGGGTCATGCTGTCGTAGCCGATTGTAGTCAAGTGCGGCTGGAGATAGACGTGGTCACCAGTCGTGAGGAGGACGTCACCGTGCTCCTTCGGGGGAGCGGGGAGCTTGGATTCCGGCGCGTCCGGCGGGACGTAGTCCGAGCGCATGGTGTGTGCGGGATCTGGCGCGTGCTCCACGTGGCCATGACCGTGATCCTGGGCTGCAGGATGCCCGGTGTCGCCGCCGGCGCCGCGGCCCGAGTGATCCGTCGGTGTTTCGTGAGCGCCGTGCGATGCCACGTGGTGGCTTTCGCCGGAGCTGCTGTCGACGTGCGGGGCGGCGTGCGGTTCACCGCCGCCGACGTGCGCCGGGAGAGGCCGGTCGGTATGAACCGGCACATCCGATGCCGAGGGCGCATGCGCCCGTGACTCCACTCCGGGCCGCGCCACCCGGTCCGCGGCCGAGGATTCGACCGGGATCGGGGTCTGGTGCGGGTTGCCCTCCGGGGAGGTCATGGTGCCGTTCTCGTGGAGGATCGAGCCGTCCGGGTAGCGGACGGACTTGTCCGAGACGGTGACGCCGGTGTGCGGACCGGTGCCGTGGAGGAAGTCGCCCGCGGCGCCGGAGTGGAGTCCTCTCAAGCCCGCCATCATGTCGCCGACCTTGAGCTTGGCGAAGCCCGCGCCCTTGCCGACGTAGGTCATCGGGTCCACGAGCCGGCCCGTCTTGCCGAAGGCGTCGGCGACCTTGGCGACGCGGCTGACCGAGGCGGCGGCCTCGCCCGCCTCGCCGGTCTCGGCGGCCAGGGTACCGGCCTTGCCGAGCTTGAGGGCCGTGCCGGCACCCAGGGTGAGGACGTTGAAGACCACGGTGCCGCCCGCGCGGGCGGGGTTCGTTCCCCATTCGTCGTAGGCGACGAGGGACTTGCCGAAGTCGCGCAGAGCCTTCTTCTGGCGGTCGGTGCCGCTGTGGTCGACCGGGCCGAACATCTTGTCCATGGCCCAGTCGTAAGGCGTCATGATGTACGCGCTGATGCCGCCGAAGACGTCCCCGATGCCTTTCCGCGTCTTCGTGAAGGTGTCCCAGTCGAAGACATTGACCATGTGGCCGAGGCCCTTGATGGTGCCCCAGACACCGTCGACGAAGAAGCCCTTGAGGGCACCGCCCACATTGTGCTTCGTCCAGTGCCAGGCAGCGGCCAGGCCGGTGTACTCGCGGTCCTCGACCTTGCCCCAGGGGGTGTCGTCTGCCTTGGCCGCGTCCTCGGCCTTGAAGCCGTACATACCCTTCTTGTGCGAGCCGTCGTCGGCGATCCACCGCGTGCCGCCGACCTGTCCGTCGATCTTCGTCGCGGTCGAGCGCTCGAGCTCCTGGAACTCGCCCCAGACACGGCCGATCTCGTGGACCAGGTGCGTGTTCTTGTCGACGTTCTTCTGATCCTTGCGCCAGTCGTGGTCGCCCTCGACCGACGTGCGGAAGGCGGCCGCCTCACTCCTGAGCTGCTCCATCCGCTGGACGAGCGGCCGGGCGTCCTTGGCGAATCCCGACAGGGCGCCGCTGACGGTCTCCAGCTTCGTGGCGAAGGCGTCGGCCTTGTCCCTGACCGGGGCGGTGGTGTGAAAGAGCTGGTCGGCCTCCGGGGCCGTGTAGCAGGACACCAGGCCCTGGAAGTCGTTGTGGACGTCCCGGCCGGTGTCGCGGATATCGGACGCGGCCTTCTTCAGCGTGCCGGCGTCCTTCTCCAACTGATCGAGATCACCGCTGAATTCGGGGATCTCGCTCAGATCGCCGATCACTTGCCCTTACTCCCTTCAGTCTTGACCGGAGGCAGCTTCGGATCCGGAATGGCGTCGTGCTGGGCGTTGGCCGCCATCTTCAGGTCACCGGTGACGTACTCCTCGGTGGCCTTCGCCGCGCCGCCGATCGACGTGGCCGCACGCGCGGGGAGATAGCGAAGATCATTGAACGTCTTGTCCGCGAACTCCTCCAGCGCTGCGGCGACGGGGCCCGGCGTGCCGCTCTTGGGCTTGGCTCCGGGGGCCATCGTGCCGGCCGACTTGGCGGCGCTCGCCAAGCCATCGCTGTAGGACGTGAATTCGTCCTCGAACTTTCCCGCCGTGTCCATGGCCTTGCCGAGGACGCCACGGACAGATTCCACGTCGATGTCCCACTTGGACACGGATGCCCCCCTGTTGCGTGTGCCGACGGTCGACGCCGGATGCTGCTGAGCGTGGCCTTCTGCTTCGAACCGCCCCGATATGTCAGCTAAGTTCCTCGCTGGAAGCATAGAGCGATCACCTGGGCGACGGCGAACCTGTTACGGGACCGTGCGGCTTGTCGCCGGTTCGGAGCGATACCGCAAGGCGATGCGGACGCGCACCGTCAGGCATCCACGGCGAGCGCCCTGAACGTCCGTCGGTACGCCGTCGGGGTCACCCCCAGTGCCTGCTGCATGTGCTGGCGCATCGACTGGGCCGTGCCGAAGCCCGATGCCCGGGCCACCTGGTCCATGGGGAGGTCGGTGGATTCGAGCAGCTGGCGGGCGCGTTCGACCCGTTGTCCGGTGAGCCACTGGCCGGGGCTGACGCCGGCCTCCTCGCGGAAGCGGCGGGTGAAGGTGCGGACCGACATGGCCTCCTGCTCGGCCAGGTCGCGCAGTTGGATCGGCTCGTGCAGCCGGGCCAGTGCCCAGGCGCGGGCGCCGGTGGTGGTGGCGAGCTGGGGGTCGGGCACCGGGCGCTGTATGTACTGGGCCTGGCCGCCGTCGCGGTGCGGCGGGACGACCATCCGCCGGGCCACGTCATTGGCGACGGCCGTGCCGAAGTCGCGGCGGACCATGTGCAGGCACAGGTCGATCCCGGCGGCCACCCCGGCCGAGGTCAGCACGTCGCCGTCGTCGATGAACAGCACGTCCGCGTCCACCTCGATCCTCGGGAACAGCCGCTGGAAGTGGTCCGCCTCGGCCCAGTGGGTGGTCGCCCGGCGGCCGTCGAGATGTCCGGCGGCGGCGAGGACGTACACCCCGGTGCAGATGGAGGCGAGCCGGGTGCCGGGCCGGATCAGGGCGAGCGCGGCGGCCAGCTCCTCGGTCAGCCGGCCCTCCTCGAAGACCGGGCCCAGCTCGTACGACGCCGGGACGATCACCGTGTCGGCGCGGGCCAGCGCCTCGGGGCCGTGCGGCACCTGGACGGCGAAGTCGGCGTCCGTCTCCACCGGGCCCGGGGGCCGTACCGAGCAGGTGAACACCTCGTACAGCGGCCGGCCCCGGGCGTCCCTGGGGCGGCCGAAGACGCGGTGCGGGATGCCCAGTTCGAAGGGGAGCAGCCCGTCCAGGGCGAGGACGGCGACCCGGTGCGGACGGAACCCCCCGGCGGTGCGCGCGGCCCGGTCGACGTGCAAGGCCCGATCCGCACTCATGGCTCGATTCACACGCATGGCCCGATCCTAGCGAATGCTGTCCCTCGGGCCACTCGATGCGTGGGAACGAAATGCGGACGCTGGACGACGTGACTCAGACAAACCCCGCCGCCGTCCCCGTCCAGGCCGCCCCGCCCGAACCGCGCCCGGCGCGCACCCGCCCGCACCGCGCCTGGTTCGTCGCGGCCGTCGCCTTCGTCACGATCACCGGCGCGGCCGCCTTCCGCTCCCTGCCCGGTCTGCTGATCGACCCGCTGCACCAGGAGTTCGGCTGGTCGCACGGCACGATCGGCGCGGCCGTCTCCCTCAATCTCGCGCTCTACGGCGTGACCGCGCCGTTCGCCGCCGCGCTGATGGACCGCTTCGGCATCCGGCGGGTGGTCGCGGTGGCGCTGACCGTGATCGCGGTCGGCTCCGGGCTGACCGTGTGGATGACGGCGGCATGGCAGCTGTGGCTGTGCTGGGGGCTGCTCGTCGGGCTCGGCAGCGGCTCGATGGCGCTGGCCTTCGCGGCGACGGTCACCAACCGCTGGTTCACCGCGCGCCGGGGCCTGGTCACCGGGATCCTGACCGCCGCGTCCGCCTCCGGACAGCTGGTCTTCCTGCCGCTGCTGTCCTGGATGGTCGAGCACCACGGCTGGCGGCCCGCCGCCGTGACCGTCGCCCTCGCCGCCCTGGCCGTGGTGCCCTTCGTCTGGCTGCTGCTGTACGACCACCCGGCGGACGTCGGGCAGAACCCCTACGGGTCCGCGGAGTTCCTCCCGAAGCCGCCCCCGGCGACGGGCGCCGCCCGGCGCACCCTCAAGGTCCTGTCGACCTCCGTGCGCACCGGCACCTTCTGGCTCCTCGCCGGTACCTTCGCGATCTGCGGCGCCTCCACCAACGGCCTGATCCAGACCCATTTCGTGCCCGCCGAGCACGACCACGGCATGCCGGTGACGACCGCGGCCTCGCTGCTCGCGGTGGTCGGGGTGTTCGACGTCGTCGGCACCATCGCCTCCGGCTGGTTCACCGACCGCTTCGAACCCCGCCGCCTGCTGGCCGTCTACTACGCCCTGCGCGGCCTGTCCCTGGTCTTCCTGCCGATGCTGCTGGCCCCCTCGGTCCACCCGCCGATGCTGTTCTTCATCGTCTTCTACGGCCTCGACTGGGTGGCCACCGTCCCGCCCACCCTCGCCCTGTGCCGTGAGCGGTTCGGCGAGGACAGCGCGATCGTCTTCGGCTGGGTGCTGGCCTCCCACCAGATCGGCGCCGCGCTCGTGGCCTACCTCGGCGGCCTCGCCCGTGATGTCTTCGGCTCCTACGACCTCGTCTGGTACGCCTCGGGCACGCTGTGCGCGGCGGCCGCGCTGATGTCCCTGGTGATCCGCAGGGTCCGCCCGCCCGAGCCGGCCCTCGCCATCGGCTGACCCGGGGCCCCTAGAGGGCGAGCCGGCCGAACCGGCCCCGGTGGAAGAGGAGCGGGGCCGGGGGGTCGTCGGTGGTGCCGAGGGCGTCGACCCGGCCGGTCACGATCAGGTGGTCGCCGCCGGGGTGCACCGCGTGCACGGTGCAGTCGATCCAGGCGGTCGCGCCCAGGAGCCTGGGGGAGCCCGTACGGGGCGCGGGGGTGTGCGGGACGCCCGCGAACTTGTCGGCGCCGCGCACCGCGAAGGCCCGGCACAGCTCGGCCTGGTCGGCGCCGAGGATGTTGACGCAGAAGACGCCGGCGCGGGCGATGCGGGGCCAGGTGGTGGACGTACGGGCCACCATGAAGCAGACCAGGGGCGGGTCGAGGGAGAGCGAGGAGAAGGACTGGCAGGCGAAACCGGCCGGGCCGCGCTCGCCCTCGGCGGCCGGTGCCGTGATCACCGTGACCCCGCTCGCGAAGGTGCCGAGGACGCGGCGGAACTCGCCCTGGTCCACCGGCGCCCGCTCGTCCTCCCGCACACAGCGCAACTCCGGGCGCGGCAGCGGATCCACCGGGTTCAGGCCCAGATAGCGGACGGCTGCGGCGGCGGCTCCTGCGTGTCCCATCACCCCTCCATTGAAGCTGACGCCGCGTCAGGCCGGAAGGGGCGTGAAGGGGTGTGAAGGGTCAGGGCGGGTCAGGACGGGTAGGTGCCGAAGAGGAGCTTGACGCCGATCAGTTCCTGGCGGGGCAGGCCCTCGGCGGTCAGGGCCGGGGCGATCAGCGGCAGGAGTGCCCGGTCGGCGGCCCACCGCTGGACCGAGCCGTGCTCGGGCCCGGCCCCCCCAGCCGACGATGCCGCCCTGGATCGCGTGCCGGCCGGGAAGCCGTCCGGGTCCTGTGCCGGGAAGTGGGCGCCGTGCCGCCCGTGTTGCTCCAGCATCTCCAGTACGGCCGCGCCGGTGGTCGCCGCCCGCATCCGCGCGGCCCGTTCGAGCTTCGCCTCGGGTGGGGGCCCGAATCCGGAGACGCAGTCCGGCAGCGAGGTCTGCTCCGGGCGGTCGGTGTCCAGCACGAAGGTGAGGTCGACATGCCCCTCGGACTCCTCGTGGTCGTGCCCGAGTACGACGGCCACCCGGCCAGGGCCCCGCACCCGGTCCCCGGCGACCTCCCAGGCAGCTCCGCCGAGCCCGCCGAGCCCGCCGAGCCGTTCCGCCACCAGCCTCAGCGCCAGCGACTCCTTCGGCCCGACCGGCTCCTTCGCGACCGGCCCGTCCTTCTTGCGCCACGGTCCCCGTCCCATGGCGCGACACCCTAGGGCAGGGGTCTGTGAACCGCGGGACCGCCTCAACGGCCCTTGAACTCAGGGCTTCTTCGCTCCGCGAACGCCCGCAGTCCCTCCCCGGCGTCCTGTGTCGTCAGGTTGATCTCCTGCGCCCACGCCTCCGCCGCGAATGCGGACGCGCGGTCGCCGTCCGGGGAGGAGTTCAGGAGGTGCTTGGTGAGGGCGAGGGCGCGGGTCGGGCCGGTGGCGAGCCGGGTGGCCCACTCGCGGGCCGTCTTCGCCAACTCCCCGTCCGGAAGCACCCGGTTGACGAGGCCGAGTCGCTCCGCCTCGGGCGCGGACAGCGCGTCGCCGAAGAACATCAGCTCCTTCGCCCGCTGGAGGCCGGTCAGCCGGGGCAGGAGGTAGGCCCCGCCCGCGTCCGGTACGAGGCCCCGGCGTACGAAGACCTCGATGAAGCGGGCCGACTCGGCGGCCAGCACCAGATCGCAGGCGAGGGCGAGATGCGCGCCGAGGCCCGCCGCCGTGCCGTTCACCGCCGCGATCACCGGCTTCTCGCAGTCGAGGACGGCGGCGATCAGGCGCTGGGCGCCGGTGCGCAGGGTGCGCGCGACATCGCCCGGGATCCGGGTGGCGGGCGGGCCGTCCGTCCCCGAGCGCAGGTCGGCGCCCGCGCAGAAGCCCCGGCCGGTGCCGGTGAGGACCACCGCGCGCACGGCCGGGTCGGCGGACGCCTCGGTGAGCAGGCCGACGAGGCGGTCGCGCAGCGCGGGGGTGAGGGCGTTCAGGGTCTCGGGGCGGTTCAGGGTGAGGTACGAGACGTGGTCGCGCACCTCGTGGTCGAGCCCGGTCATCGGCACACCACCAGCGCGTCCAGCGCCACCGCGCCCTGGCCCCGGGGCAGCACCATCAGCGGGTTGATGTCCAACTCGGCGATGTGGTCGCCCAGTTCGAGGGCCATGCGCTGGACGCGCAGGATCACCTCCACCAGGGCGTCCACATCGGCGGGCGGCCGCCCCCGGACGCCGTCCAGCAGGGCCCGGCCGCGCAGATCCCTGAGCAGGGCGTGGGCCTGGTCCTCGCCGAACGGGGGGACGCGTACGGCGGTGTCGCGCAGCACCTCGACCAGGACGCCGCCGAGCCCGGCGGTCACGGTCGGCCCGAACAGCTCGTCATGGGTGACCCCGACGACCGTCTCCACGCCCTGTTCGACCATCTGGCACACCAGGATGCCGTCCAGCGGGACGCCCTCGTAGCGGGCGATGTCGTTCAACTCGCGGTAGGCGTCGCGCACCTGGCTGGCGGAGGTGAGTCCGATCCGCACCAGGCCCAGCTCGGTCTTGTGGGCGAGCCGGTCGCCGGAGGCCTTCATCACCACCGGGTAGCCGATCTGCGCCGCCGCGCGCACGGCCGCCGCGGCGCTGGTCACCAGCTGTTCGCGGGGCACCCGGATGCCGTAGGCGCGCAGCAGCTGCTTGGCCGCGTGCTCGCTGAGCTGCCGCCCGGGGCTCATCAGCGCGGCCGCCTTGCGGAAGGAGGGGGAGGGGGTGCGCGGGGCCTCGTCGAAGGGGGAGCGGTAGGAGGCGGTGAAGCGGTGGTGGTCGAGCCAGGAGCGCACCGCCCGCAGGCAGTTGCCGACGGTGCGGAAGGTGGCGACCCGGGAGGAGCCGAGCAGGACGTCCCGGTACGCGGGCTCGGTGCCGACCGGCGACCCCCAGACCACGCAGACCAGCTTGTCCGTCCGCTCCGCCGCGTCCACCAGATCGCGCACCAGCTTGTCGCTGAGCGGCGGGAAGGGGCCGGTGACCGGGCAGATCAGGGCGCCGATCGAGGGGTCGGCGAGCAGCGCGTCGATGATCTTCCGGCCGCGCGCGTCGCCGACCGGGTGGCCGCCGTTGTCCACGGGGTTGGCGACGCTCAGGTACTCCGGTATCCACTGGTGCAGTTCGGCCTGTTTCGCCGCGCAGAGAGCCGGCAGGGACAGTCCGGCCGCCGTGGCGAGGTCGGCCACATGGGCGCCGGTGCCGCCGGAGATGGAGTAGACGGCGACGCCCTCGGCGAGCGGGGGCCTGGCCCGCGCCAACAGGGCCGCGGTGTCCTGGAGTTCGTCGAGGGTGTCGACGCGGAGCACGCCGTACTGGCGCATGGCCGCGTCCACCACGTCGTCGGCGCCGGTGAGCTTGCCGGTGTGCGAGGCGGCCGTACGGGCGCCGGTCTCGGTGCGGCCCACCTTCACCGCGACCACCGGCACGCCCCGGCGGGCGGCGCGGTCGGCGGCCAGCAGGAAGGCGCGGCCGTCCTTGAGGCCCTCCAGGTACGCGGCGATGGCGCCGACCTCGGGCTGTTCGGCGAACCAGGAGATGAAGTCGGCGCTCTCCAGATCGGCCTCGTTGCCGGTCGGGGCCCAGTGGGTCAGGCGGATGCCCAGTTCCTGGAGGGCGAAGACCGGGCGGCCCTGGTGGCCGGACTGGGTGATCAGGGCGATCGCCGGTCCGGTGAGGTCGTCCCGGAAGCGCTCGAAGGCGTTCAGATTGGTGTTCGGGCCGAGCAGCCGCAGCCCGGAGCGGCGCACGGCCTCGGTGAGCCGCCGCTGGGCCGCGGCGCCCGCCTCGCCGGTCTCCGCGAAGCCGGACGCGAAGGCGACGGCGAACTTCACCTTGGCCTCGGCGAGTTCACCGATCACCGGGAGCGGGTCGGCGATCAACAGGACGGCCAGGTCGACCTGTTCGGGCAGCGCGGCGACGGACGGGGCGCAGGGGACGCCGAAGACGGCCGGGCGGGTGGGGTGCACGGGGTGCACCCGGGCGCCGACGCGCTCGGCCCAGGCCAGCAGTTGCCGGGTCATGCCGGTGTTGGGACGGCCCTCCGCGTCGGAGGCGCCGATCACGGCGACGGACTGCGGCCGGAAGAAGCGGCTCAGGTCCGGCACGTCCGCGTGCAGCGGGCGTCCGCCGACGTCCAGGTCGTCCACCCGGCCGTGCACGGCGGGCCCGGGCCGCCGCTCCCCGCAGGCGATCACCCGGGCGCGGCGGGAGTCGGTGGTGAGTGTCCCGTGGGTTGATCCAAGCATCGGTCCGCCCCGCTCCTGTGAGACAGCATGAGACAGCACACGTGAACTGACGCTGTGTCAGATTAACGAACCGGGCGGATGTCAGGAATGGGGCGGGGAGGGAAAGTTACCGACGGGTGGGGCGAGTTCGCGCCCCGCGACCCGCCAGGCCCTTCGCGATCCGCTCCGCGTCCCGGGCCAGTTCGCGCAGCATTCCGCTGATCGGGTTGGTGTATCCGGTGAAGTACAGACCGGGCGCCGACTTCGCCGTCCGGCCGCCCCGCACCACCGGCTTTCCGTCCGCGCCGAGCACCTCCAGATGACCGACCAGCCCGTCCAGGCCGCGCGCGTACCCCGTGGCCGCGATCACCGCCTCCGGCTCTATCCGGGAGCCGTCCGCCAGGACCACCTTCTTGGCCTCGAAGGACTCCACGGCCGCGACGACCTCCACCTTCCCGCGCCGCACGGCGTCCAGCAGGCCCACGTCCTGCACCGGTATCGCGCCCTGCCGCACCCTGCTGTACAGGCCGGTGTCCGGGCGCGGCAGCCCCTGTGCGGACAGGTCCGGCAGGGCCAGCCTGGCCTGCTGCCGGGACAGCCGGTCCACCAGGCGCACCGGCAGCCGTCGTACCAGCACACCCGTGTACTGCGCGGGCCAGCCGAGGGTGGAGCGGCGCACGATGTGCGGGACGGTGCGCACCGCGAGCCGCACCCGCGCGGCCCCGCCCTCCACCAGGTCCACGGCTATCTCGGCGCCGGTGTTGCCGACCCCGACCACCAGCACGTCCCGCCCGGCGTACGGCTCCGCGTTGCGGTAGTCCCCGGCGTGCAGCAGCTCGCCGTCGTACGACTCCCGTCCGGGCCAGTCGGGGATGCGCGGGGTGTGGTTGTAGCCGGTGGCGACGACCACCGCGCTGCCGGTCAGCTCCCGGCCGCCGGACGCGTGCAGCAGCCAGCCGGTGCCGTCCGCGGCCCGCTCGACGCGGTGCACCTCGACGCCGGTGACGATCTCCAGCTCATGGTGCTCGGCGTACTTCTCCAGGTAGCGCACCAGGTCGTCGCGCGACACCCAGCGGCCGAAGCGGCGCGGGATCTTCAGGCCCGGCAGCGCGGACAGCCGGCGGGTGGTGTGCAGATGGAGCCGGTCGTAGTGGCGCCGCCAGGACGCGCCGACCGCGCCGGACTTCTCCAGTACCACCGCCCGTATGCCGCGCGCCCGCAGTGCGTACGCGGCGGCGAGACCGCCGGGACCTGCGCCGATGACGTACACCGGGTGCTCGGCGTGGGTCGGTGAGGGGTGCGTGGGGGTGGGGCGGGAGACAGCCATGAGCGGGAGCGTAATCATCCACCCGCTTGATGGGTCTCGGTCAAGACCGGAATTGGTTCCGGATTGATCACGGATGTGCGGAGTGTGTACCCGGATGGCGGGTGAAGGGGTCGGCAAGGACGCAGTTCTGACGTAGCGTCAGATCCATGGATCCGATGAGCGATGGTCCGCGCCCCGACCTCCCCGAGGCCGACGCCTTCACCCGTCCCTACTGGGCGGCCGCCGCCGACGGCCGCCTCCTGATCCGCCGTTGCGCCGCCTGCGGCCGGGCCCACCACTATCCACGCGAGTTCTGCCCCCACTGCTGGAGCGAGGACGTCGCCTGGGAGCAGGCCACCGGCCGCGCCACCCTCTACACCTGGTCCACGGTCCACCGCAATGACCTGCCCCCCTTCGCCGCCCGCACCCCGTACATCGCCGCCGTGGTCGACCTCGCGGAGGGGCCGAGGATGATGACGCAGGTGGTGGACGCAGGGGAGGCGGAGCTGTCGGCGGGGATGCCGCTGCGGGTGGCGTTCACGGACGGTAAACCGGTTTTCCGGCCGGGGAGTTGAACCGATCATGAGTCCATGCATCCCGAGTCCTGGCAGCTGACCGACGACCTCGACGACTTCCTCGCCCGCGCGGGCGGCTTCCTGCGCTCCCGCCCGGCGCCGCACACCGTGCCCCTGACGGTGACCGACACGCTCCGCAGGCACGGGCTCCACTACTACGGCCCCGGCACCCCCCTCTTCGGCACCCTCACGGCGGCGGACGGCACGGTGCTCGCGACGCTGACCCGGACGCCTCCGCACGGCCTCTGCCTCACCCCCCTCACCCCCGAGCAGGCCGAGGCGCTGGCCGAGCGGCTGGCCGGTCTCGGCCACCGGTTCCCCGAGGTGACCGCCGAGCGGGACACGGCGGCGGCCTTCGCGACGGCCTGGACGCGGCGGACCGGCCGGGAGGCGACCGTGCGCGTGCGCCAACGCCTCTATCGGCTCGATGAGTTGACGGTTCCGGAACCGGCCCCCGAAGGCCGCCCGAGGATCGCCGGGCCCGCCGACCGGGAGCTGCTGCTGCGCTGGTTCGGCGAGTTCGCCCAGGCCGTGGGCGAAGGCCCCGGACGGGACGCGGGACCGTGGGCGGACGCCCGGCTCTCCTACGGCGGCATCACCCTGTGGGAGGCCGCCGACGGCACACCGCTGGCCATGGCCGGGGCGACCAGGGAGATCGCGGGACAGGTGCGCGTCGCCCCCGTGTACACCCCGGCCGCCTTGCGCGGCCGGGGATACGCCGGCGCGGTCACCGCCGAGGTGAGCCGGGCCGCGCGCGCCGCCGGGGCGGCCGAGGTCCTCCTCTTCACCGACCTGGCCAACCCCACCAGCAACGCCCTCTACCAGCGGCTCGGCTACCGGGAGGTCGCGGACTTCGCGGTGTGGGCCTTCGGGGACTGAGCCCCCTCACGGCCACAGCAGCCCCCTGCTCCACCCGAACTCCGTGCTGCGGTACTCCAGTCGGACATGCGCCCGGTCGGCGGCGCCCTGGAAGAACTCGACCGTGTCCGGGCGCAGCCGGTAGAGGGCCCAGGTGGGGGCGGGCAGCGAAGGGTCCGCCCGGGCCCGGTCCCAGGCGGCCGCCGAGGCCCGGCGCAGCTCGTCCGCGCAGGCCAGCTCCTCGCTCTGGTGCCCGGTCAGCGCCGCCGCGAGGGCACCCGTGGAGCGGGCGTGCAGATCCGCCTGGCTCTCCTCCTCGGGCGCCACCGCGACCGGCCCGCGCACCCGCACCTGGCGGCCCAGCACCGGCCAGTAGAAGGTCAGGGCGGCGTACGGGCGGGCGTCCAGGGCGCGGCCCTTGCGGCTCGTGGTGTGGGTGGCGAAGGACCAGCCGTCGGGGTCGGCGCCGTGCAGCATCACGATCCGGGCGTCCGGCCGCCCCTCCTCGTCCACCGTGGCCAGCGTCATGGTGTGCGGCTCCGGCTGCCCGGCGTCCACCACCTCGGCGAACCAGCTGGTGAACAGCGGCAGCGGGGTCGGCGGGGCCGTCTCCGGATCGAACGGCGGCAGCCGGGTCACCTCGGGCGACCAGACGCGCTGGGTCAGGAGCAGGGCGTGGAGATCGTTCTGTGCCATGGGGCCGAGTATCCAAGCCCGCCGGAGCGTGCCCGCCCCCGGCCACCGTCCACGCTCACCCGTTCGGGCCGCCCGGCGGCGCACAGGAGGGCATCCGGGTGCGCGGGCGCCGGGGTCCGCCCAGGCTGGGAGCGGGGCCGACGGGACCGAGAGTGAGGGCGATGATCGTAACGGTGGTGGCGATGCCACAGGGCACCATCGTGCGCACCGACCTGGCCGAGGCCCGGCGCAGGCTCGCCGCCACCCGCTACCTCCTGGTGGACGTGGAGCTGCCGGAGACCGGTCCGGAGGAGGGCGAGCGGCTGGCCCAGCGGCTCGGGCTCGGCGACGCGGACCTGGACTGGTTCGGGCGCCCCGGCGAACCCGCCCGCGCCGACTTCCTCGGCGACACCGTCGCCCTGGTGGTCCCCGTCGTCCAGGACGAGCGCGTGACCTACGCCCATGCCGTGGCCGGGGACCGCTACCTGGTCACCGCCCACCGGGGCCCCGCGTTCCTCGCCCCGGAGATCACCGCGCACGTACGCAGGGAACGGCCCCGGGACGCCGTGGCGCTGCTCTTCCTGGTGCTCCAGTCCGCCCTGGCCACCTTCCGCCGGGCCGCGGTGGCCGCGCTGCTGGAGGTGGAGGAGCTGGAGGACGACATGTTCCAGCAGCGGCGCCCCGAGCAGGTCTACCGGCTGTCCCGGCTGCGCCGCCGCTCCGCCCTGCTGCACCACTCGCTGCTGCCCTACCTCCAGGCGGTGGACGAGGTCATCACCCGCCGGATGATGAACCCCGACTTCCCGGTCGAACGGCAGCGGCTCGCCCGCGAGTTCCAGCATGTGGCCCGCATGGTCCTCACCGACATCGAGACCCTCCAGGAGGCCACCCGCCGGGCCTTCGGCAGCTACTCCTCGCTCGTCGCGGGCGAGCAGAACAACGTGATCAACCGGCTGGCCATCGTGTCCGTGATCTTCCTGCCGCTGTCCTTCCTGACCGGCTTCTTCGGCATGAACTTCGCCTTCCTGACGGACGAGCTGGAGAGCCGCGCCGTCTTCTGGCTGCTCGCGATCGGCCTCCAGGTGATCGTCCTCGGCGGCGCGTTCTACGTCCTGCACCGCACCCGTGTCTGGCGGCGGCTGCGGGACGAGGACTGAAGGGGCCCCGGCGGGCTCAGCGGCCGAGCACCACCGTGCCGGAGGAGCAGAACCAGCCCCCGGTGCCGGAGGCGACCGCGAGGGCGGGCAACTGTCCGTCGGCGCGGCGCACTTGGCGCTCCCCGGCCTCGCCGCGCAGCTGCCGTACCGCCTCCACCAGCAGGAACAGGCCCCGCATGCCCGGGTGTTGGGCGGACAGACCGCCACCGTCCGTGTTCACCGGCAGCTCGCCGCCGCGCACCCGCAGCCGGCCCTTCGCCACGAAGGCCCCGCCCTCGCCCTTGGCGCAGAAGCCCAGGTCCTCCAGCGTCACCAGGGTCATATAGGTGAAGGCGTCGTAGATCTCGGCGAGGTCGATCTCGGCGGGGCGCACCCCGGCCCGCTCGAAGGCGAGCCGGCCGCTGACCGCCGCCGGGGACACGGTGAAGTCGGGCCACTCGGACATCGCCGCGTGCGAGACGTGCTCACCGGTGCCGAGCACCCAGACGGGGGCCGTGCGGCAGTCCCGTACGACCTCCTCGGCGGCCAGCAGCACCGCCGCGCCGCCGTCCGAGCGGGGACAGCAGTGCAGCTTGGTGAAGGGGTCGGCGATCAGCGGGCCCGCCAGCACCTCGTCCACGGTGACCGGCGCCCGGAACATCGCCTCCGGGTTCAGGGCCGCGTTCGCCCGCGCCTGCACCGCGACCTCGGCCAGCTGCTCGATCGTCGTGCCGTACTCGATCATGTGCCGACGCGCCGCCATCGCGTACTTGGCGATCAGCGTGTGCCCGTACGGCGCCTCGAACTGGAGCGGGCCGCGCGTCCCGAAGGACAACTCGCCCGTGCGGCGGCCCGCCTTGATGTCCGAGCGCGCGGTCGAGCCGTAGACCAGCAGCACCGCCCGTGCGTGTCCCGCGGCGATCGCGTCCGCCGCGTGCGCCGCCATCACCTCCCAGGTGGAGCCGCCCACGGAGGTGGAGTCCACCCACGTGGGGCGCAGCCCCAGATACTCGGCGACCTCCACCGGGGCCAGTGTCCCGAGGCCCGCGGAGGCGAAGCCGTCCACCAGGGACCGGTCCAGACCGGCGTCCGCGAGCGCGCGCCGGGCCGCCTGGGCGTGCAGGGCGTACGGCGTCGCGTCCGGGACCCGGCCGCAGTCGGAGAGCGCCACACCGGCCACGGCGACGTTCCGGCTCACACGGGTCATGGGAGGCCTCCTGCCCCTGGGCATATCGCTTCGGTCCTCCTAATATGACGGTCCGTCAGATCCCGAGGGAAGAGCCGGATCCGGAAGGGTTGCCCATGGACACCCGTCTCACCGCCGAACAGGACGAGATCCGCCGGTCCCTGCGCGAGCTGCTGCACATCCGGTGCGGGTCGGCCGAGGTGCGGGCCGCCGTCGGCACCCCGGCCGGGTACGACCCCTCGCTGTGGGCCGAGTTGGCCGAGCGGCTCGGGCTGCCGGGCCTCGCACTGCCCGAGCGGTACGGCGGGGTCGGCTGCTCGGTCACCGAACTGGCCCTCGCCTGCGAGGAGACGGGCCGCGCCCTCGCCCCCACCCCGCTGTTCGCCACCTGCGTCCTCGCCGCCCCGCTGCTCCTCGCCCTCGGCACCGAGGCCCAGCGCGCGCGGCTGCTGCCCCGGATCGCCGCGGGCACTCTCACCGCGGCGCTCGCCGTACCGGGCCCCGACCTCGCCACGGCGCTGGCCCTGACCGGCGGGAACGACGGGTACACCGCGGGCGGCGGCCGGGCGGGCGGGGTGCAGGCCGGGCGCGGCCCCGACGGCTGGCGGCTGTACGGGCAGGTGGACCAGGTCCTCGACGGGCACAGCGCCCACCTGCTGCTGGTCGCCGCGCACACCGGGGGGTACGCCCGCGCGCGGACCCGGCTGTTCCTGGTCGAGGGGGACGCCGCGGGGGTGGTGCGGACCCGGCGGACGGCACTGGACGCGACGCGGCCGCAGGGGCGGGTGCAACTGCGCCAGGTGCGGGCGGAGTTGCTGGGGCCGGAAGAGGAGGAGCAGGTGGACGTACGGGTGGCGTTCGCGGCGCTCGGGGACCCGGTCGCCGCCGTGCTCGCCGCCGAGGCGGTGGGGGCGGCGGACCGGGTGCTGGAGCGGACGGTGGAGTACGTCGGGCAGCGCGAGCAGTTCGGGCGGCCCGTGGGCTCCTTCCAGGCGGTCAAGCACCGGCTGGCGGAGGTCTATGTGGGGGTGCAGGCGGCACGGTCGGCCGCGTACTACGCCGCCTGGGTGACGGCGGGGGGAGCGGGTGAGGGAGCGGGCGAGGGGTTCGGGGGACCGGCGCTCGCGCAGGCGCTGCGGGCGCTGCGGGCGGCGGCGGCCGAGGGGATCCAGCTGCACGGGGGGATCGGGTTCACCTGGGAGCACGACGCGCACCTGTACTTCAAGCGGGCGGCCGGGGACGAGCTGCTGTTCGGGCCGGGACACCGGCTGCGCGGGCGGGCGGCGGAGCGGGCGGGGCTGTTCGGGGCGGCGGGGACGCAGGTGGCGAACAGCGGGGTGGGGGCGTGAAGGGCGTGAAGGGCGTGAAGAGTGAGAGGGGCGCGCGGGGCGCGGGGCGTGGCGCCGGTTCCGGGGCGGCGGCGGAAGCCGGGGCCGGGGCGCGGGCCGGGTTCGGGGTGCGGGTGGTGCGCAGGGTGTCGGCCAGCCGGGGGTTCGCCCGGGTCGCCCCCTACGTGATCCCGGCGCTCGACCGGGGCGTGCACCGGCTCACCCGGGGGCGCAGGCTGCTCAGCACGGCGATGCTGCCCGGGGTGGTCCTCACCTCCACGGGCGCCCGGAGCGGGCTGCCGCGCAGGACGCCGCTGGCGTGCATGCCGGAGAGCGGGACCGGGGGCGGGGCCGGTGCCGGGCGGAGCTGGATCCTCGTCGGGTCCAACTTCGGGCGGCCCGGACATCCCGCCTGGACCCACAATCTGCTCGCCCAGCCGCGGGTGTCGATCAGCTGGCGGGGCGCGGACGTGACCGTCACCGCCGTGCTCCTGGAGGGGGAGGAACGGGCGGCGGTCTGGGCGGCGGCCCTCGCGTTCTGGCCGCCGTACGCCGCGTACCAGAAGCGGATCAGCCGGGAGATCAGGCTCTTCCGGCTGACCGAGCGGCCGTCCGGCCGCTGAGCGCCCCCGGGCGCTAGAGCGTCGCCAGCCGCTCCACCAGCAGGAACGCGCCGATGCCGAGCATGGCCGCGCCCGAGGTGCGGGTCACCGCGCGGGCGGCGGCGGGGCGGGCGGAGAGCAGGGCGCGGGCGAGGACACCGACCGTGAGGTAGACGGCCGCGCAGCACGCCATGTGGAGCAGGCCGAGGGCCGCGGTCTGCGCGGGGACCGGCAGATGGGCGCCGCGCAGGGTGAGGAACTGGGGGAGCACGGAGAGATAGAGCAGCAGGCCCTTGGGGTTCAGACCGCTGATCGTGGCCCCGCGCAGAAAGGGACGCCCCTCGGCGGTCCCCCTCGGGCCCGCCTCCGGGGTGGCCGGGCGGCGCAGGACGCCCCAGCCCAGCCAGAGCAGATACCCGGCGCCCACCACGGTCAGCGCCGTCAGCAGCCGGGGCGAGCCCGCGACCAGGACCGCGAGACCGGCCGTCGCCAGGGCCGTGTGCAGGGCGTATCCGCAGACCAGGCCCGCCACCGCGCGCGGGACCCGGGTGCCGCGCAGGGCGGTCGCGATGACGTACGCCCAGTCGGCGCCCGGCACGCACACCAGCAGCAGGTCCACGACGAGGAAGGAGAAGAGCAGTCCCGAGTCCATGAAGGGGACATTAGGCGCGATCGGCCCGAAAGTGTTCCCGAAGCTTGCCCATGATCCGTGCTTCTGCGCAAATATCTACTTCATGGACGACGTGGACCGGAAAATCCTTGCCGAGCTCCAGCAGGACGGGCGGCTGACCGTGACCGAGCTGGCCGCGCGGGTGCGGCTCAGCGTCTCGCCGTGCCACCGCCGACTGCGTGAGCTGGAGCGTTCCGGCGCGATCCAGGGCTACCGGGCGGTGGTGGACGCGACGGCGCTCGGGCTGAACTTCGAGGCGCTGGTCTTCGTGTCCATGCGGCAGGAGGACCGGGACACGGTGGCCGAGTTCGAGCGGGCGGTCGGCGAGCTGGACCATGTGCTGGACGCGCAGCGGCTGTTCGGGGAGCCGGACTATCTCCTGCGGGTGGCCACGGCCGACCTCGCGGCTTTCCAGCGGCTGTACGACGAGCGGCTCGCGACGCTGCCGGGGGTGCAGCGGCTGACGTCGACCCTGGTGATGAAGCACGTCGTACGGGACCGGCCGCTCCCGGCGTGAGCCTCTCGCCGCCCCCCTGCCGCCCTCCTGCCGTCCCTCACCGCCCCCGACAGCACGGCAGGCGGCGGCTCACCCGGGTGAACCACCGCCTGCAAGACAGGACTTGACTGTTAACGGGACGTACCGATCCCTATCGGTGCTATTTCGACGGCTTGCGCCCCGTGACGCCCAGGTGGATCAACAGGGCCAGGTTGGGCTTGAGTTCGGCCTGCTTGACGCCCCAGGAGGAGAAGCCCTTCTGGTGGGCGGCGACCGCGGCGAGCATGGCGACCAGGGAGCCGGCCACCGCGGCGGGGTTCACGTCCTTGTCCACACGGCCCTTGGACTGGAGTTCCGCGATCGCGTCGGCGAGCGAGTTGTTCACCGAGTTCAGGATCTTCATACGGATCTTGTAGAACCGTTTGTCCCCTTCGGCGGCGCCGAGATCGACCACGCGCAGGATCGCGTCGTGCTTCTTCCAGAAGTCCAGGAAGCCGTCCACGAGTTCCTGCGAGGTCGCCCAGCCGGACTTGCCGGCCCAGGAGCGCCCCTCCAGCAGCTCGGTCAATCCGGCGCCCTCGGCGGCCATTTGGTCGGCGATCTCCAGGACGGCACCCTCGACGTCCGGGAAGTACTGGTAGAAGGTCGCGGGCGAAGTGCCCGCCTTCCGGGCGACATCGATGACCTTGACGTCCCGGTACGGGGAGGAGCTGAGCATCTCGCTGAGGCAGTCGAGCAGCTTCTGCCGGGTCGCCTGCCCACGCCTACCGGCCACGCGGCCGTCGACGGTACGCACTTGTCCTGTCATGCCGTCAGCTTACCGAGGGGTGATGGGAGCGCGATTCGGCCGACTGCAAATGGGGTGCGCGGGCCTGCCGAGCCTGGTGTGCCTGGTCTGCGGGCTGCGCGACACCCGGTTACTTTGGCGGCATGGCCGAAAACAGGGCATCCACGAACGAAGGGCCACACGAGGGTGGCAAACCGGCCGCGGCCCCGCCCCCGGCCCCCGCCGAGGACCCGGGCCCCTACCCGGAAGGCACCCCCTGCTGGCTCGACGCGCAGCTGTCCGACGTCGAGGGCGGCAAGCGGTTCTACGGGGAGCTCTTCGGCTGGACCTTCCAGGAGGGGGAGGCCGGGTCCGTGTGGGCCAGGCTGGACGGGCGGCCGGTGGCGCAGCTGGGGCGGAAGGCGGACGGGCGGATGCCCACCGTCTGGACGGTGTACTTCGCCACGCCGGACATCCAGACGCTCGCCCGGCGGATCACCGCGGCCGGCGGACAGCTGGTCGTGGCCCCGTACCCGGTCGCCGAACTCGGCCGGGCCGCCCTCGTCGCCGACCCCGAGGGCGCGGTCTTCGGGCTGTGGCAGGGGCGTCGGCACCCCGGATTCGGGCTGCGGCACGCGCCCGGCACCTTCGTCTGGGCCGAGCTGTACACCCGCGACACCACCGCCGCGAACACCTTCTACGGCGGTCTGTTCCACCACGCCCTGTTCGCCCCCGGCGCCGACCCCGACTTCGGCCGTGCCGAGGTCACCGACGTCTTCCCCGCCGAGATGCCCCCGCACCTCCTCGCCCACTTCCGCGTCACCGGCCTCGACGAGGCGCTCGGCACCGTCCGGCGGCTCGGCGGCCGGGTGCAGGTGCCCCCGTTCGAGGCGTCGTACGGACGGGTGGCCGTCGTCACCGACAATCAAGGGGCGTCGTTCGCCCTGCTGGAGCGGTAGGACATCCCGATTTGTCCCCGGGTTCGCAACCGGCCGCCCGGCCAGGAAGAATCGGGGTCCGTGCCGTCATGGCGGTGCGGTGGTGAGACGCTGCACTTTGGTCGCGTAAAAAGGGCCGGCGCGGCCGGTACGGGGAGGTGGCAGGCAAGTGGATCAGCTGACGCAGCACGATCCGCGGCGGATCGGGCCGTTCGAGGTGCTGGGCCGGCTGGGTGCCGGCGGCATGGGGCTGGTCTATCTCGCGCGCTCGGCGTCCGGCCGACGTGTCGCGATCAAGACGGTGCGCACGGAACTGGCCGAGGACCAGCTCTTCCGCGTCCGCTTCACCCGCGAGGTGGAGGCGGCCCGCGCGGTCTCGGGCTTCTACACGGCCGCCGTGGTCGACGCCGACCCGCGTGCCGCCGTGCCGTGGCTGGCCACCGCCTATGTGCCCGCGCCCTCCCTCGAGGAGATAGTGAACGAGTGCGGGCCGCTGCCCGCGCAGGCCGTGCGCTGGCTCGCCGCGGGCGTCGCCGAGGCCCTCCAGTCCATCCACGGCGCCGGCCTGGTCCACCGCGACCTCAAGCCGTCCAACGTGCTCGTGGTCGAGGACGGCCCCCGGGTGATCGACTTCGGCATCGCGTCCGGCGTCTCGAACACCCGTCTGACGATGACGAACGTCGCCGTCGGCACCCCCGCCTACATGTCCCCCGAGCAGGCCAAGGACTCCCGCAGCGTCACCGGCGCCAGCGATGTCTTCTCGCTCGGCTCCATGCTGGTCTTCGCGGCCACCGGGCACCCGCCCTTCCACGGCGCCAACCCGGTCGAGACCGTGTTCATGCTGCTGCGCGAGGGCCCCGACCTCACCGGTCTGCCGGACGAGCTGCGCCCGCTCATCGAGGTCTGCATGCAGATGGAGGCCCCCGGCCGTCCGTCGCCCGCCGATCTCCAGGCCCAGCTCGCACCGCATCTCTTCGGCTCCGGCTCGGACGACAGCGGCACCGCCTCCGCCTGGCTGCCCGATCACGCGGTGGCCCTGATCGAGTCCCGCCGCGGCGGCCGCCCGGCCCCCAAGCCCGCCCCGGCGACGAGCGGCCACGGCCCGCGTCCCACCGGACCGGGACCGCGCCCCACCGCGGGTCCCCGGCTGCGCGCGAGCGTGTCCGCGTTCACCTCCCACCAGCCCACCGTTCGCCACCCCCGGATCGCCGTGCGCGGTACGACCTTTCGCGCTGCCGCGAAACAGTAACGCCCCGGCGCGCCCCGGCCGAGACTCCCGGTGTGACCAGCTACAGATCCCTGTTCCGCACCCCCGAGTTCACCCCGCTCTTCCTCGGCTCGGCCGCCCAGACGGCGGCCGGTACCGTCGGCGGCCTCGCCCTCGCCACCCTCGTCTACCGGGCCACCGGCTCCCCGCTGCTGTCGGCGGTGAGCATGTTCGGCCCCTCCCTTGCCCAAGTCCTGGGCGCCACCGTCCTGTTGTCCGGCGCGGACCGGCTGCCGCCCCGTACGGCCCTGACCGCGATCGCGCTCGTCTTCGCGGCCGGCACCGCGCTCCAGGCGCTGCCCGGACTGCCGGTCGGCGCGGTCTTCGCCGTGCTGCTCGCGATGGGCCTGGTGGCCTCGCTCGGCGGCGGGGTCCGCTGGGGCCTGCTGAACGAGGTCCTCCCCAAGGGCGGCTATCTGCCCGGGCGTTCGGTGTTCCACATGATGAGCGGGCTGATGCAGATCGCCGGGTTCGCCACCGGCGGCGCCCTGCTGGCCGCGCTGTCGCCCCGCGTCTGCCTGCTGCTGTCGGCGGCCCTGTACCTGGCGGCCGGGCTCGCGCTGCGCCTCGGCCTGTCCGCGCGCCCTCCGCGCAGCGCGGGCCGCCCCTCCGCCTCGGCCACCTGGCGCGCCAACTCCGAGCTGTGGTCGGATCGTTCGCGCCGCCTCACCTATCTGGGCCTGTGGCTCCCGAACGGCATGGTCGTCGGCTGCGAGTCCCTGTACGTGTCGTACGCCCCGCACGCGGCCGGCACCCTGTTCGCCTGCGGGGCGCTCGGGATGTTCGCCGGGGACGTCACGGTGGGCCGGCTGCTGCCGCCCGGGGTGCGCCATCGGCTGGCGACACCGCTGCTGCTCCTGCTCGCCGTGCCCTACCTGGCCTTCGCCGCACACCCGCCGCTGCCGCTCGCCGCGCTCTGTGTCACCCTCGCCTCCGTCGGCTTCGGCGCGAGCCTCGTGCAGCAGGAGCGGCTGATGGACCTCACCCCCGGCGAACTGGCGGGCCAGGCCCTCGGGTTGCACTCCTCCGGCATGCTGACCATGCAGGGCGTGAGCGCGGCGGCCGCGGGCGCGGTGGCCCAACTGACCACCCCGGCCACCGGGATGGCCCTGATGGCGGCGGGCTCGGCCGCCGTGACCCTGGTCCTGGCCGCGGCGGGCCGTCGTACCCCCGGCCCGCTGATCACCCCGGCACCGGCGGCGGTGGAAGGGTCTGCTCGGTCCAGATGACCTTGCCGGTGGGGGTGTAGCGGGTGCCCCAGCGATGGGTCATCTGGGCGATGATGAACAGCCCCCGGCCGCCCTCGTCGTCGCTCGCCGCGTGCCGCAGATTCGGGGTGGTGTGCCCGGTGTCGGAGACCTCGCAGGTCAGGGTGCGGTCCCGGATCAGGCGCACCTGGATGGGACCGCCGACATAGCGGATGGCGTTGGTGACGAGCTCGCTGACGATGACCTCGGTGGTGAACGCCAGCTCGTCAAGACCCCAGTCGTCCAGCTGCTTGCTGACGCTGCCGCGCAGGGCGGCGACCGCGGCCGGATCGGCGGCCGGTTCCCACTGGGCGAGCCGGGTCCGGTCGAGCAGCCGGGTGCGGGCCAGCAGCAGGGTCGCGTCCTCGTCCACCGCGCCGGTCAGCATCGCGGTCACCGTCTGCTCGCACAGCTCGGTCAGCGACCCGTGACGGCCGGTGAGGGAGTCGGCGAGCCGGCGCAGCCCCGCGTCCTGCCGATCGGCCGCCTGGAGCAGCCCGGCGGTGAACAGCGCGAGGACGCTGCCCGGGGCGAGCCGCAGCTCGGTGCTCTGATACGGCGGACCGCCGACCCCGAGCGGCGGCCCCGGCGGCACGTCGAGGCTCCGGGCGAGGCCCGTGTCCCCGGCCACCAGCACCGGCGGCGGGCCGCCCGCGCGCGCCATGCTGCACCATCCGGAGACCGGGTCGTACACCGCGTACAGGCAGGTCACCATCGCCTCGTCGGCGGGGGGCGGGGCATGGCCGGGGACGGGGGCGGTGCCGCTCGGGGCGGGTGCGCGCTCCTGGGCGGTCTGCTCGGCGAGGTCGTCGAGCCGGGTGAGGACCTCGTCCGGGGCCAGGTCGAGGCGGGCGAGGACCCGCAGCCCGGTGCGCAGCCGGCCCATGGTCGCGGCGGCGGGCAGCCCGTGCCCGAGCACGTCCCCGACGACCAGGCCCACCCGGGTGCCGGACAGCGGGATCACGTCGTACCAGTCGCCGCCCACCCCGGACCCGTTGTCGGCGGGCAGATAGCGGCTCGCCGTCTCGCACCCGGTCTGCGGGGGCAGCCGGCCCGGCAGCAGGCTGCGCTGGAGCTTGAGCGCCGTGCTGTGCCCCCGGGTGACGACCGGCAGCAGCAGGAAACCGATCGCGAGGGTGCCGAGCCCGAGGACGGTCACCCCGCCGACCCGCCCGACCACGGGGAGGTCCACGGTGCTCGCGCCGTACCCCGGTTCGGCGTAGACGACGAAGGCGGCGTACCCGAACAGCAGCACCATGAGCAGCCCGCCGAGCCCCGGCATCAGGCCCTTGCAGATCAGGTCGCGGGGGCCGCGCAGGAGGACCTTGCGGTGGTACCAGAGGCAGGCGAAGCCGGTCAGGCCGTACTGGAAGGCGATCGCGAGGCCGACGGAGTCGACCGAGTCGGCGAGGACGTTGCGGCTGAACGACGACAGCAGGACGAGCAGCGCGACGGAGGCCACACCCATGCCGAGGGTGGCCCAGGTCGGGGTGAGGAACCTGCGGTGCACCCGGGCGAACCGGGCGGGCACCGCCTTGTGCACGGCCATCGAGAAGACGGTCCTGGCCAGCGGCAGGATGGTGGTCTGCGCGGAGGCCAGCGCCGAGGTCAGCACCATCAGGATCAGCAGCCGGGACAGGAACAGCCCGGTGTCGCCGGTGCCGAAGACCGCTTCCCCCAGCCCCGAGAACACATCGTCGTGGTGATCGGCGTTGCCGAGCCCGACACCGGTGGTGCCGACGCCCGCGAAGGACTGCGCGGCGGTGGCCACCAGCCCGTACATGACCAGCAGCAGCACGGGGGAGAGCACGGCGGCCCGCCCGGGGACGCGGGTGCTGTCGACGGTCTCCTCGTTGACGGACACCGCGGTGTCCCAGCCCCAGTAGATGAAGACGCCCGCGAGGACGCCCGAGGTCAGGGCCCGTACGGAGGACACCTCGAAGGGGTTGAACCAGGACGCGGAGACATGGATCGCGGTCGGGGGCGGATCGGTGTAGACGCGGACCAGCGCGGCGACGGCGAACAGCAGCAGGACGGCGACCTCCAGACACAGCAGCCAGCGCTGTACGGCCGCGGAGACCGTGATGCCGACGTAGCAGATCGCGGTGAGCAGCCCGATCCAGACGACCCCGGCGACCGCGACCCACGGCCGGCTCTGGCTCAGCGAGTCGAGACCCACCAGCCGGAACCCGTAGGTGCCGGCGACGGTGGCGAGGTTCGCCATGACGATGATGTTGGCGACGATCAGCCCCCAGCCGCCCATCCACCCGGTCCGCGGCCCGAACGCCCGGGTCGCCCAGGTGAAGGTCGTCCCGCAGTCCGCGTCGCTCGCGTTCAGCTCCCGGAAGGCGTACGCGATCAGCAGCATCGGCACGAACGCCAGCATGGTCACGATCGGCGCCTGGAGCCCGACCCCCGCCACGATGATCCCCAGCGTGGCGGCCAGACTGTACGCCGGTCCGGTCGACGCCAGCGCCATGACGACCGAGGAGAACATCCCCAGCGCGTCCCCGCGAAGCCCCTTCCGCCCCACCCCGGAACCCGGAGCGGGCCGCCCCCCGGACACACCCCTGCTCCCGAAAAGCCTCACATTCGATTCCAACGCGGGGGTGGCCGGCGTGCAAATACAGGGACGGCCGACGGGTGGCGCTCTCTTCTTCCACTCCTCCCCTCCCCCTCTTCTCCCCATCCCTTCCGTCCCCCGCCCTCCACGCCCCGGTCGCGGGTGCGTTCCCCGTGGGGCAGCATGAGGCCGTAACCGGGCGATCACGGATCAACCGGACATCGACGGGTCGGCCGGAAGGGAACGGATGCCATGGGTAGCGGCGTGTCGAGGGGCGGACGACTGCTGCGGGTCCGGCGGGTCCGGCGGGTCCGGAGCGCGAGCGTGGCCGTCGCGGTGCTGGCCACCGCGGGCACCCTGACCCTCACGGCCTGCGGCGGCGGCAACAGCAACGGCGGCGGTACGACCGTCAGCCCCCGCCCCACACCCCCCGCCACGGAGTCCTTCACGGGCACCCCGCCGTCCCCCCTCTCCTCGGCCGCCTCCTCCGCCGTCGCCTCGGCCCGCGCGTCCGCCTCCGCCGCGGCCTCCTCCGCCTCCGCGCGGGCCGACGAGTTCGAGGCCTCGGTCTCGGCGGCGGCCGAACGGGCGAACCAGGAGGCCCACAAGCGGCTGGCGAACGTCCAGGGCCGGGGCAACGCCGCCTCCGACGTCTCGCTGAGCGGCATCCCCCGCGCCCAGGTGAACGACCTCCAGGCCGCCCACGTCAACATCCACAACTCCACGGACAAGACGGCGAACTTCGCCGTCCAGGTCGACTTCCGCGACCCGAACGGCAAGGTCGTCGAGACCCGCTACGTCGGCGCGCAGGACGTCCGCCCCGGCCAGACGGTCCACCCCTACGCCATCAGCCACCAGCCGCCACAGCCGATCCTGAAGCCGGAGGTGGCGAAGGCGGAGCGGTACTGAGCGAACCCGGCGCAGGCGAACTTCGTCCGCCCGTTCCCGGAGGGGTGGCCACCCTCGCCCCGGCCCCCGGCGGCCACGAGACCGGCGCCGCCCTCTACTTCCGGGGCCGGCCCTCGGAAGTGCTCTTCAGCGCCCCGGGCCCCGCCGCCGCCCAGGTCCGCGTCCGGGCCGGCTGCCAGATACCTCGCCGCTGTCACCCGCAGTCGATGTCCGCCGTCCCCCCGTGCACGACCGGATCGGTGCTCGTACCTCTGACCTGCAGAAACCCCCCGTCCGGCCCCCAGTCCAACGTGTACGTCCCCCCGGCGACGGGCCGGTACCCGTCGTCGACCGTCCAGGACCCCGCCTCACCCAGCGCCAGCCCCGTACGCCCCACCGCGTACGCCTCCCCGTTCCCGATCACGAGAAAGGACGTCTCCCGCACCACCGCCGTACAACCCCCCGGTCCCACGGGCCGCAGCACGTGGTACCTCGCGTCCGAGACGAGGTCGTCCACCGCACCCCAGACCGTGCCGCACACGGCCACGCCGACCAGCACCCGACTCCCGACCCGCACCCACCTGCTCCGCGAGGCGCCCCCCGCCCGGGAGAGCCCCCACCGGAGAACAACCGCCAGGGCGACCAGCACCGCGCTGACCCCCCACCCGGGAACCACCCGCCCCCGCACCACCAGCAGCATGCTGCTCCAACTCGCCACAGCGGCAAGGCAGATCCCCCCGACACCCACCGCCGTGCGGACAGCGGGCGCCCATCTCTCCGTGCGCGTCGCGCGTGGTTCGGCCATGGCGGATACGACTCCCCGCTCGCGCGAACGGTTGCGGTCAGGGCCCGTCACCCCCCGCCGTGAGCCCAGGACCTCTGGAGGACCCGCCACCCGGAGGGCAGGATCAGCACCATGGACTACCGACATGCCGTCGCCGCCGACGCCCCGGCCATGGCAGAACTCTTCGCGGCCAACCACTACGACGCGCTCACGGAACGGGAACGCGCGGAACGGGGCTTCGTACAGGGCGGCTTCGACACGGAGTCACTGCGCTCGATGGCCGGGCAAGGAACCCTGCTCGTCGCGGACGACGACGGCCACCTGGCCGGCCTCCTGGGCCTGGCCTCCCCGGACAACGTCACCAGCCCACCCCCACCGGTCCAGGCACTACTGGCCGCCCAGGACACCCTGCGATGGCAGGGCCGGCCCCTCCGCTCCATCCCCTTCCTCCTCTACGGCCCCGTGGTGGTCGCCGCCGCCTACCGGGGCAGGGGAGTGGCCCGAGGCCTGTTCACCGCAGCCCTCCAGTCAGCCGCGGCCCGAGCCGACCTGCTGATCGCCTTCATCGAACTCTCCAACCAGACCTCCTGGCGAGTCCACGTGAACGGCTTCGGCATGGTCCCCCTGGGCGAGTTCACCCTCGGCTCCCGCCCCTACGGGATCGTCGCCGCACCCACCCACCCGGAGCCACCCGCCACCTGACCCGTCCGATCAGCCGCCGACGCTGCTCCACATGAACTCCTCTCGCCAACCGGACCTGTCGAGCATCCAGCCGAGAAGCGCTCGCAGAACCTTCTCCTGTCGCTCCAGAACCAAGTACTCAGTCCCGCGCCGCAGTTCGGCGAGCATGATCCCCACCACCGACTTCGCGGGCCGCTTCACCGGTCATCTCTGGTGGAGCAGTTGCTCCCGCCTGCGCGGGTGGGACCGAAGGCCGCGGGGGGCAGGAGATAGGCAAGGCCCACGTCTTGCCTGATCAGGCGGTCTCGAAGAAGTCCTCCGCTGGCCCCGGGGCCTCCGAGATGGACGGCTGCCTCGTCGCTACCGCCGGAGCCCATGGCGACCAGCAGACGCGGGCGACCGCAGCGCTGATCTGCTCGAACGGTGTCTGACCACTGGTGTCCGCGGTTTGGTGGCGAAGCGACAACCGGACAGCCGCGCCCGGCGATCAAGCGGTGACGGCGATGATCACGGCTGCCACGGTCAGGAATCCCAGCCCGGACAGCACGAGGTCGACGGCGAGGCGAATCCGGACGTATTTGGTCCGGGCCGAGGCCGCGAGCACCTTCACCAACGTCAGTTGCTGACCGGCAGCCAACTCTCGTAGCAGCTCTTCGTCGGTGAGAGACGACCACTGCGGCCACCCTGTATCGCGCAGCTGAGGGCGTACGGCAAGCAGCAGGACCACGGTGGCGGCCAGCAGCGCGACCGCGCCGACCGCGCCTACCGCCAGGGCGGGGGACGGAATGTGCCCGCTGGCGCCCAGGGAGACAAGCGCGGCGAGCGCCGCACCGGTCAACGCCAACAGCAGCGCCGCCTTGCCGTCGCTGCGGCCCACCTCCCCGCGCAGGAGCGCAATCGCGGTGTCGACATGCGGGCCGGCCTCGCCGACCTGTAACGGGTCCGGGGTCGAAGTGGTGGTCGACATGGTGTCTGCTCCTCTGCGTCGGCCCGTACGAGCGCCGGATTCCCGGGCGTGGGTGCAGCTTGCCCGCCCAAGGGACGGCCTACCCACCGGGTCTCGTCCGGCATCAGCGCGTACCGCGCCACCGGAGGGACGGTCCGTACGGACAGCACGGGCCCTTTCGTGGTCCCGGGGTTTTCAATACCAGGCCCTGCCGAGCTCGGCGTGCTGCATCCTGCTCGGCGAGCCGAGACCGCGACGGGAACTCTGGACCGGCCGCTGAAGTTCGCCGCCGAGCCCGCCAGCCTCCGCATCATCCAGTGGCACGATGCCCGCCACGGCACTGCCACTCCCCCCCCCACGGCGCCGGCAGTCGCGCCCCGCGTCGTGATGGAGAACCTCGGGCTCTCCCAGATCGGCATCACCATGGACGTGTACATGCACGTCGCCCAGGACACCCAGAGCCAAGCCATGAGCCACATGGGCCGCCTTGATGCCAGCTGTAGATGTCAGAGGGGCCTCACCTACCAAAATTGGTAGGTGAGGCCCCTCTGAACCGGTGCCCTCGGCAGGATTCGAACGTGCGACATCCGCTTTAGGAGTGAGACGAATCCCTGCCAGGGCTTTTCGACGATGTCGCGCGGTGCTGTTCTACCTGATCAGCGGCACTCGGCTTTGTGAACCGGTCTCGCTCATAACACCCTGTGCCGGACCGCCAGCTCACGCATCGCTCATACCGAGGAGGCTTCGGAGATCACGTGAGCCGCTGATGCAGTAACTGTCCGTGCACACGCTCTACCTGCTCGGATCCGGCTCTGATTCCCTGAACGGGACGGCTCTTGGGTTCGACCACGAGGTGGGGCATGGAACGCGCGACCCATGGCGCAGCACGGAGTTGCACGGATGGCATCGGCGAGCGGCGTCCTGTCCGCTTCCTCTGGACCCTGTCACGGCCGGTCCGGGAGGAACTGCTGAGTATCGGTTCCCCAACGCAGTATTCGCCCGGGAAGAAGATCCTGGTGGAAGGGGAGGCGGGCGATCATCTGGTGCTCCTCAGGGCTGGCTGTGTGAAGGTCACTGGCACGCTCGGCAACGGGCATGAAACCCTGATCGCCATCCGGGTCGGCGGAGACGTGGTCGGGGAGATGGCCGTGCTCGACGACATGCCCAGGTCGGCCACGGTGACGGCGTGCGACGACGTCGCCGCGCACGTCGTCCAAGGCCGAGCGATGCGGAGCTTTCTCGAGAAGTGTCCCGAGGCCGCCATTCAGATCGTGCGGCTCAGCAACCGCCGCCTGCGCACAGCGAATTCCTGGCGCATCGCGTTCGGTGAGTTCCCCGTTCGAGTGCGGTTGGCCCGTGCGCTCGCTGAACTTGCCGAGAACTACGGCCGACGTGTCGGCTCGGACACCGTGATCTGTCTCTACCTCACGCAGATCGAACTCGCCGCGCTCATCGGAGCGAAGCTGAGGGCGGTACAGAAGGCGCTGGCGTCTTTTCGCGACCAGGGGATCGTCCGCACCGGTGGTGGCGAGATGGGGGTGATCAAGCTGGACCGCCTCCGGGCGATCGGACTCCTGTCGATGACCGGTCGTTGACGGGGCATTGGGACCGCATTTTTGCGGTCTGCTCGGAGGTACCGGCCCACCGGCCGCACAGTGGGCGTGCAACGCAAACAACTGTCCACTCTCATTGAGCAGGTGATGGTTCACATGACGTCGCACCCGACCGTCCGTCCCTGGGGCAAGCACCGGCCGGACGTCACCAGCCGCCTCTGCCTGGCGGCGGACATCGAGCAGTACAGCCGCTTCGACACTCCGGACCAGCGGACCGCGCAGGCCCAACTCGCCCGGGTACTGCGGATGGCGGCCGACCGCAGCGGACTGGACCACGGCAGGTGGTCCACCCAGCCGCAGGGCGACCTGGAGTTCGCGGTTCTCCCTCCCGGCACCCCCGAGCAGCTGGTGTTGGGTGCATACGTCACGCACCTGGCGGCCGAGCTCGGTGGCTACAACGCCACCCGCCAGCCTGCCGAGCGGATGCGGCTTCGTCTGGCTATCGACACCGGCGTGGCTACCACGGCAGCCCTGGGCTTCTCCGGCCCCGCCCCGATCGCGGTGGCCCGCTACCTGAACGCACCCGAGGTGAAGGAGGCTCTGGCGACCGCTGGGTCGGCGAGCCTGGCCGTGGTGGTCTCCGACCGGCTCTACCAGGACGTGGTGCGCTCGGGGTTCCACGGACTCGCCCCGGAGCAGTACCGCCGCATCCACGTGCGACAGAAGGAGTTCGCCGGGTATGGCTGGCTCCGGTTGCCTGGAGTGGACCCCCAGGGCGCGCGGGGCCTCCGGCCGGGTGCGCCCGATGACGGGCCGCGAGCCCCGGCACGAGTGGAGGAGCGGGGGCAGTCGAGCTTCGTGCAGCACGACGTTCACGGCACCGCCATCCAGGGCGTGATCCATGGATCCATCGTCCACGGGGCGGTGCCTGGCGGGGCAGGCCGGTGAGCGACGACCCGTCCGCCGGAGATTGCACATCGTGCGAGAACGCGGCGGGCCACAACCGTCAGCAGGCCACCCGGGGCCTCTCTGTCCAGGGCCGGACCGGCGATGTGCACTACTACGCCGCTGCCTGCGGCCACCATCCCGCCGCGAGCGCGCGGCGGAGCACGGCCGGCTTCTCGCCGGTCCCTTACGAGACGCTGCGCGAGGAGTTGCACCGGGTCGTCCGGGCCTGCTCACGCATCGTGGACGACCTGCGTGACGACACCGACGATTCGGGAGTTTCGCCATGGGACTGATCCCCTACAACCGGGTGTTCGACGTGCTGGAGCACTTGTTCCGGACCGCCGACCTGCCCTTCCCGGTCACCACGGCCGACGGTCCGGCCCAGATCTCCGCCCTGGCGGCCCGGCGGGCGCTGTACGGCAGGTCGGCGGACCCGCAGCTCCGCGAGGAGATCTGGCGCGAGGCCATCGGCGCCGCGCAGCGCGACACCGACGCGGCCGGAGCTGACCGGCTGCTGGTGCTTTGGCTGGCCCTGCCCGCGATGCGGGGCACCCTCTACCGGGTCGCAATCCGGTGGCCGATCGACCGGCGGGAGCTCGAATCCGAGTCACTGTTCGCCCTGTTGGCAGTGCTCGCGGACGTGGATCTGCAAGCCCAGGAGGTTGGCCTCGCACTGCTGAACCCCGCCGGCAATCGAGTGTGGGCGTTCGCCCAGGCCTGCATCCGGGAGCGACCGGTGGCGGACATCGCAGCGCTGGCAGCCGCCCACCTGGCCGTGGAGGCACCCGTGGAGTCGCCGGTCGGCGACTGGCGGGATGGCTGGGAGCTGCGGGTGTCGCCGCCTGCCCGGCCTGACGGCCTGTCGGCGACAGTGCGGTTCAGCGTCTCATCCGAGCGGCTGGAGAGCTTTCGACTGGGTGAACTGGCAGGGCACTTGGGCCTCGGGCAGATCGTGCACCGGGCGCGGCGCCCGAGCGAGGGCAGCCGGATCGGCGCCCTGTCGCTGCGTCCGGTCGGAGGGCGGCGATGATCCCACGCTCCGGCACCTGGCTGTCGTTCAGCGAGGCGTTCGATCTGCCGTTGGTCGTCGATCTGCGCACCGCCGCACGCGCGCTCGGGCTCTGCCCCGCCACCGCGTACAAGCTCATCCATCAGGGCGGCTTTCCCTGTTCGGTGTTGCGCCTCGGACGGCAGTACCGGGTCCCCACCGCTGACCTGCTGCGGGCGCTTGGGATCGAGGAGCGCCCCGTCTACCCGGCCGATCTACGAGCTGGCGTCGAGTTCGCGGAACAGCACCACCAAGCAACGCGGTTCGAAACGGAGGACTACGCATGAGCATCGTGGCCGTCGCTGGTCCGGAGCCCGACGAGGCGCCGATGACGACCTGCTTCGTCATCGCGCCCATCGGCAACGAGCACGCCCCGGATGGGAGTCCGGAGCTGCTGGCGTTCGAGGAGAACCTGGAGATCTACGAGAAGGTGATCCTGCCCGCCTGCGCCAAGAAGGGCATCGTTCCGGTCCGGGCGGACGGGATCGCCGACCCGGGCGAGATCACCGAACAGGTCTGCCGGCACATCCTGCAGGACGACCTCGTGATCGCCGACCTCACCGGGGGCAATGCCAATGTCGCTTATGAGCTCGGGATCCGGCACCTGACCGGCAAGCCCATCATCCACATTGGCGAGAACGGGCAGCTGCCGCTCGATCTCTCGCTGATCCGGACGATCATGTTCAAGCGCAGCCGGAGCGGGCTGGTCAGGGCGCGGCGGGACCTGGAGAGTGCGCTGGAGGGTGCTCTGCACAACGGGTTCGAGCCCCTCACCCCGGCCCGGATCCTGTTCGGGCTGCCAGCGGCGCTGCCGACTGTGGTCGAGGCGGAGCCGGACGATCCAGAGGCGCCCGGGCTGATCGACCAGTTCGCCCGAGTGGAGGAGCAGATGGAGGCGGTGACCGAGACCACGGAGGCGATCGCCGGGTTCATGACGGTGATTACCGATGCCGTGGTGCAGATCGGTCCCGTGATGGATCGGGCCTCCCAGCCAGGGGCGCCGATGGGCGCGTGGCTGCCGGCCATGACCGAGTTGGGGAAGGCGATGGCTGAGCCGGCTTCCGGTCTCCGGGAGGCGTGCACCCGTTTCGCCGGGCAGATGGTGGAGATGGACGCGGCAGCCCAAACAGCGTTCGACGTCATCGCGGCGATGCCGCCCGAGCAGCGCACCGGGCCGCCGACCGGGTTTCTGGAGCAGATGGTCGGCATTGCCGAGTCCACCCACGAGGTGGTCAGCGTGCTCGGTGAGGTCGAGGTCTGCATGCGATGGGTGGCGAAGATGAGCCGGGAGCTGCGGGTGCCCGGCCGGGACATCTCGGCCGCGGTTAAGCAGGTGAGTGCCGCGATGACCCGGATCGCCGACTGGGAGCGCCGGGCCCGCGAGCTCATCTGACCGCGCGGCCGGTGGCCTCGGCGACGGCTGCCGAGGTCACCCGCGCCGCCCAACCGTCGGCCGGGTGAGCCGCGCGATCGACTCGCCCCTAGAAGCCCTCGCCCCACCTGCGCCGCCGCCATCCGGCTGAACAAGGCGGCGCAGGGCGAGGTGCTCAGCTGAAGTGGACCGGCATCGACTTCGACCTCGGCACCCTGGTAGTCCGCTGTAGGCGACTCCGGCGCTGCCACCAGCACGGCTAGGGGGACCGCTGCGGACGCAAGCCCGGCTACTGCCCACGGGAGATAAACACGCGGCCATAGACAAAGGACACCAAGTCCCGTGCGGGCGGCTAGGCCATCGGCGTTCCCAGCCGCTGTTTGCGCTTCCCACGCGGCACCGGTCGGAGCAGGAACGGGAGCGGCAGGCAGCTGCAGACCTGTAGGGGAAGAAGGGATACGTCTTCCCCTCGCCCACGGGCGAGGGGAACAACCTGAACACCGACCACCACCAGTGGAAGGCCCTCCCCAAGGTGGCGGGCACCCGCGACGGCCGACAGCACGACGCGGCGTCCGACGCCTGATCACGGCAACTGCAACTCTCGATCGAGGAAGGACCCGACCGCTCAGCGCGGTCGGGTCCTTCGTTTGGGGACGAGCGGCACCAAGGTTTGTCCTGGGAACCACTTTTGCGAACGATCTAGATCGACAGCGTTGGGCCTTTGGGGAGATTTGTTGGATCGAAGGCCACGGTGCGAGGGGCGGTTCGGTCGATCTTGATGACGCGAACCACGGAGAGAGCGGTCCAGCTGATTTGCGTCGAGGTGACGATCATCTGGAAGCCTCGGTCAGCGAGTTCCAAGAGCGCGCGCGTCGAAGATCTTTTGTTCTGTCATGGAATGCAGGAATCCGAAGGGCTCGTTGATTAAGGACAATCTTGCTCGGCACACCGTCTGACTCGACCAGGGAGTGCAGGTATGCCTGCCAGTGCCCCAATCGGGGGCAACCAGGTCTGTGCTGTCGATGAGGTGGTAGCAACTGGAGCTGCTTTGGCGCGAGCGATCACGGCCCCGTAAGCTCCCGCGTCGGGCGGGTCTGTGGACCTGCCTGCTAAAGCGCGACGTTGAGGCCATGACCTTCGAGGCTCGCGCCAAAGTGGCCGCCTAAAGCCGTGGAGCCGACCGCCCAAAGCCACGACGTACCTCTTCTCTCACCTTAAGCGGCTTCTTTCCATGAGCGCGGTACGGGCGCCGGCCGGGCTGGAGCAGGGTGGAGACTGGAGCGAGCCGCCTTGAACCAGTAGAGAAAGTTGTAACTCACTCGTCCTGGCGGGGTGTGTGGGGGATGAAGTCGTATGCGTTCGCGGGCGTGACCTGCGATGCGCGTGCGAACGTGGGCGATGGACACGGCACGGAGCTCGCGACGCAGTAGAGCTCGACGAGTGTCGGCGCGATGGTCGTGGAGTTGGGTCCAGGCTTGCACGGTGTCGTCCGTGTCGAGCGTTGGCGAGATGGTGCGCAGGGCCGTGGGCACCCAGCTGTGCGCCTTGGCTTCGGAGTACGTGTCGTAGGAGCCCATGAGTTCCGGCGGTTGCGGGTCGTCCATGTTGTGCATCCAGCACTCGCGCCAGAGGCCTGGGCGGAACGTCGCTTTTAGCATGGCAGTGCGTGGCTGACCGTTCCCGTTGATGCCAGAAGCAGACACCAAAGGGCCCCGGACCCATGATCGGTCCGGGGCCCTTTGCCTGGTGCCCCCGGCAGGATTCGAACCTGCGACACCCGCTTTAGGAGAGCGGTGCTCTATCCCCTGAGCTACGAAGGCGGGGCTCGACCCACAGGGTACCGGATCGGGGCTTGGGTGGATGCCGGGATCGGGGGGCGGGGCGGGTGGCAGAGGTTCAGCGCAGGTGGCGCAGCGCGTCCGGGGTCAGGGCGGCCAGGGTGGGGTAGCCGTCGACGGCCATCAGGAGGTCGGCCTCGGCGAGCAGGGTGCGCAGGACGTGCACGATGCCGTCGGTGCCGTCCAGGGCGAGGCCGTAGGCGTAGGGGCGGCCGATGCCGACGGCCCGCGCGCCCAGGGCGAGCGCCTTGACGGCGTCGGAGCCGGAGCGGACCCCGGAGTCGAAGAGGACGGGCAGGTCGCCGGCGGCCTCGACCACGCCGGGCAGGCAGTGCAGGGCCGGCAGACCGCCGTTGGCCTGGCGGCCGCCGTGGTTGGAGCAGTAGATGCCGTCGGCGCCCGCGTCCTTGGCGCGGCGGGCGTCGTCCGGGTGGCAGATGCCCTTGAGGATCAGCGGCAGATCGGTGAGCGAGCGCAGCCAGGGCAGGTCGTCCCAGGTGAGGGGGTTGCCGAAGGTCAGCGCCCAGTGCAGGACGGCGGCCGAGGGGTCGTCCTCGGGAGACGTGGCGAGGCGGGAGCGGAAGACCGGGTCGCTGGTGTAGTTGGCCAGGCAATGGCCGCGCAGCTGGGGGAAGTTGCTCGCGGCCAGATCGCGGGGGCGCCAGCCGGTGATCCAGGTGTCCAGGGTGACCACGATCCCCTTGAACCCGGCCGCCTCGGCCCGGTGGACCAGGCTCTCCGCCAACTCCCGGTCGGTGGGCGTGTAGAGCTGGAAGAAGCCCGGGGTGTCGCCGAACTCCGCGGCCACCTCCTCCATCGGGTCCACGGTCAGGGTGGAGGCGATCATCGGCACACCGGTACGGGCGGCGGCGCGGGCGGTGGCCAGATCCCCGTGCCCGTCCTGGGCGCACAGGCCGATCACCCCGACCGGGGCCATGAACAGGGGGGAGGGCAGCCGCATCCCGAACAGGTCGACGGACAGATCGCGGTCCTTCGCCCCCACCAGCATGCGCGGCACCAGACCCCACTCCTCGAACGCGGTGACGTTGGCGCGCTGGGTGTGCTCGTCCCCGGCGCCGCCCGCGACGTACGACCGTACCGAGGGCGGCAGCGCGGCCAGCGCGGGCGGCTCCAACTCGGCGAAGGTCATCGGCAGCCGCGGTGTCACCCCGCGCAGGCCTTCGAGGTAGATCTCGTTCTGGTAGTCGGCGAACGCCATGGGTCCTCCTGCTCCGGCCCGCCGCGTGCGAGCCGCTGGACCCTACAGCGCGGGCCCGGCCCCGGGGAACAGGGTCAGGTCAGGTGCGCGTCACCCGTACCCGGTACGTCCCGTCGTCCTCCCCCGCCACTCGCACCACGATCCCGTGCCGCGGGTCCTTGAAGGTCTGGCCCGGGGTGAAGGGGGCGTCGGAGAGTTCGGCCTGGACATTGGGGCTGCGGGTGCAGCCGCCGCTGTCGCGGTGGGCGTCGTAGACGGTGATGGGGCCCCGGCCGGTGTCGACGGTGGCGTCCACCTTGTAGATGAGGACGCCGGGGCAGCAGATCGCCTCGTCGTTGCCGCCCTGCGCGCGGACCTCCAGGGCGTACGCCGTATGGCCGTTCACCGGGATGATCACCAGTTTGCCGCCGCCCGACCTGTACAGCGGGGTCAGGGAGTACTCGACGCTGCCGCCTTTCGCCGCGCAGCCCACCTGGGAGCCGTCCAGCCAGCCCAGTTTCCACTTGTCCCAGGCGAGCATGTCGTTGTTGGCGCCCCAGTCCTCGCTCATGATGTCCCAGTGCCCGACCGTGCCCCCGCCGTCCTGGGTGTACAGGTCGGGCAGGCCGAAGGTGTGGCCGTTCTCGTGCGGCAGCACCCGGTAGCCGGTGTGCGGGAAGGAGCCGGAGCCGTCGTCCTGGCGGGAGTAGATGAAGGAGGCGTTGGCGACCGGCACCCCGTCGGCCACCGGCGCGTCCGCGTTCCCCGCGAAGGTCACCGACAGCACCGTGTCCAGCGCGGACGGCCCCGCGTTCGGAGTGACCAATATGTTCAGCAGGTCGTACGAGCGGAAGTCGACCTTGGGATCGGCCGCGGCCACGATGTCCTGGACCAGCTGCCGGTACCCGGGGTCGAAGGGCGCGCCGCGTTCTATGCCGTACGCCTTGAACGGCTTCGGCATCCGCAGCCAGTCGGTCACCGGTGTCTCGGGCCGGTAGTCCAGGCGGCCGTACGAGGAGGCGCGGAACCAGTCCTGGGTGCGCGGGAAGAACTCGTGGAAGCGGTCCATCGCGCTGCCCTCTCCGGGCGCGTCGGAGAAGTCGACCATCAGGGTCAGGGCGTGCACGGTGCCGGTGGAGCGGGCGTAGCCGTGCGGGGTGGGCACGCCCTCGGTCATCTGGACTTCGGGGCCCCCGCGGATCATGCAGGGGGAGAGGGCGGCGGAGCGGGCGAGTCCGGTCGGCCCGGCGGTGGAGGGCGCCGAGAGGCGGGCGGTCCCGGCGGACGTGCTGATCGCGAGGGTCAGCGCGGTCACCGCGGCGAGAGCCATCCGGCGCGAGGGTATGCGGCGCGCGGATATACCGCTGGGGTCCTGGTCGGGGGATATGCGGCGGGGCGACTGCGGCTGCGGCTGCATGCACGGACCCTTCGCTCCACGGCAGCCGCCGGACTCCTGGCTGCGCCCTTGCGATCACCCTGTGCCGGGGCCCCGGCGGGCGCGCGCTGGGCGAGACCGATCGTGCGAATGGCGGGTCCGAACGTGGGAAGTGCGGGGGCGGGAGGGTGAATTCGGGTCCCCGGCACATGTGGCTCAGCTCACAGGTCCTTCTTCCGCGGACGGGAAATAAGTGGGGACCCTCTCCCCGTTTGGAACTGTGTCCGCCCGAAACGGGGACCCGGTCCCCGGATCATCAGGGCCCACCGGCATCGCACCGACATCACACCGACCGAAACCGACCGAGGAGCACGCCGTGACGACCGCCACCAAGCCCGCGCCGCGCAAGGTGACCCGGCCCCGCGCCGACGCCCTGCGCAACCGGGAGCGGATCGTCACCGCCGCCCGGGAGATGTTCACCGAGCACGGCCCGGACGTGCCGCTGGACGAGATCGCCCGCCGGGCCGGCGTCGGCAATGCCACGCTGTACCGCAACTTCCCCGACCGCGACGCCCTCGTCCGCGAGGTCGTCTGCTCCGTGATGGACCGTACGGCCGAGGCGGCCGAAGGGGCCCTCGCGGAGACCGGGGACGCCTTCGCCGCGCTGGAGCACTTCGTGCACGCCTGCGCCGACGAGCGGATCAGCGCGCTGTGCCCGATGGTCTCCAGCACCTTCGACCGGCACCACCCCGACCTGGAGGCCGCCCGCGAGCGCGTCGAGAGCCTCGTGGGGGAGGTCATGGAACGGGCCGTGACGGCCGGTCAGCTGCGGCCCGACGTCGGGGTGGGGGACCTGATGATCGCGGTGGCCCAGCTGAGCCGGCCCCCGGCCGGCACCGGCTGCCCGCAGGGCGACCGGTTCGTCCACCGCCACCTCCAGCTTCTCCTCGACGGCCTGCGGGCCCCCGCGCGCTCCGTGCTGCCGGGCACCGCCGTCACCGTCGGGGAACTCCGTCAGTGCGGTACGGCCGCATAGTCCGAACCGCTCCCGCCCGCCACACCAGCCGCTTCCGCCGTTCCCGCTCTTGTCGTCCGTTTTCCTGACGCGCTTGTCGTCCGTTTTCCTGACGCGTTCCGTTCACTGCCGTTTTCTCGTCATTTTTCCGTCACCTGGTCACGAAGCTCCGCACTCGTGAACTCCCGAAGTCCCGAAGTGGGTACCCCCATGTCCGACGCCCTCAAGGCCCCCCGCGTCGCCGCGCCATCCGGCGACGCCAACCGCTGGAAAGCGCTCGTCTTCATCGCGCTCGCCCAGCTGATGGTCGTCCTCGACTCGACCATCGTGAACATCGCCCTGCCCTCGGCCCAGAAGGACCTCGGCATATCCGACGGCAACCGGCAGTGGGTCGTCACGGCCTACGCCCTCGCCTTCGGTGGCCTGCTGCTGTTCGGCGGCCGGATCGCCGACAAGTGGGGCCGCCGGCGCGCCTTCCTCGCCGGTCTGATCGGCTTCGCGCTGGCCTCCGCGCTCGGCGGTCTCGCCGTCTCGGGCCCGATGATGTTCGGCGCCCGCGCCCTCCAGGGCGTCTTCGGCGCGCTGCTCGCGCCCGCCGCGCTGTCCCTGCTGGCCGTGATGTTCACGGACGCCAAGGAGCGCGCCAAGGCGTTCGGCATCTACGGCGCCATCGCGGGCGGCGGCGGCGCGGTCGGCCTGATCCTCGGCGGCTTCCTCACCGAGTACCTGGACTGGCGCTGGACGTTCTTCGTGAACGTGCCGTTCGCCATCGTCGCCGCGCTCGGCGCCACCCTGGTCATCCGCGAGCCGGAGGGCGGCCGCAACCGCGCCCCGCTCGACATTCCCGGCGTCCTGCTGTCCACCCTCGGCCTGGTCGCGCTGGTGTACGGCTTCACGCGCGCCGAGTCCAACGGCTGGAGCGACGCCCTGACCGTCTCGATGTTCGTGGCGTCCGCGGTGCTGCTGGTGTCGTTCGTGCTGGTCGAGTCCCGGGTCAAGGCCCCGCTGCTGCCGCTGCGCGTGGTCCGCGACCGCAACCGCGGTGGCATCTACCTCTCGCTCGGCCTCGCCATCATCGGCATGTTCGGCCTGTTCCTCTTCCTGACCTACTACCTCCAGATCGTGCAGGGCTACTCCCCGGTCAAGACCGGCTTCGCCTTCCTGCCGATGGTGGCCGGCATGATCACCGGCTCCACCCAGATCGGCGCCCGGCTGATGACCCGGGTGCGGGCCCGGTTCCTGATGGGCCCCGGCTTCCTGGTCGCGGGTCTCGGCATGCTGCTGCTGACCCAGCTGGAGATCGGTTCGTCGTACACCACCCTGCTGCTGCCCGCGATGGTGCTGCTGGGCCTCGGCATGGGCAGCGCGTTCATGCCGGCCATGTCCCTGGCCACCACGGGCGTCGAGCCCCGGGACGCCGGTGTCGCCTCCGCGATGGTCAACACCTCGCAGCAGGTGGGCGGCGCGATCGGCACGGCGCTGCTGAACACCATCGCCGCGTCCGCGAAGACGTCGTACCTCAAGGACCACATCGCCGGTGCCGCCACCAAGCCGCAGCAGCAGCTGGTTGGGCTCCAGAGCATGGTGCACGGCTACAGCACGGCGATCGCCTTCGCCGTCGGCATCCTGGGCGTCGCGTCGCTGATCGCCTTCACCTTCGTCAACGCCGGCCGTCCGGGCACCACTCACGTGGCCTCCGGCGCGGGTGTCGAGGACGAGCTGCCGGTGCCGGTGGTGGCCCACTGACCTCTTCGGTGAGCTAGCGGAGCCAGGGGAGGTCCGCGCCCTCCTCGTCCGGCTGCAGGCCCTCGGCGACGATCTCCATGATCTCGCCGAGGGCCTTCTGCTGTTCCGGGCTGAGCCGGTCGAACAGGGCCTGGCGTACGGCGGTGACATGGCCCGGGGCGGTACGGCCGAGCACGGCCGCGCCCTCCTCGGTGAGCACCGCGAACTGACCGCGCTTGTCGGAGGGGCAGTTCTCGCGGCGCACCCAGCCGTTCTTCTCCAGCCGGGCGATCGCGTGCGAGAGCCGGGAGCGGGTGATCTTCGCCTTCATCGCCAGTTCGGTCATCCGCAGCCGGCGCTTGGGTGCCTCGGCGAGCGTGACGAGCAGGCCGTAGTAGATGTGCGGCATGCCCGCGTCGCGTTGCAGCTGCCGGTCGAGGTGGTCCTCCAGCAGGGTGGTGGCGTGCAGGTACGCGCGCCAGACGCGCTGTTCCTCGGGGGTGAGCCAGCGGTGCGGTGCGGCGGAGTCCGGTGCCGTGTTCATGGGTCCACTTTACGAAAGGTCTTTTTGAAACTTGAACTAGTTGCGCGTACGGTGTTTCTCGTAGAGCTTGAGAGTTAAAGCATCCGGGAGTCGCCGCCATGTCCCTCGCCGCCGCCAAGGACCGCATGCCCGCCCTCTACCTCAGCCACGGCGCCCCGCCGCTCGCCGACGACCCGCTGTGGCCCGGCCAGCTCGCCGCCTGGGCCGCGACGCTGCCCCGCCCCAAGGCCGTCCTCATGGTCTCCGCCCACTGGGAGGAGGCCCCGCTCGCCCTCGGCGCGACCGAGACCGTCCCGCTCGTGTACGACTTCTGGGGCTTCCCCGAGCACTACTACCGGGTCCGCTACGACGCCCCCGGCGCGCCGGAGCTGGCCGAGTCGGTCCGCAAGCTGCTGCGCGCCCCCGGGACGCCCGTCCAGGACATCCCCGACCGCGGCCTGGACCACGGCGCCTACGTCCCGCTCGTCGAGATGTACCCGGACGCCGACATCCCCGTCCTCCAGGTCTCCATGCCCACCCTCGACCCGGTGCGGCTCATGGAGATCGGCCGCAGGCTCGCCCCGCTGCGCGACGAGGGCGTGCTGATCGTCGGCTCCGGCTTCTTCACCCACAACCTCGCCGCCCTGCGCCACCCGGGCGGGGGCGTGCCGAGCTGGTCCGCCGAGTTCGACGACTGGGGCCGGCGCGCGCTCGCGGACCGCGACTGGGACGCCCTGCTCGACTTCCTGGGCAAGGCCCCGGCCGGGCGCTACGCCCATCCGCGCACCGAGCACTTCGCCCCGCTCTTCGTCGCCATGGGCGCGGCGGAGGCGGGCGGCGAGCTGGACGCGCAGACGTCGGTGATCGACGGGTTCTGGATGGGGCTGGCGAAGCGGTCGGTGCAGTTCGGGTAGTCCGGGGTAGTTCCGGGTGGTCCCGGGTGGTCCCGGGTGGTCCCGGGTGGGCCGGGGTAGTCCGGGGTGGTCGCCGTGCGGCACCGGCACCCTGCCGCACCTCGGCCGGAGGTGGCGTACCCGAGGATCCGCTCGGCGCCGGTGTCCGGGTCGGTCCGGGTGGCAACCATCAGGCGGTGCGGGCCGTCTTCCGGGTGGGAGAGCAGCCAGGGCAGGCGCTCACGCGGGGTGAGAGGGACGGTGTCGAACGTGATGGCCGTCTCGCGCACATAGTGGTCGTAGATCTCCGTGAGCACATCGAGATCCCCCTCGACTCCCGGCCTGACCTGCGCCTCTGTGGGCTCGGGCATCCTCTCGCCTCCCATGCGGCGGAACAGGGTACTGCATGATCAGAAAAATTGAGGGGCAGGTTGGGAATTCTGTCCTGATTCCAGTCGTTGTTTCCATCGGATGCAGGGCACTCAGAGGAGAGTCCGCAAGGACACCCCGGAGAGCCGAGCGTTCAGCAGGACCACCCGCCAGCCCACCATCGCAAGGGAGCACGCATGGCAACCCGTGCCGTCGCCCGTCGTAAGTCCGCCGTCTCCGGCGAGACGGCCGACTCGGCAAGCAGTGTTCGCGCTCATGGCGGCGAGATCGCGGACCGCGACCTGGTCGGCATGTACCTCGACGAGATAGCGCGCACACCGCTGCTCGACGCGGCCAAGGAGGTCGAGCTGTCCCAGACCATCGAGGCGGGTGTGTTCGCGCGACAGGTTCTCGAAGGGTTCGAGGACACCGCCTCGGACGCCACCCGCGAGGAGCTGGAGTTCCTGGTCGCCGCGGGCGAGCGGGCCAAGGACGTCTTCATCCGCTCCAACCTCCGCCTGGTCGTCGCGGTCGCCCGGCGCTATCCGCGCAGCGGTCTGCCCCTGCTCGACCTGATCCAAGAGGGCAACGCGGGCCTGGTGCGCGCCGTCGAGAAGTTCGACTACCGCAAGGGCTTCAAGTTCTCCACGTACGCCACCTGGTGGATCCGCCAGGCCATCACCCGCTCCATCGCCGACCAGTCGCGCACCATCCGCCTTCCCGTCCACCTGGTGGAGGAGCTGGGCCGCATCCGCCGGGTGCAGCGCGAGTTCAACCGCGAGCACGGCCGTGAGCCGGAGCCCACGGAGATCGCGGCGGAGCTGGGCTCCACGCCGGAGCGCGTCACCGACGTCCTCGACTGGGCCCGCGACCCGGTCTCGCTGAACATGGCGGTGGACGACCAGGGCGAGACCCAGTTCGGCGACCTGCTGGAGGACACCTCCGCGGTCAGCCCCGAGCAGTCCGTGATGACCCTGCTGCGCAGCGAGGAACTGGACGACCTGATCGGCCGCCTGGACCAGCGCACGGCGTCCATCATCAAGATGCGGTACGGCATCGAGGACGGCCGCGAGCGCACCCTGACCGAGGTCGGCAAGGAGCACGGTCTGACCCGCGAGCGCATCCGGCAGATCGAGAAGCACGCCCTGCTGGAGCTGAAGAAGCTGGCGCGGGACACCGGGTTCGACGCGGCGGCGTAAGGCGGCGTAAGGGATCCGGGGAGAGGCCGGGGGCTGGGGGCGGAGAGGGGCACGGGGTTCCGGGCCGGTGGCGCACAGGGGGCCGTCGCCGTCCGGGGCGGTGGCACAGGGGGGCGTCCGGGCCGGTGGCACAGAGGCGCGTCGGGGTCGGTGACATAGGGGGCCGGGGCCGCGTACGCCGGGTGGCGAAAGACGGCGCAAACATGGCCCCCCGGGACCGCTTCAACCGCCGGGCCCGAGGGAACAACCTTTCCGGGCCCGCCAGCGGGGCCCTGCGAACGCCGCACTCCCCACACCGCGTCACCCGCAGACCAGCCGAACCAGCTCGTCGACCTGCTCGTCACAGCCGACACACCGACCCGCACCCGGCCGACCCCACGCATCAGCGGCCGATCCCACGCGAGCCATGTCCCTGCGCACATCCCCCCCCGGCGCCGGGACTTCCCAGAGCCGGGCTTCGGCGCCCACCCCCCCCGGGCGCCGGAGTCCGGCTTCTTTTCCCCGGACGGGGCGGTGGTCCGGGGCTCAGCTGTCGCGAGGGCAGGGCGCCTTTGCCGGGGCGCTCCCGGGCTCCCGGGTACCCCGCCCACCGGTTCGAAACGGCATTTCCACGCCACGCGGCCCGAACCCCTGGCCGGTCCGGGACACTTGAGGGCGGGATGGCACACCAGCCGTTCCCCGCAAGGCGGTTGGCGGCTCGGCGCGGACCCGGCGCGGTCTCCTCCTGCGGGAGCGGCCCGGCCGTGTGACGCTGGGAAGCGGTGCGAACGCGGCAAGGGGCGGCCCACCCCGTACCTGAACCCCGGGGTGAACCGCCGGATGGCAGATTCTGCCACACGGGCATAGCCTGCCGAGATGAGCACCACCCCCAGTCCTACCCCCCGCTCCACCCCCGGCACCACCCCGCAGTCACCTTCCGGCGCCGCGTCGGCCCCCTCCCTCACCGAGCGCCGCAAGGCCGAGACCCGGATGGAGATCGCCCGGGCCGCGGCCGCCCTGTTCGTCCGCCAGGGACTGCGGGCCACCCGCGCCGAGGACATCGCCCAGCGGGCGGGCATCGCACCGCGCACCTTCTACCGCTACTTCGCCACCAAGGAGGAGGCGGTCGCGCCCCTCTACGCCGCGGGCGCGCAGCGCTGGGCCGAGGCCGTCCGCACCGCCCCGGACCGCCTCACCGTCCCGCAGGCCCTGGAACACGCCGTCGAGCACACCCTCACCCCCGGCGCCGGGGTCTCGGCGGCCTCCTGGGAATGGGTCCGCACCCTGATCCGCCTGACCGACACCAGCCCCGGCCTGCGCAAGGTCTGGGCCGAGGTGGGCCAGACCTCGGAGGAGGCGCTGGCGGAGATCCTGGCGCGGCGGCTGGCGACCCCGGGTTGGGGGGTGGCGTGCGCGGAGGGCGCGGGCGCGGCGGGGGAAGGGGCGGCGGGGGAGGCGCCTGCGGGGGAGCCGTACGAGGGTGATGCCTCGGCGGGAGAGCCGTTGGTGGGGGAGCCTTACGTGAGTGGGCCGACCGGGGGCGGGGAGCATATGGGTTCGCCGTTCGCGGGCGGGCCGGGAGCCGTCGGCGCCGGCGAGACGGAGCCGGCCGAGCCCCCGCTCGCCGTCCCCGTGATCACCCCCGACCTGCGCTTCGCCGCCGCCGTCGCCGGGAGTGCCGTACGCGTCGCCGTGCGGTCCTGGGCCGCCACCGCCGCCCCGTCCACCGGCCCGGACGGCCCGGCCGCGCTGGCCCTGCGCAACCTCAAGGCCCTGGGCGGCTTCGACTGGGACGGCGCCCGCTAGGGGCTTCCGAGATGCCCCCGGGCACCCCCGGCCCGGCTCAGCCGTCCCCCCAACTCGCGTACGCACACCACCAGTTCATCCGGCCCCCGCACGGCGAACTCGTACCCCGCAAGCGCCAGCCGGACCGTCAGCCACTCCACGGGATCGCCGGTGCCGCCCGCCAGGACGCAGCCGCCCTCGCCGTCGTCCGTGAGCGTCCCGAGCCCCGCCGGGAGCCGTTCGGCGACCTCCGCGGCCGACGCCGCGAACCGCACCTCGAACGCGTACGCCTCCTGCCACTGCTCGATCGACTGCCGCAGATACTCCGCCGCGCCGCCCGTCGGCAACTCCCGCTGCTCGAACCGGACTCCGGTGGCGAACGGCTCGCTCACCCGGTCCACCCGGAACGTGCGCCAGTCCGCGCGATCGAGGTCGTACGCGACCAGGTACCAGCGCCGCCCCGTCGACACCAGCCGATGCGGCTCGGTCAGCCGACGGGACGCGCCGCCCTCCTTGTCGCGATAGGCGAACCGCAGCCGCTCCCGGCCCGCCACGGTCGAGGCCAGCAGGGTCAGCGTCTGCGCCGGGATGCTCGCACCGTCCCCGAGGGTCAGCGGGGTCGTCGCCGCGTGCAGGGTGGACACCCGGTGCCGCAGCCGGGCCGGCAGGACCTGCTCCAGCTTGGCGAGGGCCCGTACCGACGCCTCGTCCACGCCCGCCACCGCGTGCCCCGCACCGGCCCGCAGCCCGACCGCGATGGCGACGGCCTCCTCGTCGTCCAGCACCAGCGGCGGCATCGCCTTGCCCGCGACCAGCCGGTACCCGCCGTCCGAACCCTTCGTCGCCTCCACCGGATAACCCAGCCCACGCAGCCGGTCGATGTCCCGCCGCACGGTACGACGCGACACCGCGAGCCGCTCGGCCAGCTCGGCGCCGGGCCATTCACGGGGCGTCTGGAGAAGGGAGAGCAACTGGAGCAGCCGTGCCGGGGTGGCGGTCGTCATGCGTACGAGAATGCCGTACGGCCAGGTCAGATCCTGGCCCAGTCGAGGCGGGCGCTCGCCGCACCGCCGCCGCTCGCCCCTTTGGTCCGATTGATCCCGTGTGTGTTGTTCACGGCACCTGCGAGATACGTCACGGTCCGGGTCCGAAGCGCCCCGCCGTGGTGTGTACTGGTGGGTATGCCCGAGCATCTGTCGACTCTCCAGCTGGTCGCCGCGGTCTTCCTCACCCTGGCCGGCGTGGTCTGGGCGATCGGTGTGCTGCGTCTGCTGCGCCGGTTCCGCGCACAGGCGCTTCGCGAACTCGCGGCCGCCCGCCTGCCGTTCCTCCCCGCCCAGCGGACCGGCCCGCTGCGGGAGTCGGTGGAGCTGACCCCGGCCGAACAGGACGCCTTCGCCGGGCTGATACGACAGCTCGGCCACCGCTGACCGACCCGGCCGGCCCGCCTGTCCGCCGCCCGCCCCGCCTTCGGTCCGCCCGTCAGCTCCGGCGCGTCGCGCGTCGCTCCATCGCGGAACGGGCCGCGTCCTCCGACAGGTACACCTCGCACATGTGGCGGCCGTCCGGCGTCGCCGTGTGCTCGACCTCCCACAGGGAGATCTCGCTGTCGTCCGGCAGCAGGAACGCGTGCTCGTACAGCACATAACTCGGCCCCGAGCGGCCCGCCCGGCCCGGACGGCCGAAGGCCTGGGTGATCTCGTGCGCCGTCGCTGTGGCCAGCAGGGTGGCGGTGCGGTCGCCGGGATGGTCCGCGTTCTCCGCGCGGCGCAGCAGCCGGCGGGCGTGGTCGGCGGAGTCGCCGCAGGCGAACACATGCCGGGGCGCGGGGACCGCCCACAGCCAGGTCGGCGCGGGCAGCTCCAGTTCGGGCGCGTCCGGGGGTAATCCGAGCCGCGAGGTGGCCGTCTGGAGCTCCTCCTCGTCCGTGTACACCTCATGATCCGGGGCGCCGCCCGGGGTGGCGTTGTGCGCCAGCTCCCACAGCGTGACCGCCGAGCCGTCGGCGAGCAGCCAGGTGTGCCGGTACGTCTCCCGGTGCAGCCCGGCGCTGTGGTGCGCGGAGTGCAGCGAACTGTCGTACGCCAGCGCGCAGTCGAGCCGTCGGATCACCTCGTCGGGCAGTTCGAAGGAGTTCAGGGCACGGCCGAGGAGTCGCGCGAGGTGCTCCTCGGGCGACTCGGGCGACTCGGCTGGTTCGGGCGCTGCCGTCTCGTACGGAACGCTCAAGGCATCTCCCGGCGTTGCTGCATGTCACCTTGTGGGTGCATACCGTAGCCCCTCGATCGGACATCATGTCCGGGAATGGGGAAAACGAACACCGGAAAAACGTGCGGGCCGCGCGAGATGTTCCCGCGCGGCCCCAAAACCCGTCAAAACCCGTCGCTCAGACGGCGCTTCCGGCGGTCCAGGCACTCCAGGACATGTTCCAGCCATTGAGGCCGTTGTCCGGGGAGACGGTGGTGTCGGGGGAGTTCTTCACGATCACCACGTCGCCGATGAGCGTGTTGTCGAAGAACCACTTCGCCGAGGTGTCGCCCTGCGCGCCCTGCACATCGGCGAGGCCGACGCAGCCGTGGCTGGTGCCCTGTCGACCGAAGGGCGGATTGCCCTTGTTGTACCAGTAGTTACCGTGGATGAAGGTGCCCGAGGCCGTCAGGCGCATCGCGTGCGGCACGTCCGGGATGTCGTACTCCCCGCCGAAGCCGACCGTCGAACCGTTCATCCGGGTCTGGGTGAACTTCTCGGAGATCACCATCTGCCCGTTGTACGTGGTGTGCTCCGGGCTGCCCGCGGAGATCGGCACCGACTTGAGCGTCTGGCCGTCGCGCACCACGGTCATCGTCTGCGTGTTGGCGTCGACCGTGGAGACCTGCGAGCGCCCGACGGTGAAGGAGACGGTCTTCTTCTGCACACCGTAGAGGCCCTGCGCGCCCTGCACATGGTCCAGGTCGATCTTCATCGTGACCTTGGAACCGGCCTTCCAGTACTCCCGCGGCCGGAAGTCCAGGCGCCGGTCGCCGAACCAGTGCCCGACCACCTGCTGGCCACTGCTGGAGTTGACCGTGATGTGCGACTGCACGGCCTTCTTGTCGCTGATCGACTTGTTGAAGGTGAACGACACCGGCATGCCCACACCGACCGTGCTGCCGTTGTCCGGTGTGTAGGTGCCGATGAAGCTGCTGGCCGAACTGACGGTGCTGAAGATGGCGTTGGCCGCCGCCGGGCGACCCTCGGCGTCCTTCGCCCGCGCGGCTATCTGGTACTTGGTGCCGAGCTCCAGGCGCTGCTTCGGCTTCCAGCTGTGGCCGTCCGCCGATATCGCCCCCGGCACGGCCTGCGCCGACCCCGACACGGTCATCTTCACGTCAGTCAGCGTGCCGTCGCTGACCTTCACCCCGGTCGCGTTGACGGACGCGTCCGTCGCGCCGTCCTTCGCCGAGATCGCTATCTTCGCCGTCGAGGTCTTCGGGGAGTCCTTGCCGCCGCCCTTGTCCGAGGCGTCGGCGTCGCCGCCGCAGGCGGTCAGGGTGAGGGTGCCGACCATCAGGGCGACACAGGCCACCAGTGCGCGCCGCGCTGCAATGTCCGGCGTTGTCACGGGCTGCTCCAGGTTCGTGTGGTGTGCGTGGTCCGTTCCCATGCGTCATGAAAGAGCGTGCAAACAGTCCCTGAGGTTCCCCCCAAGACCTCGTAAGACCACGACGTGACAGAACCGCGACAATCCGCGTCCGGCGGCGACACGCTCCCCCTACGACCGCCCGTACAACTCCCCGTACGACGGCCACGCCCCGCCCGGCCCGTCGACCGGCTCGGCCGCGCGCACCGCCCGGACGATCGCCCGGGTCACCAGGTCCGCGCCCGCGGCGAGCAGCTCGTTGAGGGCGAGGGGGTCAGCGGCGAGCTGACGGCTGCCGGTGGCCAGGGTGAAGACCGTGTCGCCGTCGTGCAGCAGATGGACCGGGCGGACGGCGCGGGCGATGCCGTCGTGCGCGGTACCGGCCAGCTTCTGGGCCTGGGCCTTGGTCAGTTCGGCGTCGGTGGCGACCACCGCCAGCGTCGTGTTCAGCGGCGGCGGCGTACGGCCCGCGCCCGACTCCTCCAGCCGCCGCAGCGCGGCCTCGTGCACCTTCTTCTCCGGGTACGCGACCCGGCCGTCGTACAACTCGCCGTACAGCACCCCCGTCTCCGGATCCAGCACCGATCCCGCCGCGTTCGCGACCACCAGGGCGGCGACCGTGATCCCCGACGCGAGGACCGTGCTCGCGGTGCCGATGCCGCCCTTGAGCCGGCCGGTCGCCGCGCCCGTACCGGCTCCCACACAGCCCTGCGGCACCGGGGTGCCCGGCGCGCTCGCGGCCGCCGCCTCCACCGCCGCGAACGACCACCGCACCTTCAACCGGCACGGCGCGCTCGCGGCCGCCGCCTCCACCGCCGCGCGGCCCGTCCCGGCGTCCGGACGGGCCCGGAAGTCACCGCCGCGCCCCAGGTCGAAGACGCAGGCCGCGGGCACCACCGGCACGACATGCGCCGGGTCGGGTCCCACCCGCACGCCCCGCCCCCGCTCCTCCAGCCAGGCCATCACCCCGGACGCCGCGTCGAGTCCGTAGGCGCTGCCGCCGGTGAGCACGATCGCGTCGACCCGCTGGACCACATTGCGCGGATCGAGCGCGTCGGTCTCCTTGGTGCCGGGCCCGCCCCCGCGCACATCCACGGCGGCCACGGCCCCGCCCTCCGGTGCCAGTACGACGGTGGTCCCGGTGAGCCGGCCGCCCCCGGTCCGGGTGGCGTGTCCGACCCGCACCCCGGCGACATCTGTCAGCGCGTCAACTGTCATGGCCGCCAGTCTGCCCGAGCCCCGCCCGCCGCCGAAGGGCCCGGCCGCCCGCCGCCGGGCTCAGCCGGCCGGGGCGCTCGCCCTGCGCTCCCTTCGGACCATGCGGGCCGTCAGGGTCACCCCGGTCGCCACCGCCGCCGCGCAGACCAGGCCCGCCGCGAGCACCGACCAGCCGCCCAGGAAGGTGCAGCAGAGCACCAGCAGCGCGGTGACCGGCAGCACCAGCTGCTGGGCGACGCCCACCTTGAAGTGCCGTGCGTGCAGGGCCCAGACGGTCAGCAGATACAGCGCCGTCGGCAGGGTCACCGCCGCCGACGCGGCCGCCGTGGAGATGTGCGCCGCACCGACCGTCTCCTCCACGGCCACCTCCAGGCCCGCGCCGATCGCCGCCGCCGAGGAGAAGATCAGATAGTGGCCGTACCCCCACAGGAACGCCCGTCCGCTGGAGCGCAGATGGCCGTGGATGGGCACCACGAAGTAGATCCACCAGGCGGAGAAGACGATCAGGAGCCCGCCCGCCGCGATCGGCAGCAGCTCGCCCAGCGCCGAGTGCTCGTCCACGGCCGACTTCACGGCGACCGTGGCGGAGGCGATCGTCTCGCCGAGCACGATGATCGTGAACAGTCCGTACCGCTCGGCGATGTGGTGCGGATGCCACGAGGTCTCGTAGTCCCGCTCGGCGAACAGCGGTACGCACATCTCCGCGACGGCCATCACCAGGAACACCCAGGGCCGCGCGGGCTGCGGCAGCACCACCAGACCGGCCCAGCCGACCTGGCACAGCAGCACCCCGCCCGCGTAGCGCAGCGCCGCCCTGCGTTCGGTGCCCTCGGCGGTCCGCGCGGCTCTCAGCCACTGGGTGGCCATCGCGAGGCGCATGATCACATAGCCGAGCCAGACCGTCATGTAGTCGTGCTGCTCGAAGGCCCGGGAGACCCCGGCGGCCAGCACCAGGACACCGGCGATCTGCACCAGGGTGACGACCCGGTAGAGCACGTCGTCGTTGTCGTACGCCGAGGCGAACCAGGAGAAGTTCATCCAGGCCCACCAGATGGCGAAGAACACCATCGCGTAATTGAGGACCCCGGTGCCGGGGTGGCCCGCGGAGACGGCGTGCACCAGTTGCACACCCGCCTGGGAGACCGCCACGACGAAACACAGGTCGAAGAGCAGCTCCAGCGGGGAGGAGACCCGATGGGCCTCGTCCCGCCCGCGCGCGGTGAGCCGTCGCACGGGGCCGGAGGGGTGGGATGCGGGGTGGGATGCGCCCGGATCAGCGGGCGCCGGGGTGGAACTCGGTGTCATGCCTCTCAGCACAGCAGAAAACCGGGCCGAAGGCGTGCGCGGGCGCTCACCGGCGGCCGGCGGTCCCCCGGGACGGGGGCCGTACCCTGGACGCATGAGCGATGCCCCCGCACCCGGACCGCGTGACCCGAAGCCCGCGCTGGTCTTCGACGATCCGCTGGACCAGCAGTCCTCGGACGACACCGACCGCGGCTGGGGCGAGCGGCCGACCGGCGACAGCGCCGCCGACCTCAAGCGCTTCCTCGACGAGAAGCCGCCCCACCACATCTGAACCGCTAGCGCTCGCCCTGGCCGGTGCCGCGCTGGGCGACCAGGGCGTCGCGGATCTCCTTGAGCACCTCCAGCTCGGACACCTCGATGACCTCCTTGGTGCCCTCCCGCGCTTCCCTGCGGGCCGTCTGCCGGGCCAGGTACTTCGACATCGGCAGGACCATCAGGAAGTACACCACCGTGGCGGTGATCAGGAAGGACAGCGCGGCGCCGAGGACGGAACCCCACATCAGCTGGATGCCGTGCGTGCCGTGGCACGAGTCGCTCAGACACGTGCTGTAGTTGTCCAGGTTCTGGGTGCCGATCGCGCCGACCAGCGGGTTGATGATCCCCTTCACCAGCGCGTTGACGATGTTGGTGAAGGCGGCGCCGATGACGACCGCCACTGCCAGGTCGATGACATTGCCGCGCATCAGGAAGGCCTTGAAGCCTTGCAGGACGCTCGGTTCCTTCTTCGCGCTCACCTCGGGGACGCTCCTCGCATGGACAGGTTGTGGAACAAAACGCTCCGCAACCTACGGCACGGTACGGCCATAGTGTCCAATCCCGTCCCCCGAAGGAGCGACTTGACAGCGCGCCGCCGGGAAAAAGTCCGGCTCGGTTCAGCACAGCGTCACCGCCAGCCGCGCCGTGGCACCCGCACCGACGAGCCCGGCCGCCAGGGCGCGCGGCACCGCCAGCACGACCAGCGCGCCGCTCTCCGCCGCGCCGTCGAGCGGCTCCGGTACCCGGGTCACCCGCACTCCGCGCGCGAGCACCCGGGCGCCGCCCCCGGTCGAGGGATCCTGCGCGGCGACCACATCGACCCGGTCGCCGGGGCGCAGCAGCCGGACCGTGGCCGCGTCGGCGATCCGCACCGGCGCCGCGACCAGGCCCTCCCCGAGGTCCCGGGGCCCGCGGCCACCAGCGCGGCCGCCGTCACCGCGAGGCCGGCCGTCACCGCCCGCCCCCGGTGCCGGACGAGCCGCTGCACCCGGTACCGCCCGCCGCGCACCCGCACGGGTGGGAACGGCGGTACCTCGCAGATCGCGGGCGCGTCCGTGCCGAGGGGGCGGGGCAGGCGCGGCGGAGGGGGGAACGCGGTGCGCGGGGCGGCCGCGGAGCGGGGAGCGGGCGCGGGGAAGGAGGGGAGAGGCATCGGGGTCACCGCCTGTGACGAGGGACGTCGGCTTGCGATGCCTACGATGACGGCTCGCGCCGGATCCCGCCGGGGCCGGTGGACCACCGCCCGGTTGTGGACAACTCGCCCACCCGAACGGGTGGTTCCGCGCCTGTCACGGCGACTTGTCCACAGCCTCCTGGCTCTCCGCCCGCCCCGCTGTGGCGGCTACGGCAGTTCGAACCCCGGGTCCATCCCGCCGAGCGCGTTCACGCACAGGCAGTCCCGCTCCCCGGTCACCGGCAGCGCGGCGACCGCGTCGAAGAGCACCTCGCGCAGCCGCTCCACATTGGCCGCGAACACCTGGAGGACCTCCTCGTGGGAGACGCCCTCGCCGGTCTCGGCGCCCGCGTCGAGGTCGGTGACCAGGCTCAGGTTGGTGTAGCACAGCTCCAGTTCGCGGGCGAGCGCCGCCTCGGGGTGGCCGGTCATGCCCACCACCGACCAGCCCTGCGCCTGGTGCCACAGCGACTCGGCGCGGGTGGAGAAGCGGGGCCCCTCGACCACGACCAGCGTGCCGCCGTCGACCGGCTCCCAGTCCCGGCCGCGGGCGGCCTTCAGCGCGACGGCCCGTCCGGTCGGGCAGTAGGGGTCGGCCAGGGACACATGCACCACGTTCGGCACCGTGCCGTCGGGCAGCGGCAGCCCGTCGAAGTAGGACTGGGCCCGGGACTTCGTACGGTCCACGAACTGGTCCGGCACCAGCAGCGTGCCGGGGCCGTACTCGGCGCGCAGACCGCCCACCGCGGAGGGGCCGAGGACCTGGCGGACGCCGACGGAACGCAGCGCCCACAGATTGGCGCGGTAGTTGATGCGGTGCGGCGGCAGATGGTGGCCGCGGCCGTGCCGGGGCAGGAAGGCGACCCGCCGGCCGGCGATCTCGCCGAAGAACAGGGAGTCGCTGGGCGGCCCGTAGGGGGTGTCCACTTGTACCTCGGTCACGTCGTCGAGGAACGAGTAGAAACCCGAGCCGCCGATTACGCCGATCTCTGCGTTCGCCATGGCCAAGACATTAGCTGGCCGTGACGCCGGGCAGGAGACCTTGCCGGAGAACGCCGAATGCCCCGCCGTCGGGGGACGGCAGGGCGGGCGTCAAGAGGGACGGGGCGTACGGCCTCAGGCGGCGGACGTGCCGGCCGAGCTCGACGTGGACGTCGACGACGACTTCGAGTCGGACGACGCCGAGGTCGAGGTCGAGCCGGACGACGAGGAGCCGGACGCCTTCGTGGCCGGGCTGCTGCTCGACGTGGAGCCGCGCGAATCGTTGCGGTAGAAGCCGGAGCCCTTGAAGACAATGCCGACCGCGGAGAACACCTTCTTCAGGCGCCCGTTGCAGCTGGGGCACTCGGTCAGGGCGTCGTCGGTGAACTTCTGCACCGCCTCGAGGCCCTCGCCGCACTCGGTGCACTGGTACTGGTAGGTCGGCACTGTCTTCCTCCTGGCACTCTCACTCATTGAGTGCTAACGACGCTCCATAGTGACGTATTCCCGGGGATCAGTCCACCGTCACCGGCGAGCGGTGACCGACGCCACGTGCCACGGTCTGCGTCTCCTGGCGTGTGATCAGCGCGGATCGCAGCGCCACCAGGGTCAGCAGAGCGAGCACCGTACCGCCCATCGGGACCAGGAACCCCGAGCCGTCCCACAGCCGGTCCTCCAGCTGTCCCGCGACGGTGACCGCGGCGGCCTGGCCGAGCGCGACCGCGCCGGTCAGCCAGGTGAACGCCTCGGTGCGGGCCCGGACCGGGACCAGGGCCTCGACCAGCGTGTAGCCGGTGATCAGCGACGGCGCGATGCACATGCCGACCAACAGGCCGAGCGCGGCGAGCAGCAGCACCGAGTGCGCCGTCCACAGCGCGGACGCGGTCAGCGCGAGCGCGGCGTAGCCGACGACCAGGCGCCGCTGGGGCGCCGTCTTCCAGACGATCGCGCCGCAGACGATGCCGGACAACATGTTTCCCGCGGCGAAGACGCCGTACAGGACGCCGTTCAGGCCGGGCTCCCCGATCGACTCGGTGAAGGCGGCCAGGGAGACCTGCATGCCGCCGAAGACCGAGCCGATGCCGAGGAAGGTCACGATCAGCACGCGCACACCGGGGACCCGGAGCGCGGAGCCGTGCTCCACGTGCGCGGGCCCGCCCGTGGCCGTCACCGCGGGCTGCGTGCTCTTCTGCGCGGCGAACAGCAAACCGCCCACGAGGGTGAGCGCCGCCTCCGTGAGCAGACCGGCCGCCGGGGTGACGGTGGTGCACAGGGCGGTCGCCAGCAGGGGCCCGAAGACGAAGGTCAGCTCGTCCGTGACCGACTCGAACGCGGTCGCGGTGCCCATCAGGGGCGAGCCCTGGAGCTTCACGCCCCAGCGCGCCCGCACCATGGGCCCGACCTGCGGAACCGAGGCACCGGTCGGCACGGCCGCCAGGAACAGCGCCCACAGCGGGGCGTGCGCGAGGGCGAGCGCCGTCAGGGACAGACCCGACAGGGTGTGCACCAGGACGCCGGGAAGCAGCACGGCGCGCTGGCCGTAGCGGTCCGCCAGGCGCCCGCTGTAGGGCGCGAACAGCGCCATGGAGACGCCGGTGACGGCCGCGGCGGCGCCGGCGGCGCCGTACGAGCCGGTGGTGTGCTGCACCAGCAGCACGATGGAGAGGGTGAGCATCGCGAACGGCTGGCGTGCCGCGAAGCCGGGGAGCAGGAAGGTCCAGGCGCCGCGGGTGCGCAGCAGTGCTCCGTATCCGGGGCGGGAGGAGGCCGTCGAGGTCTTCGCCGAGTCGTCGGTGACCGTGGATCCCACGGCCCGTGCCTTTCTGCCGCCTGGTAGCGCGCGTCCCGTGTGGGGTCCGGGCGCCGAGAGCTGTCCTCTTGCGCGGACTGCGGTAGATACCGGCGCCCACGGCAAGGTGGGGGGCGTCGCGGCCGCCATACGGTCGCGCCAGCTCTGCGTCAGGCAGAGTTGGTTCGATCAGGGTGCCCCTTCATCGTACAGGGGCCACCCCCGCGCGGGCTGTGAAAGCGAGCACCATCGGGTCGGTCGCCTGGGATTCCGCGGCGCGTACGCCAGGTGTGAACCGTATGAAACCCGCTCTTAACGCAAGCCCCCGGACCGCGACCCCCCGGACCGCGCGCTCCCCGGCTTCGGGCCCCCGGCCTGCGCGCCCCCGGCGTCCGCCCCGTCCGTGCCCAGCCAGCTCGCCAGCTTGCCGCCGTGGGCGACCGCGCGCAGCCGCGCCTCCGCCGAGTCGCGGACCGGGTCGGTGGCGACCACCAGGAGTTCGTCGCCCCGCCGCAGCACCGTGCTGGGCAGCGGCACGAAGGACTTCCCCTCGCGCACGACGAGCGTCACGGCGGACCCGGAGGGCAGCCGCAGCTCGGCGATCTCGACGCCGTGCATCCGCGACTCCTCGGGGATGGTCACGGACAGCAGATGCCCGCGCAGCCGCTCCAGGGGCGCCGACTCGATGCCGAGGTCGGCCGCCTCGCCCTTCTCGCCCAGGCGCAGCTTGCGCGCCAGCCAGGGCAGCGTCGGCCCCTGGACGAGGGTGTAGACGACGACCAGGACGAAGACGAGGTTGAAGATTCTCCGGCTGCCGTCCACGCCGTTCACCATGGGGATCGTCGCCAGGATGATGGGCACGGCGCCGCGCAGTCCCGCCCAGGACATCAGGGTCTGCTCCTGCCAGGGCACCCGGAACGGGGTCAGGCTGAGCACCACGCTGAGCGGGCGGGCCACCATGGTCAGGATCAGGCCGATGACCAGGGCGGGCACGATGTCGTCGCCCAGTTCGTGCGGGGTGACCAGGAGGCCGAGCAGGACGAACATGCCGATCTGGGCGATCCAGCCGAGCCCCTCGGCGAAGCCGCGGGTGGCCGGCCAGTGCGGCAGCTTGGCGTTGCCGAGCACCATGGAGGCCAGATAGACCGCGAGGAAGCCGCTGCCGTGCCCCAGGGCGCCGGCCGCGTACGCGGAGATGGCGATCGCGAGGACGGCGATCGGGTAGAGGCCGGAGGCGGGCAGCGCCACGTGCTTGAGTCCCCAGGAGCCGACCAGGCCCACCGCGAGTCCCACGGCGGCGCCGATGGCCAGCTCCAGGGCTATCTCGCCGATCAGCATGTACCAGTGCTCGACCGGTCCCGCCGTGGAGAAGGCGACGACCAGGATGACGACCGGGGCGTCGTTGAACCCCGATTCCGCCTCCAGGGTGCCCGTCACCCGTGCGGGCAGGGGGATTCTTCGCAGTACGGAGAAGACGGCCGCCGCGTCCGTCGAGGACACCACCGCGCCGATGATGAGCGACTGCCGCCAGTCCAGCCCGACCAGATAGTGCGCGCCCGCCGCGGTGATGCCGACGCTGACCGCGACGCCCGCGGTCGCGAGGACGGCGGCGGAGGACAGGACCGGCCGGACCTCCTTCCACTTGGTGCCGAGGCCGCCCTCGGCGAGGATCACGACCAGGGCCGCATAGCCCATGACCTGCGTCACGGCGGCGCTGTCGAAGTGGATGTGGCCCAGGCCGTCCTGGCCCATGACGATGCCGATCCCCAGGTAGACGAGCAGGCTGGGGAGCCCGCTGCGCGAGGAGATCCGCACGGCCGCGACGGCGACCAGCAGGACCAGGGAGCAGACGAGCAGGAGCTGGTTGAGGTGGTGAACAGTCAGCGGCGGTTCCCTTCCTTGGCCCGAGCGCGGGGCGCGCGGACGCGCGAACACAAGATCCGAGGCTGCGGCGCACCGCATCCAGTACTTCGTTACCTTACCTAATTCTTGACGCTTTCTTGACGTTAGGGGGAGAAGATCGAACGCTCGTGCGCGCTGGTTCCCGACTCCGCGTCAAGGCGCACAGGGTCCTGCGCCTATGGTTGCTCCAGCGCTCATTCAAAGTCATGGCCCGACCTGCCGCTCGCGTTAGGACAGCAAGGACAGCGATGCCCCCGAACACCACCGCCACAACGGGTGACACCGCCACCACCGGTGCCGCGCCCGCCAAGTCAGGCAGGAAGAAGGGGCGCAAAGCCCGACTGCTCGTCCTGCTGCTGGTCCTGGCCGTCATCGCGGGTATCGCCTACGGCGGCTACTGGTCGGTCAGCACCGTGCGCGCCTCCCTCCCGCAGACCACGGGCTCGATCACGCTCGACGGGCTGTCCGGCCCGGTCGACGTCAAGCGGGACGGCAACGGCATCCCGCAGATCTACGCGTCCTCCGACGCGGACCTGTTCATGGCGCAGGGCTACGTCCAGGCACAGGACCGGTTCTACGAGATGGACGTGCGCCGGCACATGACGGCGGGGCGCCTGTCGGAGATGTTCGGCAAGAGCCAGGTCAAGAACGACGAGCTCCTGCGCACCCTCGGCTGGGAGCGGGTCGCGAAGCAGGAGTACGACACCAAGCTGTCGGCCTCCGCGAAGAGCTACCTGATCGCCTACTCCAAGGGCGTCAACGCGTACCTGAAGGGCAAGAGCGGCAAGGACATCTCCCTGGAGTACGCCGCCCTCAACCTGACCAACGACTACAAGCCGCAGCAGTGGACCCCGGTCGACTCGATCTCCTGGCTGAAGGCGATGGCCTGGGACCTGCGCGGCAACATGCAGGACGAGATCGACCGCGCCCTGATGACGAGCAGGCTCGGCCCGCAGCAGATCCAGGACCTGTACCCGGAGTACCCGTACAGCCGGAACAAGCCGATCGTGCAGGAGGGTCAGTACGACGCGCTGACCAAGAGCTTCGAGCAGAGCGCCGCCGCGGGCACGCCCGTGGGCACGGGCACGACGAGCGGCACGAGCACGGGCACCGGCACGAGCACCGGCACGACGGGGACCACGGGCACCACCGGCACGACGGGTGCCACCGGCGCCACGGGCTCGTCTGCGGGCACGACGGGCGCCACCGGCTCCGGACCCTCGGGCACCTCCGGTTCGGGCCTCACGAGCCAACTGGGGGGCCTCTACAGCTCCCTGGACAACCTCCCGGCCGCCGTCGGCGTGAACGGCCAGGGCATCGGCTCCAACTCCTGGGTGGTCGGCGGGCAGCACACCATCTCCGGCAAGCCGCTGCTCGCCAACGACCCGCACCTGGAGGCGTCCCTGCCGGGCGTCTGGTACCAGATGGGCCTGCACTGCCGGACCGTCTCGGCCAAGTGCCAGTACGACGTCACGGGTTACACGTTTGCCGGGATGCCCGGTGTGATCATCGGCCACAACGCCGACATCGCCTGGGGCATGACCAACTCCGGGGTCGACGTCAGCGACCTCTACCTGGAGAAGGTCACCGCCGGCGGCTATCTGTACGACGGCAAGGTGCGGCCCTTCAAGACCCGCCAGGAGACCATCAAGGTCGCAGGCGGCGCCTCCAAGACGATCGTCGTGCGCGAGACCCAGGACGGGATGCCGCTCCTGTCGGACCGCGACGACGAGCTGGTCCAGGTCGGCAAGAAGGCCACCGTCACCACCGCCGCCCCCGATCGCGGCGACGGCTACGGCATCGCCCTGAAGTGGACCGCGCTCGAAGCGGGCACCTCCATGGACGCCGTCTTCGCGCTCGACAAGGCCGGCGACTGGAAGGACTTCCGCGCGGCGGCCGCCAAGTTCGACGTGCCCTCGCAGAACCTGGTCTACGCCGACACGCACAACCACATCGGCTACACCCTGCCGGGCAAGATCCCGACGCGCTCCGCCGCGGACGACGGATCCGTCCCCGCGCCCGGCTGGGACCCCAAGTACCGCTGGACCGGCTACATCCAGCAGGACGAGCTGCCGTACGAGTTCGACCCCAAGCGCGGCTACATCGTCACCGCCAACCAGGCCGTGGTCGACAAGGACAAGTACCCGTACACCCTGACGACGGACTGGGGCTACGGCACCCGCAGCCAGCGGATCACCGACCTGATCGAGTCCAAGATCAAGGGCGGCGGCAAGATCTCCACCGACGACATGCGGCAGATGCAGCTGGACGACAGCAGCGAGATCGCCAAGCTCATGGTGCCGAAGCTGCTGAAGATCAACCTGTCCGACAAGCACGTACGGGACGCGCAGAAGCTGCTGGAGGGCTGGGACTACACCCAGGACTCCGACTCCGCGGCCGCCGCGTACTTCAACGCCGTCTGGCGCAACGTCCTCAAGCTCGCCTTCGGCAACAAGCTCCCCAAGGAGCTGCGCGTCCAGGGGCAGTGCCTGTGGGTCGACAAGATCGACAGCACCGGCCCGGTGGACGACGACAACACCAAGGTGCGCGAGTGCGGCATGCGCCCCGCGGACCAGGCGCAGCCGGACGGCGGCGACCGCTGGTTCGAGGTCGTGCGCAACCTGATGAACAAGCCGGACAGCGACTGGTGGAAGACGCCCAAGCAGGGCACCCGCCCGGCGGCGAACAACATGGACCAGCTCTTCGCGCGCGCCATGATCGACGCCCGCTGGGAGCTGACCGCCAAGCTCGGCAAGGACATCGACACCTGGAGCTGGGGCCGGCTGCACCGCCTGTTCCTGAAGAACCAGACGCTCGGCACCGACGGCCCCAAGGTGCTTCAGTACCTGCTCAACCGCGGCCCCTGGAAGCTCAACGGCGGTGAGGCGGCCGTGGACGCGACCGGCTGGAACGCCGCGGGCGGCTACAACGTGGTCTGGGTGCCCTCGATGCGGATGGTCGTCAACCTCGCCGACCTCGACAAGTCCAAGTGGATCAACCTGACCGGCGCCTCCGGGCACGCGTTCAGCGCGCACTACACGGACCAGACGGACAAGTGGGCCAAGGGCGAGCTGCTGCCCTGGTCGTACTCCTCCAAGGCGGTCGACAAGAGCACGAGCGACACCCTCGTCCTCAAGCCGTAACCACCGCACCCGGTACGCGGAACGGCCCTCCACACGCGCGTGGAGGGCCGTTCCGCGTATCCGGCGGGCTCAGGTGAAGCGGCGGGCTCAGGTGAAGCGGCGAGCCCCGGACGGCGTCACCACCGCGTGCACCGGCCGGTCGTGCGCCTCCACGGGGACCCGCGCGACGACCTCCGTGTCGTAGAGCAGCACCACGAGGCGGGGACGCGCGCCCGCGCGCTCCAGCCGGGCCAGGACCCGGTCGTAGGAGCCGCCGCCGCGCCCCAGCCGCATCCCGCGCGTGTCCACCGCGAGTCCGGGCAGCAGGACCACGTCCGCGCCCGTCACGGCGTCCGGGCCGAGCCGGGGGCCCGAGGGCTCCAGGAGGGCCATCTTCGAGCCGTGCCGCACCTTTGTCAGCGAGCCGGGCCCGGTGTACTCCCCCCAGTCCAGGTCGTTGTCCGCCAGCAGCGCCGGGAGCAGGACCCGGGCGCCCCGCGCGCACAAGGCGTCCAGGAGTGCGCCGGTGCCGGGTTCCGCGCCGACGGAGACGTACGCGGCGACCGTGCGCGCCCCCGCCAGTTCGGGCAGCTCCAGGGCGCGCGCGGCCAGCGCACGGGCCGACTCCCGTACGTCATCGTCCGGCAGCCCGTTCCTCATCGCGAGGAGGCCTCGCCGCAACGTCCTCTTGTCAGGCTCGTCCACGCGTCCGTCGTGTTCCACGGGTCGTTCCCGCACCCTTTCCGTCCGCCGTTTCGTCCGCCGTTCACGGCGTCCCTGTCGTCATGGTCGTCATGGTCGTCGTCAAAGGGTGGGCCAAGCGCAGCCCCAGGTCGCGCCAAGGGTCGCCGGTTAAGGTGGCGGGCATGACTCAGTCGCACCCCAGGATCAGCAAGGCTGTCATTCCGGCGGCGGGTCTTGGCACCCGGTTCCTGCCGGCGACCAAGGCCACTCCCAAGGAGATGCTCCCGGTCGTCGACAAGCCCGCGATCCAGTACGTGGTCGAGGAGGCCGTGTCCGCGGGGCTCGACGACGTTCTCATGATCACCGGTCGTAACAAGCGTCCCCTGGAGGACCACTTCGACCGCAACTACGAGCTGGAGTCGGCCCTTCAGAAGAAGGGCGACGCGAGCCGGCTCGCCAAGGTGCAGGAGTCCAGTGACCTGGCGACCATGCACTACGTCCGCCAGGGCGACCCGAGGGGTCTCGGTCACGCCGTGCTGTGCGCGGCCCCGCACGTCGGCCACGAGCCCTTCGCGGTCCTGCTCGGCGACGACCTGATCGACCCCCGCGACCCCCTGCTCCAGCGCATGATCGAGGTCCAGGAGCGGCACGGCGGCAGCGTGATCGCCCTCATGGAGGTCGCGCCCGAGCAGATCCACCTCTACGGCTGCGCCGCCGTCGAGGCCACCGCCGAGGGCGACGTCGTCAAGATCAGCGGACTGGTCGAGAAGCCCGACCCGGCCGACGCCCCCTCCCACTACGCGATCATCGGCCGCTATGTCCTCGACCCGCACGTCTTCGACATACTGCGCACGACGGAACCGGGCCGCGGCGGCGAGATCCAGCTGACCGACGCGCTCCAGCAACTCGCCGACGACGAGAAGGCCGGCGGCCCGGTGCACGGCGTCGTCTTCCAGGGCCGCCGCTACGACACCGGCGACCGCGGCGACTATCTGCGTGCCATTGTCAGACTCGCATGCGAACGTGAAGACCTGGGCCCGGACTTCCGGACCTGGCTCCGCAGTTACGTAGCCGAGGAGATGCAGCAGAGTTGAGCAGCGCCGCGACCCGCCCGACCGGCGAAGACGACCTGTGGTCGGTGGACCAGCACCTGGCGGACATCCTCGCCACGGTCCAGCCCCTGGAGCCCATCGAACTCCAACTGCTCGACGCCCAGGGCTGTGTCCTGGTCGAGGACGTCACGGTGCCGGTGTCGCTGCCGCCGTTCGACAACAGCTCGATGGACGGGTACGCGGTACGGGTCGCCGATGTCGCGGGCGCCAGTGAAGAGTTCCCGGCCGCCCTGGAGGTCGTCGGGGACGTCGCGGCAGGCGCCGACGACCCGGTGCGCGTCGGACCGGGCCAGGCCGCCCGCATCATGACCGGCGCCCCGCTGCCGCCCGGCGCCGAGGCGGTCGTCCCCGTCGAGTGGACCGACGGCGGGCTCGGCGAGGGCCCGGCCGGCGGCATGCGGGCCCGCAGCCTCGCCCCCGAGGACGCCGAGGGCCAGGTGCGCGTGCACCGGCCCGTCGAGGCACGCGCGCACGTACGGGCCGAGGGCAGCGATGTGAAGGCGGGCGACCGCGCCCTGGAGGCGGGCACGATCCTCGGGCCGCCGCAGATCGCGCTGCTCGCCGCGATCGGCCGGGGCACGGTGAAGGTGTGCCCGCGCCCGCGCGTGGTCGTCGTCTCCACCGGCAGCGAACTCGTCCAGCCCGGCGAGCAGCTGGGCCACGGCCGGATCTACGACTCCAACAGCTTCGCCCTCACCGCCGCCGCGCGGGACGCGGGCGCCATCGCCTACCGGGTGGGCGCCGTCGCCGACGACGCCGAGACCCTGCGCTCGACCATCGAGGACCAGCTGATCCGCGCCGACCTGCTGGTCACCACGGGCGGGGTGAGCGTCGGGGCGTACGACGTGGTCAAGGAGGCGCTGGCGGACATCGGCGACGAGGACGTGCCGGGCAGCGGCATCGAGTTCCGCAAGCTGGCCATGCAGCCCGGCAAGCCCCAGGGCTTCGGCTCCATCGGCCCCGACCACACGCCGCTGCTCGCGCTGCCGGGCAACCCCGTGTCGTCGTACGTCTCCTTCGAACTGTTCGTCCGTCCCGCGATCCGCGCCCTCATGGGCCTCACCGATCTGCACCGGCCGGTGGTGCGGGCCACGCTCACCGCGGACAAGGCGCTGCGCTCCCCGAAGGGCCGCCGCCAGTTCCTGCGCGGCCGGTACGCCGACGGGGAGGTCACCCCGGTCGGCGGCGCCGGTTCCCACCTGGTGGCGGCGCTGGCGCACGCGGACGCGCTGATCGTCGTACCCGAGGACATGGAGTCCGTGGAGCCCGGCACCGAGGTGGAGGTCGTACCGCTCGGCTGAGGCACGTCCGGGGCGGCTGCGCGAGGCTACTTGGCGGTACCGTGTCGCGCACAGCAGGCCCGCGCACCGCACGGCGCGGGCCCGGACCGGGAGCGCCGCACAGCATGACCGAACCGTCCCGGGGGCAGACCCCCGGATCCCCCGCCCAGGACCACCTCACGCACCTCGACGCGGCCGGCGCGGCCCGCATGGTCGACGTCTCCGGCAAGGACGTCACCGCGCGCACCGCACGCGCCGGCGGCCGTGTCCTGGTCTCGCCCCGCGTGATCGAACTGCTGCGCGGCGAGGGGGTGCCCAAGGGAGACGCGCTGGCCACCGCCCGGATCGCGGGCATCATGGGCGCCAAGCGCACCCCGGACCTGATCCCGCTCTGTCACCCGTTGTCGGTGTCCGGTGTGAAACTGGATCTGTCGGTCGCGGACGACGCCGTGGAGATCACGGCCACCGTGAAGACCACGGACCGCACGGGCGTCGAGATGGAGGCCCTCACCGCGGTGACGGTCGCCGCGCTCACCGTGATCGACATGGTCAAGGCGGTCGACAAGGGAGCGGTCATCACGGACGTACGCGTGCTGGAGAAGACGGGCGGCAAGTCGGGCGACTGGAGCCGGGCATGAGCTACCGCGCCCTGGTGATCACCGCCTCCAACCGGGCCGCGGCGGGCGTCTACGAGGACCGGGGCGGCCCGCTGATCGCCGACGGCCTCACGCGCCTCGGCTTCGCCGTGGACGGCCCCCGGGTGGTGCCCGACGGGGAGCCGGTCGAGGCCGCCCTGCGCGCGGGCGTCGCCGCCGGGTACGACGCGATCGTCACCACCGGCGGCACCGGCCTCACCCCGACCGACCGCACCCCCGAGGCGACCCGCGCCGTCATCGATCACGAGGTGCCGGGCATCGCCGAGGCCATCCGGGCGTTCGGCATGGCGAAGGTGCCGACCGCCGCGCTGTCCCGGGGTCTGGCCGGGGTCGCCGGCCGGACCCTGATCGTCAACCTGCCGGGGTCCACGGGCGGGGTGAAGGACGGACTGACCGTCCTCGCGCCCCTGCTGGCCCACGCCGTCGACCAGATCCGCGGCGGCGACCACGCCAGACCCAGCTCGGGGGGTGCGAACTGAACGGGTCGACCTGGCCGGTCGTGCTGGTGGACGGCGATGTCGTCCTGCGGCCGATAAAGCTGCGCGACCAGCGCGAGTGGCGCGAGGTGAACCGCCGCAACCGGGACTGGCTGCGCCCCTGGGAGGCCACGATCCCGCCGCCCACCCCGAGCGGCCCGGTCGCGCACCGGCCGACGTACCGGCAGATGGTCCGGCATCTGCGCCGGGAGGCGCACGGGGGCCGGATGCTGCCGTTCGTCATCGAGTACCAGGGGCGCCTGGTCGGGCAGTTGACGGTCGCCGGGATCACCTGGGGGTCGATGTGCTCCGGGCACATCGGCTACTGGGTGGACGAGTCGGTGGCCGGGCGCGGGGTGATGCCGACGGCCGTCGCGCTGGTGGTGGACCACTGCTTCCGCACCGTCGGACTGCACCGCATCGAAGTGTGCATCCGCCCCGAGAACCGGCCCAGCCGCCGGGTGGTGGAGAAGCTCGGATTCCGCGAGGAGGGGCCCCGGCCCCGCTATCTGCACATCGACGGCGCCTGGCGCGACCATCTGGTCTTCGCGCTGACCGCCGAGGAGGTGCCGGACGGGCTGATCGGACGGTGGCGGCGGGCGCGGTCGGCGGCACAAGGACCGAGGAATTGAATATACGTTCGAAATTCTGATCCTAAGGGTCGCAAAAAATGCTGGAAATATCAGCCAGATCGTGCGACACACCGGCTCAATTGGCGGATCCCTTCGGTCAAACCCCTCTACCGTGTGAGGCGTGAGCAGCAGCGGCCTCATCTACGCAGTCATTGTCGGGGCCTGGGCCGCCTACTTGGTGCCGATGTGGCTCCGTAGGCAGGACGAGCTGAACGAAGCCCGTCCGACGGAACGCTTCAGCACCGCCATCCGGCTGCTTTCCGGACGGGCGGGGATGGAGCGCCGGTACGCCAAGGACCTGCGGGCGCGCTCCACCGACGAGGGGGAGCAGGGCGCCGTCGATCCGGACGCCGTCACCGATTCGGTGGACGTCCGGGCCTTCGCCGTGCCTCCGACCCGCCGTCAGATCCCGGTGGAGGGCGAGCCCGAGGCGTCCCGGAGCCCGGAACCCGACCGGGGCCACGCCCCCGCGGTCCCGGCACAGCAGCACGCACCGGCACCCCGGCGCGCCCCCTCGGCGCCTTCGGCGCAGGCGGCCGCAGCGCGCGCCCCCCCTCGGCGCCTTCGGCGCAGGCGGCCGCAGCGCGCGCCCGGCGCACGAAGGTGCTCGCGCGCCGCCGGCGCACCACCGTGCTGCTCTTCCTCGCCTTCACCGTCGGCGCGATCGTCGCCGCCGTCGGTGGCCTCGCCTTCCTGTGGGCGCCCGCCGCGCCCGCCGTGCTCCTCAGCGCGTACATCGCCTATCTGCGCACCCAGGAACGCCGCCGCTTCGCCTTCCAGATGGACCGCCGCCACGCCGAGGCCGCCGCCCAGCGACTGCGTGAGCGCCAGCCGCGCCGCCGCGCGACCCCGGAGGCCGCCCGCGCCGCCGACGAACCGGAGGAGGCCACAGGGACCGACACGGACCCCGGCCTCTCCACGCTCGCCGCCGACCGGCGCGCCCTGGTCGAGCAGACCGATCACGCCGAGTGGGTCGACCAGCAGCGCGAGCGGCAGCGGCGGCCCGGACACGGCGACAGCTGGGACCCGGTGCCGGTGCCCCTGCCCACGTACGTGACCGCGCCGGTCGCGCCGCGGGCCACCTCCGGCGTCGATCTGGGCGGGCCGGACACCTGGAGCTCGGCGCGGTCCAGCTCGGTCGCCCCGGAGGAGACGGGCCAGGCGCCCGTGGCCGAGGAGAGCGGGCAGGCGTCCGCCGCGGCGGACCGGCCGGCCGACGGCCGCGGTGGCGCGACCGGCCGGCCGACGGCCGCGGTGGCGCGCGCCGCGCCGCCTCCGCCCGCCGCTCCCGTGAGCGCGGTCGCACGCCGCTCTTCGACCAGTACGAGGACGGCGACCGTCCGCGCGCCGCCAACGAGTGACGGCCGTCGCATCCGGGAAGCCGCCTCTGACCAGTTCGGGAACGGATTTCCAAGCACCCCGATCAGGGTGCTAGAGTTTCACTCGTTGCAAGGGCCTGTGGCGCAGTCCGGTAGCGCACCTCGTTCGCATCGAGGGGGCCAGGGGTTCGAATCCCCTCAGGTCCACGCAGCTCAAAGCCCCGGTCGGGAAACCGACCGGGGCTTTGACATGTTGTCGGGCCGTTTCGCCGGACGCGCTGCCCTGCGGCCGTGGCGGGGCCTTCGTGTTCGTCGCCCCGGCCCCGCCCGGGCCATGGTCTCGGCCCCGGCCTACAGGTCCTTCGCGAAGCAGCGGCTCTCCTCGTGGAAGCGGTAGAAACCGAACTTGGGGCAGAGGGTGTAGCCGCTGGAGGTGTACAGGGCGATGGCCTCCGGCTGCTTGGTGCCCGTCTCCAGGACCATCCGCAGGCGACCGGCCGCGCGGGCGTCCTCCTCCAGGGCGGCCAGGATCCGGCGGGCCAGGCCCCGGCCGCGCACCTCCTCGGTCACGTACATGCGCTTCAGCTCGGCGTCGCCGTCCGAGTAGTTCTCTTCGTTGCGCTCCTGGCTGCGCCAGCCGCCGGTGGCCACCGGGCGGTCAAACTCGTCGTACGCGATCAGGTAGACGCCCCGGGGCGGCAGGAAGTCCTGGGGGGTGAGGAAGGTTTCGTCGCCGTTGTCGCCGTAACGGAGGACGTATTCGGCCTGCACCGCGTCGTTGAGCTTTATGGCGTCGGGGTGGTCGAAACCTACGCGGCGAATGTTCATCTGGGCATCGCGCTTCCGTGCGGGAGGGACCCCTCGCTCGTGAGGGCTTCGTCCAGTGTGCCGGTATCGTGCTCCGGTGCTGACTGTGACCTCGGTGAACGTGAATGGGCTGCGGGCCGCCGCCAAGAAGGGCTTCGTGCCGTGGCTGGCCGGGACGGAGGCGGACGTCGTCTGCCTCCAGGAGGTGCGCGCCGAACCGCACCAGCTGCCCGAGGAGGTGCGCGAGCCCGAAGGCTGGCATGTCGTGCACGCCCCGGCGGCCGCCAAGGGGCGCGCGGGCGTCTCCCTGTACACCCGGCGCGAGCCCGACCGGGTGCGGATCGGCTTCGGGTCGGCCGAGTTCGACGGCAGCGGGCGCTATGTCGAGGCCGACCTGCCCGGTGTGACCGTCGCCTCCCTCTACCTCCCCTCCGGCGAGGTCGGCACCGAGCGGCAGGACGAGAAGATCCGCTTCATGGCGGAGTTCCTCGACCACCTCGGGGCGCTGCGCGAACGCGCCGCCGCCGAGGGGCGCGAGGTGGTGGTCTGCGGCGACTGGAACATCGCCCACCGCGAGGCCGACCTCAAGAACTGGCGCGGCAACACCAAGAACTCCGGCTTCCTGCCCGAGGAGCGTTCCTGGCTCGGCCGGGTCCTCGCCCCGGCGGAGGGCGGCTACGTCGATGTCGTACGGGCCCTGCACCCGGACGTCGACGGCCCGTACACATGGTGGTCGTACCGGGGGCGGGCGTTCGACAACGACTCCGGCTGGCGCATCGACTACCAGATGGCCACGCCGGGCCTTGCCGCGCGGGCCCTCAAGGCGCGGGTCGAGCGGGCGGCCTCGCACGCCGAGCGCTGGTCCGACCACGCACCGGTGACCGTGACCTACGGCGCTTAGTCCCCTTCATCCCTTCAATCCCCGTACTTCCCCTACTCCCCTTTATTCCCCCTTGTTGAGCTGCCTGTCCATCGCCAGGGACAGTTCCGCCTCCACCACGCTGCGCGCCAGGGGGCGCAGGCGGTGGAGGTCCTCTTCGGGGGCGTGGCGCAGGATCAGGTCGGAGAAGAGGGTGGCCAGGGCCTCGGCGTGGGCGCGGACGCGGGCGCCGGCCGCCAGGACCTCGGCGAGCGGGATGCCCTCGCGGACCAGGGCGGAGGAGACGTCCAGCAGCCGCCGGCTGATGTGCACGATCTTGTCGCCGTCGGTGCCCAGATAGCCCAGCTCCATCGCGGCGGCCAGGTTCTCCGGGGTGACCTCGCCCTCGAAGCGGGCGGCCAGTTCCTCCGGGGTGAGGCGGATCGGCTCCTCCTCGGTGGGGGTGCCGACGCCGAGCAGGTCGGCGACGTCCCGGCCCTGGTCCAGGGCCTCGGCCAGCTCCGCGATGCCGGTCAGGGTGTGGCCGCGCTCCAGCAGGGCGCCGATGGTGCGCAGCCGGGCCAGGTGGTGGTCGTCGTACCAGGCGATACGGCCCTCGCGGCGGGGCGGCGGCAGCAGCTTGCGTTCGCGGTAGAAGCGCAGGGTGCGCACGGTGATGCCGGCCCGTCGCGCCAGCTCCTCCGTGCGGTACTCGCGCGGGCCCCGACGGGCTGCCTCCGGGTGTTCGGTGTCTGCTGCCACGCCCGAAGCCTATGGTGTACCGCCGGTAACTTTCCTTCCCGCACCCCCTACCGCTCGGTACGGAGCTGCTCTACAGTCCCATCGTGCCAGTGTTCACTGGCAGCATTGACGGGCGGCATTTCAAGGCGAGGCGTGGAGGCTCCGGGATGGCCGAGCACGAGCATGTGAGGGTGGCGGTGATCGGGTCCGGCTTCGGCGGGCTGGGCGCCGCCGTGCGGCTGCGCCGCGAGGGGATCACCGACTTCGTCGTACTGGAACGGGCCGAGGACGTCGGCGGCACCTGGCGGGACAACAGCTACCCCGGGTGCGCCTGCGACGTGCCCTCCCATCTGTACTCCTTCTCCTTCGCGCCCAACCCCGAGTGGCCGCGCACCTTCTCCGGGCAGCGGCACATCCGCGCCTACCTGGAGCACGTCACCGACGTCTTCGGACTGCGCCCGCAGATCCGCTTCGGCGCCGAGGTCGAGCTGCTCAGCTGGGACCGGGAGAATCTGCGCTGGCACATCGAGACCACGCGCGGAGCGCTGACCGCCGACGTCGTCGTCTCCGCCACCGGACCGCTGTCCGACCCCAAGGTGCCCGACATCCCGGGCCTGGACTCCTTCCCCGGCAAGGTGTTCCACTCCGCCCGCTGGGACCACGACTACGACCTGCGCGGCAAGCGCGTGGCCATGGTCGGCACCGGCGCCTCCGCCATCCAGATCGTGCCCGCCATCCAGTCCCAGGTCGGCCGGCTCACCCTCTTCCAGCGCACCCCGCCCTGGGTGATGCCCCGGGTGGACCGGGCGATCAGCCCCGCCGAGCGCTGGCTGCACCGTGCCCTGCCGCTGACCACCCAGCTGCGCCGCGGCCTGCTGTGGGGCATCCGGGAGCTCCAGGTGCAGGCGTTCACCAAGCGCCCCGACGAACTCGGCCTGGTCGAGCAGCTCGCCAAGCGCAACATCGCCCGCGCGATCAAGGATCCGGCCCTGCGCGCCCGGCTCACCCCCGACTACCGCATCGGCTGCAAGCGGATCCTGCTGTCCAACACCTACTACCCGGCGCTGGCCCGGCCCCATGTCGACGTCGTCGCGAGCGGGCTCAGCGAGGTGCGGGGCTCGACCCTGGTCGCCGCCGACGGCACCGAGGCCGAGGTCGACGCGATCGTCTTCGGCACGGGCTTCCACGTCACGGACATGCCGATCGCCGAACGCGTGGTCGGCGCGGAGGGCGTCACGCTCGCCGAGTCGTGGAAGGGCGGCATGCAGGCGCTGCGCGGCGCCACCGCCGCCGGGTTCCCGAACTTCATGACGGTCATCGGGCCCAACACCGGCCTCGGCAACTCCTCCATGATCCTGATGATCGAGTCCCAGCTGAACTACATGGCCGACTATCTGCGCCAGCTCGACGTCCTCGGCGGCCGTACCGCCCTCGACGCCCGGCCCGGCGCCGTCGCGGCCTGGAACCACAAGGTCCAGGAGCGCATGAAGCGGACCGTGTGGAACACCGGCGGCTGCACGAGCTGGTACCTCGACGCCAGCGGGCGCAACACCACCGTGTGGCCCGGCACGACGACCGAGTTCCGGCGCGCCACCCGGCAGGTGGACCTCGGGGAGTACGAGGTGATCCGCAGGGCCGGGACACGGGAGGCCCCCGAGGACACCGAGGCCCCCCAATCCCGTACGAACGCGCAGGCTTCGCAGGATTCCCAGGCCGACGAGGTCGCCGCATGAGCCGCCCCCGCGCCACCCACATGACCTCCGGCGTCTACGCCCCGCCCGTCCCGGCCAGGGAACTCACCGTCCCCTCCACCGACGACGCGCGGCTGTACGTCGAGGTGCACGGGCCGCAGGACGCGCCCGCCGTCGTCCTCTCCCACGGCTGGACCTGCTCGACCGCCTTCTGGGCGGCGCAGATCCGGGAACTGGCCGGGGACCACCGGGTGATCGTGTACGACCAGCGGGGGCACGGGCGCAGTCCCGCGAGCCCCGTGTGCACCACCCGCGCGCTCGCGGACGACCTGGAGGCGGTGCTCGCCGCGACGCTCGTGGACGGCGAACAGGCCCTGGTCGTCGGGCACTCCATGGGCGGCATGACGGTCATGGCGGCGGCCGAGCGGCCCCGCTTCCGCGCCCACGCGGCCGCCGTCCTGCTGGCCAGCACCGGCAGTTCACGGCTGGTCGCCGAGGCCCGGGTGCTGCCGCTGCGCGAGGGGCCGCTGCGCACCCGGCTCAGCGCCGGTGTCCTCGGCTCGCGCGCCCCGCTCGGGCCGGTCACACCGCTCGCCAGGCGGATCCTCAAGTACGGCACGATGGGCGCCCGTTCGACACCGGAGATGGTGGAGGCGTGCGCGCGGATCGTGCACGGCTGCCCGACCGGCGCCCGGCACGCCTGGTCCCAGGTGCTCGCCTCGCTCGATCTCGACCACGGCGTACGGCGGCTGGACATGCCCACCGCGGTCCTGCACGGCACGGCCGACCGCCTCGTGCCCCCGGTGCACGCGCACGCCCTGGTCGCCGAACTGCCGCGGTGCGCGGGACTCACCGAGCTGCCCGGCGCCGGACATATGACCCCGGTCGAGGAGCCCGAGCGGGTCACCGGCCGGATCCGGGACCTCGTCAGCACGTATGTCACGGGGGCCGGCGAGCCCGCTCCCCAGCCGATCAAGGAGGGCGCATGAGCAGGGTCGATCTGGAGGGACAGGTCGCGGTCGTCACCGGAGCGGCGCGCGGCGTCGGCGAGTTGCTCGCCCGCAAGCTCTCCGCGCGCGGGGCGAAGGTGGCGCTGGTCGGGCTGGAGGAGGAGGCCCTCAAGGAGGTCTCCGGGCGGCTGCACAGCGAGAGCGCCCACTGGTACGCCGATGTCACCGACCACGAGGTGATGGCCCGGGTGGCGCGGGAGGTGAAGGAGCGGTTCGGGAAGGTCGACATCGTGGTCGCCAACGCCGGTGTGGCGACGGGCGGTCCGTTCATCGACTCCGACCCGGCCGCCTGGCGGCGGGTGATCGAGGTCAACCTCATCGGCTCGGCGGTGACCGCCCGCGCGTTCCTGCCGGTGCTGGTCGAGAGCCGGGGCTATCTGCTCCAGATCGCCTCCCTCGCGGCGATCACCCCGGCGCCGATGATGACGGCGTACTGCGCCTCCAAGTCCGGGGTGGAGGCGTACGCGCATAGCCTGCGGGCCGAGGTCGGCTACCAGGGGGTGCGGGTCGGCGTCGGGTATCTGTCGTGGACCGACACCGACATGGTGCGCGGGGCCGATCAGGACGACGTCATGCGGGAGTTGCGGCAGCGGCTGCCGTGGCCGTCGAACAAGACGTATCCGCTGGGGCCCGCGGTGGACCGGATCGTCGCGGGCATCGAGCGGCGTTCCTCGCATGTGTACGCGCAGTGGTGGCTGCGGGGCATGCAGAGCGTGCGCGGGTATCTCCCGGGGCTCATCGGGTCGGTGGGGCAGCGGGAGATGAAGCGGTTCGGGCCGCGGCTCGAAGGGATGCGGTCGGGGCTGGTCGGCGCGGGTGGGGCGGCGGACGAGGCGGCCCGGGTCACGGAACGTAACTGATCCACATGCGGGGCGTGGTGGGCCGTGTGAATCTGGTCGTGGCCCCGCTGAGGGGCCGACCTCCCCACTCTCACTCACCACAGGAGTGAACCCACATGGGTACGAAGGACCAGCAGCACCAGGACCAGGGCCAGTGGCAGCAGAAGGGCAAGGGCAAGATGGACCAGGCGCGGGAGCGCGCCGGCCAGCCCGGCCAGCCGGGCCAGCCCCAGCGCGGCCAGCGTGGTCAGCAGGGCCCGCAGGGGCAGCAGCCCAGCCGTGGTCGTCAGGACATCGACGACACGGAGATGCAGGACCGGATGGACCACGACTACGACGCGTAGCCGCGGCGCTCGGCTTCAGCCGGGTACGCGGGGCGCCCTTCGCTTCGAGGGGTGCCCCGCGTTCGGTTGTCGGGGTGGCTCCGCCGGGTGGTCGGGTGCGGGTGCGTCGGGGCTTGTCGCGCAGTTCCCCGCGCCCCTTCGGTACGCGGCCCTTCTCAGGAAGTTGCCCTCGGTGGCAGCTTCGGGCGGGAGCGGTCCGGGACGTCCGAGTAGTCCGGGGGGATCGCGGCCGGGTCGGATTCGAGGAGTTTCAGGGCGAGTCGGATCGCGTCGTCCATCTGGGCGTGCCGGCCCTCGGCCCAGTCCAGCGGGGTGCGGAGGATCTCCAGGTCCGGGGTGACACCGCGGTTCTCGATGGACCAGCCGTAGGCGTCGAACCAGGCGGCGTTCATGGGCACGGTGATGACGGTGCCGTCGCCGAGCCGGTGGCGGCCGGTCATGCCGACGACCCCGCCCCAGGTGCGCTGCCCCACCACCGGTCCCAGCGCGAGGAGTTTGAAGGCGGCCGTGATCATGTCGCCGTCGGAGGAGGTCGCCTCGTCGGCCAGCGCCACCACCGGGCCCCGGGGCGCGTTCGAGGTGTACGACACCGGCTGGGCGTCGCGTGTCAGGTCCCAGCCCAGGATGGTCCGGGTCAGCTTCTCGATGACCAGCTCGCTGATGTGGCCGCCCGCGTTGCCGCGCACGTCCACGATCAGCGCGGGCCGGGACACCTCCATGCGCAGATCGCGGTTGAACTGGGCCCAGCCCGAGCCGCCCATGTCGGGGATGTGCAGATAGCCGCACGTGCCGCCGCTCAACTCCCGTACCACGTCCCGGCGTTTGGCCACCCAGTGCTGGTAGCGCAGCGGCCGGTCGTCGACCAGCGGGACGACGGCGACCCGGCGGGCCCGGCCGGTGCCCTCGGCGGGCGTGAAGGTCAGCTCCACCGTCGTACCGCCCGCGCCGGCCAGCAGCGGGAAGGGGCCCCTGACGGGGTCGACCGGGCGGCCGTCGACATGGGTGAGGACCGCGCCCTCGCGGATGCCCGTACCGGCCAGCGGTGAGCGGGCCTTGGAGTCCGAGGAGTCGCCGGGCAGGATCCGCCGCAGGGTCCAGCCGCCCTCCCGGTGCACCAGATCGGCGCCGAGCAGGCCCTGCCAGCGCTGGTAGTGGGGCGGGCCCTCGTTGCGGCGGGCGGCGGTGACATAGGCGTGGGAGGTGCCGAGTTCGCCGAGGACCTCGCGCAGCAGATCCGCGAACTCGTCGGGGGCGGCGACCCGTTCGACGAGCGGGCGGTACTGGTCGAGCACCGCGTCCCAGTCGATGCCGCTCATGCCCGGGTCCCAGAAGTAGGCGCGGATGATGCGGCCCGCCTCGTCGTACGCCTGGCGCCACTCGGCGGGCGGGTCCACCTCGTGCAGGATGCGGCGCAGATCGATCCAGACGGTGCTGTCGGCGTCACCGACCTCGGTGGAGGGCACCGCGCGCAGCTCGCCCTCGTCCACCACGACCAGCCGGGTGCCGTCGCCGCTCATCGCGAACCAGTCGAGGTGGCCGACGAGTTCGGACTTTTTCGCCTTGGTGATGTTGAAGTACTCCAGGGTGGGGCGGCCGCTGGTGTCGGCCGGGTTGGCGAAGGTCTCGCCGAGCGCGCCGGAGATCGGCCAGCGCAGCCAGACCAGCCCGCCGCCCGCGACCGGGCACAGCGAGGAGTACTTGGAGGCGATCACCGGGAACGGGGTGACCCGGCTGGCCAGGCCCTCCACCTCGACCAGCACCGTGCCCGCCTCCCCGGTCTCCTCGTCCTCCAAAGGGTCCAGCCCGCCCGCCGCCGGGCGCCCCTCGGGGTTCAGGGCGAACGGCGAGGGGGTCGCCGAGGACAGCGGGACCAGATAGGGGCGGCTGCCGAGCGGGAAGGACAGGTCGCCGGTGTGCACGTCGTACACCGGGTCGAAGCCGCGCCAGGACAGGAAGGCGAGGTAGCGGCCGTCGCGGGTGAAGACGGGGGTCTCGTCCTCGAAGCGGCCGTCGGTGACGTCCACGATCAGCCGGTCCTTGATGCGGGCCAGCTTGATCTGGCGCAGGGAGCGGCCGATGCCGGGATGGGACCAGGTGAGCCAGCCGCCGTCGGGGGAGAAGGCGAGGTCGCGCACGGGGCCGTTGACGGAGCGGATCAGCTCGGTGACGGCGCCCTCCTCGGACTCCGGGCCGACCCCGGTGCCGGGCGCCTCCGGGACCCCGGCGCCGGGCTCCTCGGGCACGTCGATCAGCAGCAGCCGGCCGTCGTGGGAGGCGACGGCCAGGCGCTCGCCGTCCGGGTCGGAGATCATCTCCAGGACCCGGCCGAGGGAGCCCTGGGCGAGCCTGCGGGGCGGGCGGTCGCCGGTGGCGCGGGGCAGCTGGGCGATCTCCACCGCGTCCTCGCCCTCGGCGTCGGTCACATAGGCGATCTGCCCCATGGAGCCCAGCATCTCCGGCAGCCGGACCCGGACCCCGGGGGTGTCCGCGATGGTGCGGGCGGGGCCGTCGCGGTGGGTGAGCCAGTACAGGCTGCCGCGCACCACGACCGCGCTGGCCCGGCCGGTCTCGTCCACGGAGATGCCGTCGACGTTCTGCGCGGCCGGCACCTGGTAGCGGCGCCGTCCCGCGGCGGGCCCGGCGAGGCGGACGTCGAGCCTGCGCGGGGTGCCCCGGGGCGAGAAGTCGTCGACGAGCCAGAGGTCGCCCGCGCACTGGTAGACCACCCGGGTGCCGTCGCTGGAAGCGTGCCGGGCGTAGAAGGCGTCGTGGTCGGTGTGGCGGCGCAGATCGGTGCCGTCGTAGGCGCAGGAGTACAGGTTGCCGACGCCCTCGTGGTCGGAGAGGAAGGCGATCCGCCCGGCGACGTACATGGGGCTGGCCAGATGGCCGTCGATGCCGGGCAGCAGGCGCTCGCCGTGCAGCCACAGCCGGCCCGTGGCGCCGCCCCGGTAGCGCTTCCAGGAGGCGGGTTCGTGCGGCGGGGTGCCGGTGAGCAGCAGGGTCTTGCGCTCGCCGTCGAGGTCGGCGACCTGGAGCTCGCTGACCGGGCCCCAGGGCAGCCGGCCGCCCGGGTCGCCGTCGGGGGTCACCTTGTAGGCCCAGGTGAAGTACGAGAACGGCTGCCCGTGCGAGGCCACCGCGAGGATGTCGTCGTCCGGGGACCAGCCGCACACCTGGGTGTCGGTGCTGCCCCAGTACGTCAGCTGGCGCGCGGGTCCGCCGGTGACGTCCACCAGATGGATCTCGGGGACCAGACTGCGCCAGCTCGTGTAGGCGATCCGGCTCCCGTCGGGGGAGAAGCGCGGGTGCCCGGTCTTGGTGCGGTCCGCCGTGAGCCGCCAGGCGCGGCCGGGGGCGTCGAGGGGGGCCAGCCACAGGTCGTCCTCGGACACGAAGCACAGCAGATCGCCGTTGAGGTGGGGGAAGCGCAGATAGCTCACCCTCCCCATGCTTTTCCGCCCGCTGGGGGCGGGCAACTTATGTGCCGTTCTTATACGTTCCTCACGTTCGTGATGGAGCCCACGTACGAAACGGTTTCGTTTCGTACAGGGGGAGGGGTATCTTCATGGACGTACGAAGATGGACGTACGCAAGGAAGTTCCGGAAAGAAGTCCTGGAAACAGGTCCCGGAGACAAGTCCCGGTGCGGAAGGGTGGGCGACATGACCGAGGCCGTCGCGGCTGCACGTCGCAGTCGGATCACCCCCGAGCGCGAGGCCGAGCTGTACGAGGCCGTGCTCGACCTGCTCCGGGAGGTCGGCTACGACGCCCTGACCATGGACGCCGTCGCCGCCCGCACCCGGTCCAGCAAGGCCACGCTCTACCGCCAGTGGGGCGGCAAGGCCGAGCTGGTGGTCAAGGCGCTGCGGCACAACAAGCGCGGCCACATCGGCGACATCGACACCGGGTCCCTCCGGGGCGACCTGCACGCCCTCGTGGCGATGGAGGACGACTGCACCATGGCGCAGAACTCCGCCCTGATGCGGGGGATCGCCATGGCGATGCACCACAACGAGGATCTGCGCGAGACGTTCCGGGCGCAGATCGTCGACACGGAGATCGTCACCGGCCGGCAGATGCTCCAGCGGGCCGTGGACCGGGGCGAGGTCCGCCCGGACTGCCCGGCGATCGACTTCATGGTGCACATGATGGTCGGCGGCTTCGCCACCAGGACCCTCCTGGAGGACCAGCCGCCCACCCAGGCATTCCTCACCTCGTACATCGACGCCGTGGTCCTCCCCGCCCTCGGCGTCTGACCCTCCTCGCACCCCCCATCAAGCCCACCATCTGACGTCACCGCTCACGTCGTCGGGCTGATCACCCCTGCCCTGATGAACCCCACGACCTGACCGGGAGTACGCCTCCGTGGCCACATTCCTGTACCGAATCGGCCGGCTCGCCTTCCGGCGACGGCACTTCGTCGCCCTGATATGGGTCGCGCTGCTCACCCTCGCCGGGGTGGGCGCCGCCTCCGCGCCGCCCGCCGGCAACTCCTCCTTCTCGATCCCCGGCACCGAGGCCCAGAAGGCCTTCGACCTGCTGGAGCAGCGCTTCCCCGGGATGAGCGCCGACGGCGCCACCGCCCGGGTCGTCTTCAAGGCGCCGGCCGGCGAGAAGATGACCGACAAGCTCAACAAGGCCACCGTCGACAAGGCGGTGCGCGAGCTGGGCCACGGCTCCGAGGTCGCCTCGGTCGCCGACCCGTACACCGGGCACACCGTCAGCCGGGACGGCTCCATCGCCTACGCCTCGGTGAAGTACAAGGTCTCCGGCATGGAGCTGAAGGACTCCTCGCGCGACGCGCTGAAGGGGGCCGCGCAGCAGGCACGGGACGCCGGGCTGACCGTCGAGATCGGCGGTGACGCGCTCACCGCGATGCCCGAGGAGGGCGCCGGTGAGCTGATCGGCATCGGCATCGCCGCCGTCGTCCTCGTCATCACCTTCGGCTCGCTGCTCGCGGCCGGGCTGCCGCTGCTGACCGCGCTCATCGGCGTGGGCATCGGCGTCTCCTCCATCACCGCGCTGGCCTCCGCCCTCGACCTGGGCTCCACCACCTCCACCCTGGCGATGATGATCGGCCTCGCGGTCGGCATCGACTACGCCCTGTTCATCGTCTCCCGCTACCGCGCCGAACTCGCCGAGGGCCGCGAGCGCGAGGAGGCGGCGGGCCGCGCCGTCGGCACGGCGGGCTCCGCGGTGGTCTTCGCCGGTCTGACCGTCGTCATCGCGCTGGTCGGCCTGTCCGTCGTCAACATCCCGATGCTGACCAAGATGGGCATCGCGGCGGCGGGCACGGTCGCCATCGCCGTGCTGATCGCGCTCACGATGATCCCCGCGCTGCTCGGCTACGCCGGCCGCAGGGTCAAGCCGGCCGGTGAGAAGAGCAAGCTGCTCGGCGGCGGGCGCGCGGCGAAGCGGCCAGCCCGCCCCAACATGGGCACCCGCTGGGCGAGTTTCGTCGTACGACGCCCCGTCGCGGTCCTCCTCCTCGGCGTGATCGGCCTCGGCGCGGCGGCCGTCCCGGTCTCCTCCCTGGAACTGGGCCTGCCCGACGACGGCTCCCAGCCCACCTCCACCACCCAGCGCCGCGCCTACGACCTGCTGTCCGAGGGCTTCGGCGCGGGCTTCAACGGCCCCCTGATGGTCGTCGTCGACGCCAAGGGCAGCGCCCATCCCAAGACGGCCTTCAGCGAGGTCGGCAAGGAGATCAAGGGTCTCAAGGACGTCGTCGCGGTCACCCCGGCCACGCCCAACAAGGCGGGCGACACGGCGATCATCACGGTCGTCCCCAAGTCCAAGCCGTCCTCCAAGTCCACCGAGGACCTGGTGCACGCGATCCGCGACAAGGGCGCGGACATCACCGCGAAGACGGACGCCAAGCTGCTGGTGACCGGCTCGACGGCGATGAACATCGACGTCTCCCAGCGCCTGAACGACGCGCTCCTGCCCTACCTGGCCCTGGTCGTGGGCCTGGCCTTCCTGCTGCTGATCGTGGTCTTCCGCTCGGTCCTCGTCCCGCTGAAGGCGGCCCTCGGCTTCCTGCTCAGCGTGCTCGCGGCGCTCGGCGCGGTCGTCGCGGTCTTCCAGTGGGGCTGGCTGTCCGGCCTGATGAACGTCCAGCAGACCGGCCCGGTCATGTCGATGATGCCGATCTTCATGGTGGGCGTGGTGTTCGGGCTCGCGATGGACTACGAGGTCTTCCTCGTCACCCGGATGCGGGAGGCGTACGTCCACGGCGAGAAGCCGACCCAGGCCGTGGTGACGGGCTTCCGGCACGGCGCCCGGGTCGTCACCGCCGCCGCCGTCATCATGATCGCCGTCTTCTCCGGCTTCATCGGCTCCAGCGAGTCCATGGTCAAGATGATCGGCTTCGGCCTCGCCATCGCCGTCTTCTTCGACGCGTTCGTCGTCCGCATGGCGATCGTCCCGGCCGTCCTCGCCCTGCTGGGCAAGCGCGCCTGGTGGCTGCCGAAGTGGCTGGACCGGATCCTGCCCAACGTGGACGTCGAGGGCGAGGGCCTGCGCGCCCAGGCCGCGGACGGCAAGGAGGACGAGCGGGAGCTGGTACGCGTCTGACGTACGACTGCCGCCTGTGACGGCCGGTGAGGGTGCCCGTGGGGACGGGGCTGCACCCTCACCGGCTTCTTTCTTGTCCGGGGTCTGTCCCGTGCTGTCCTGGCTCTGCGCTGCGCTGCGTTGTACGGGTACGGCGACGACGGGAGGTGGCACGTGAACGACGGTGTGGACGAGGCCGGTTGGGACGTCGAACCCGGTGACGAGATCGAACCGGTGGTGCAGGCGGTGGGGCGGCTGCTGAGGGTGTGCCGGGAGGCGGCGGGGCTGCGCCCCGGTGAGCTGGCGGAAGTGCTCGGGTACGGCGAGGACCTGATCAGGAAGATCGAGCGGGGACAGCGCATTCCACGCCCGGAGTTCCTGGACAAGGCCGACCATGTCCTGCACGCGAACGGCCATCTCCGGGCCTTCATGGAGGACATGAGACGGGCCCGGTACCCGAAGAAGGTACGCCGGCTGAAGGAGCTGGAGGACCGGGCCGTGGAGATGCTGCTGTACAGCAACCACAACATCCATGGGTTGTTGCAGACGGCCGAGTACATGACCGCGCTCTACGAGGTACGGCAACCGCCGCTCGCGCGGGACGTCATCGAACGCGAGGTCGCCGGGCGCACGGGACGCCAGTCGGTCTTCGACCGGGAACCGGCTCCCTCCCTCAGCTTTGTTCAGGAACAGGTCACGCTGGAGCGCCCGATCGGTGGGAAAATGGTGCTGCGTCACCAGCTTGAACACCTGCTGGAGATCAGCCGGTTGCGCAACGTATCGGTCCAGGTCATGCCTACCGAACGGGAGGATCATGCCGGGATGCACGGCCTGCTGGAGGTGCTGAAATTCGCCGACGGCACCGCGATCGGCCGGTCCGACGGAGCCTTCAACGGTCGCCCGGTCGAAAGCCCCCGAGACCTTCGGATCCTTGAGCTGCGCTATGGGATGATCCGCACGCAGGCGCTCCCGCCAAGGGAGTCACGGGCCTTCATCGAGCACGCGCTGGGGAGACTATGAGCACGCCGGAACTCCACTGGTTCAAGAGCAGCTACAGCAGCAGCAACGAGCCCGGCGACTGCGTTGAGGTGGCCACCACCCGCGCCACGGTCCACGTCCGTGACTCCAAGAGCCCGCACACCGCGCAGCTGACTGTGGCCTCTTCTGCCTGGACGAGTTTCCTCGTTCTGGTCGGCGAGCATCTTTAGGGCTATGAGCACGCCGGAACTCCACTGGTTCAAGAGCACCTACAGCGACGGCAACGAGCCCGGCGACTGCGTCGAGGTGGCCGCCACCCCCGCCACGGTCCACGTCCGTGACTCGAAGACCCCCCACACCGCGCACCTGACCGTCGCCCCCTCCGCCTGGGTGGATTTCGTCGCCCAGGTCGGTGGGCATCGCTAGGACCATGAGCACCGCGGAGCTGCACTGGTTCAAGAGCAGCTACAGCAGCAGTGGCGAACCCGGCGACTGCGTCGAGGTAGCTGTCACCCCCGCCATGGTGCACGTCCGCGACTCGAAGACTTCGGGCGTCGCACGGCTGACGGTCACCCCGGCCGCCTGGTCGGGTTTCCTGAAGTGCGCTGTCGCGGCATCGTGACCTCGTGAGCGGGGGCGACCGCGAGATCGAAGGCCTCCAGGTGGAAGTGGCCGCTCTTCTGCTGGACTTCGTCTACGCGCCGCTGCTGGAGGACCAGCATGTACGCGGGGTGCTGCCCGCGCCATTGGGTGCCCCCGCGGTGCGGGTCGTCATCGGTGACAAGGGGAGTGCGCGCCGGGCCGGCTCACCGCGTAGGAGATCCCGCTTCGAGCCGGCGAGGAATGGCGGACAACCGCCGCCGTGGACGACCCGCACTGCCGGTATCGGGTGGATCTCACCGACTGGTGAGCCACAGGCCCCGCCGAAGCGAAATCGGTCGCTCCGCCCCCCGCTCGGCGCTAGCGTGCCCCCTATGACGACAGCCGCCACCGACGCCGACGGATCGGGAGCGCACCCGCGTTTCGCGCGAGCGCTGAGGGAACTGGGCCTGGAGGAGGTGCTCGGGCGGGCCCGGAGGTTTCCCGAGGGGACCCGGACCGCCGTGGAGGCAGCCGCGGCCGTGGGATGTGAACTCGGCCAGATCTGCAAGTCGTTGGTGTTCGCCGCCGACGGGGTGCCGGTGCTCGTGCTCATGGACGGGGCGTCCCGGGTGGATGTGGAGCGGGTCCGGGAAGAGCTGGGGGTCAAGAAGGTGGGGCGGGCCGACGCGCAGGTGGTGCGGGAGGTCACCGGCTACGCCATCGGGGGCGTGCCGCCCTTCGGGCACCGCACCAGCACCCGGGTGCTCGCCGACCGCTCGCTGCTCGCGCACGACGTGCTGTGGGCCGCCGCGGGGACGCCGTACGCCGTCTTCCCGATCGAACCGAAGGAACTCGTCACCCACGCACGGGCCACCCTCGTGGATGTGCGTGAGCGGCCCGCCGACGGGGTGTGATCGCGCCGTGAGCGAGTCGTTCGCGTCAGCGCCGGATGGAGCGGTCCCCTCGGGGGTGCCTCCCTGCCACCCTGGTGCGATGGCAAGCGAACCCCCGCCGGGGCACCCTCCGCGCGTACTCAACCCGCTGTGGATCATCGCGCTGTTCCTGGGGCTCTCGGAGACCACGGTAGGTATCGCCGCCGCCCAGTCGAGCGGTTGGGTGCAGGGGCTGCTCGCGGTGTTCGCGGTCTCGTTCCCCGTCCTGGTGTCCGCCGTGTTCTTCCTCATCCTGTGGCAGCGGCCGGAGGTGCTGTACGCACCCGGGGACTTCCCCGAGCACGTCCCGGTCAGCACCTACGTGGACGGCATGCGCCGACGGGCCGCGCAGGATCCCGACATCATCCAGGCGGTCGTCAACGACACGCTGCGGGTGGTGCTGCCGGCGGCTCTGGAGAGTCCCTCGGACGCCTCCGACGTGCTGGAGGAGGCGATGGCCAGCGCCGAACAGGCCCTCGCCGAGCGCGTTCTGACCGTCGACATCAGTCCCATCACGAAGGCCCCCGGGGACACGTTCCGCTGCACGCTCTTCAGCACCCAGACGGTGAGCGGCTTCCTCGACGCCCTGTGGGCGGACGCCCTCGACGGCTTCGTCCGGCCGTTCAGATACGGCCGGGACTGGGTGCTGGTCGACCAGCGCAGCAAGCGGCAGCTCAGGGATCTGGGCTCCGACTGGGCCCGGAGGAACGGCACGGAGAGCGATGAGAGGCTCCTCAGCGGTGTGGGTATCACTCCCGCGTCCGAACTGGTCGCCGTGCGCCTGGACGGCGGTCCCCGACGCCACCTGCCCCACCCCGCCCTACCCCGCGCGGCCACGCACGGCTAGGCCGCGTTGATCCGCCAGGCGATCATGCCCGCCGCGCCGGGCTCCCCCCGCACATCGACCTTGAGCGCGCCCTCGGCCGCCAAACGCTCGAAGACCACGGACCCGTCGCAGGGAACCGTCTTCTCCCCGCCCGCCCCGGACGGTGCCACGACGATCCGCGCGATCCCCTTCCCGGCGCACACCACGGTCAGCTTGTAGGCCGTGCCATGGGTCAGCCCGGGCCGGGTGTGCACGCCGTCCGCGACGCGCTCGACGCCCGACTCGACCATGGAACCGCCCCGGTCGGTGACCGCGTCGAGCGCGGACCGCGCCTGGTCGGTGAGCTTCTTCTCGGTCTGCGCCGCGCCGCTTCGGTGCGTGGCCGCGGGTGAGGGGGCGCGGGTGAAGGGGGCGCGGGGTCGCCCTTCGAGGCGCAGGCGGTGAGCAGGAGCGCCGGTGCCACGGCACCGCCGAGAAGCCACACGGGCCACACGGGTCCGCAGCGTCGCATCTGTCCTCCGGTTCCTGCGGCGCCTCCCGTGGTACGGGAAGCTGGAGACGACACACTATGACTTCAGGGAGCGTCATGAGCGACAAGCCGATCGTCAGCGTCCTGGGCACCGGCATCATGGGCGCCGCCATGGCCCGCAATCTGTGCCGGGCGGGGCTGGAGGTGCGCGCCTGGAACCGCACCCGGGACAAGGCCGAGCCGCTGGCCGCCGACGGAGCCCGGATCGCCGACACCCCCGGGGCGGCCGTCGAGGGCGCCGATGTCGTCCTGACGATGCTCTACGACGGCAACACCGTCCTCGAGGTCATGCGGGAGGCCGCCCCCGCACTGCGCCGCGGCGCCGCCTGGGCGCAGTCCACCACCGCCGGGTCCGAGCTGATCGGCGACCTGGCGGCCTTCGCCGACGCGCACGGACTGCTCTTCTACGACGCCCCCGTGCTCGGCACCAAGGAGCCCGCCGAGGCCGGGAAGCTCACCGTGCTCGCGGCCGGGCCCGAGGCGGGGCGCGCGGCGGTCACACCGGTGTTCGACGCGGTCGGCGCCAAGACCCTGTGGACCGGCACGGACGGGGCCGAGGGCAGCGCCAGTCGGCTGAAGCTGGTCGCCAACAGCTGGGTGCTCGCCGTCACCGCGGCCACCGGCGAGACGCTGGCCCTCGCCAAGGGCCTCGGCGTCGACCCGGGGAAGTTCTTCGAGCTGATCGGCGGCGGCCCGCTCGACATGGGGTACCTGCGGGCCAAGTCCCAGGTGCTGCTGGAGGACAGGCTGACCCCGGCGTCGTTCGCGGTGACCACCGCCGAGAAGGACGCCCGGCTCATCGTGGCCGCGGGCCAGGGGAACGGCGTACGCCTCGACGTGGCCGAGGCCACCGCCGAACGGTTCGCCCGCGCCGCCGCCCAGGGGCACGGCCAGGAGGACATGGCCGCCGCGTACTTCGCCAGCTTCGAGGAGACGGACGGGAACTGAGCCCGGCCGCCGAGATGACGTGCGCCGCGGCCGGGAGCACCCTGGAGACAGCCGGAACGTGCGTTGCCCGGAGGTGGCCGACATGACGCAGACCATGCAGCAGACGCAGACCATGATGCACACCGCTGTCGGGTGGCATGTCGAGCTGGAGTTCGAGGAGGACGGTCAGCACACGCGCGCGGCGGCCCTGGTCCGGTTGCCCGACGGCAGCGAGGTCCGGGGGCACGGACACGCCAGCCGCCATCACATCGACAACGACCAGCCCAGGGTCGGCGAGGAGATCGCCGGGGCCCGCGCCCTCAACCAGATCGCCATGGAACTGCTGAACAAGGCGCACACGGAGATCGACGCGGATTCGGGGCGCACCTCGCACCCGATCCACGTCTGAGCCCCGAGCCCGGCCGGTTCACGCCCCCAGCGCCACCTTCAGCGCCCGTACCAGCGCCTGCGCCCGCGGGTCCGCCGTCACGCTCTTGCGGAAGCCGTTGGTGACATAACCGAACGCGATGCCCGACTCCGGGTCGGCGAACGCGAGCGCGCCGCCGCGGCCCGGGTGGCCGAAGGAGCCGGGGGCGAGCAGCGGGGACGCGCTGCCGTGCAGCATGTGGCCGAGGCCGAAGCGGGTGTTCACCACGAGCACCCGGTCGGGCCCCGCCGACCGCTCCGCGCGGGCCAGGTCCATCGTCTCGGGCGTGAACAGCCGTACCCCGCCGTCCACTTCACCGATCAGCGACGCGTAGACGCGGGCCAGTCCGTCGGCCGTCGCGATGCCGTTGGAGGCGGGCAGGGCGGCGGCGCGGTACGCGGGGTCGTTCTCGTCCGGGAGCGGGGTGATCGCGGCGAAGGCGCGGCGGGTGAGCGAGTCCGGGTCGGCGTAGGCCGCGGACACCGAGCGCTTGGGACGCAGCTTCAGCGCGCCCGCCGACCGCGGCGCCTCGATGTCCCCGACCCGTCCGACGCGCCCCTGTTCGGCCGCGGGCAGCCCGAGCCACAGATCGGCGCCCACCGGCCCGGCGATCTCGGCGGCCAGCCACTCGCCCACCGGGCGCCCGGTGACCCGCCGGACCAGTTCCCCGGTGAGCCAGCTGTACGTCTGCGCGTGGTACCCGTGGTCCGTGCCCGGCTCCCACACCGGGGCCTGCGCGGCGACGGCGGCCGCGCCGAGGTCCGGGTCGGCCGCCTCGGCCGGGGTCAGCGGGCGGTCCAGGACGGGCACGCCCGCGCGGTGCGCGAGCAGATGGCGTACGAGGGTCCGCTCCTTGCCCGCCGCCTTGTACTCGGGCCAGTACGTGCCGACCGGCGCGTCCAGGTCCAGCTCCCCGCGCTGGTGCAGCAGCAGAAGCCCGGCGGCGACGACGCCCTTGGTGGCGGAGCGCACGATCTGGGCGGTGCCGGGCTCCCAGGGGGCCGTACCGTCCACGTCCTTGGCGCCCGCCCACAGGTCGGCCACCCGCCGTCCGTCGCGGTACACGGCGACCGCCGCGCCGCGCTCCCCGAGCAGGGCGAAGTTCGCTGCGAACGCCTCCCTGACCGGCTCGAAGCCCTCGGCCACCGTGCCGTTCACGACCACGTCCGCGCCCTCCATGTCCCGCATTCCCTTCCGCTCGCCTGCGACAGTGGGTGCAACAGCGGGTGTGGGCCTGCGATTCCTCGGCGAGATCAGGCGTCCGTTTTCGTTACCTTTGTCGCCCGAGGTTCCGTCACCCGAGGTCCTGTCACCCGGGGCTCCGTGGCTCGCGGGTCGAAGCCGAACGGCAGTTCCAGGCGGTGCGCCCGCATCAGCTCCTCGTCGGACAGCAGCTCCGCCGTCGGCCCGTCGGCCGCGATCACGCCGTCGCTGAGGATCAGCGAGCGCGGGCACAGCTCCAGGGCGTACGGCAGGTCGTGCGTGACCATCAGGACCGTGACGTCGAGCGAGCGCAGGATGTCGGCCAGCTCGCGGCGGGAGGCCGGGTCGAGGTTGGAGGAGGGCTCGTCCAGGACCAGGATCTCCGGCTCCATCGCCAGCACGGTGGCCACCGCGACGCGCCGCCGCTGCCCGAAGGAGAGATGGTGCGGGGGCCGGTCCGCGAAGTCCCCCATGCCGACCCGGTCCAGGGCGCCCCGTACGCGCTCCTCCAGGGCCGCGCCCCTGATCCCGGCCGCCGCCGGGCCGAACGCCACGTCCTCGCGCACCGTCGGCATGAACAACTGGTCGTCCGGGTCCTGGAAGACGATGCCGACCTTCTGCCGGATCGTCGCCATGTGCCGCTTGCCGACCGGCAGCCCGGCCACGGTGACCGTCCCGGCGCCGCCGCCGAGGATGCCGTTGAGATGCAGCACCAGGGTGGTCTTGCCGGCGCCGTTGGGGCCGAGCAGCGCGACCCGCTCGCCGCGTCCGACGGTGAAGTCGACGCCGAACAGGGCCTGATGGCCGTCGGGGTAGGCGAAGGCGAGGCCGGAGACCTCCAGCGAGGCGGTGGCCGTACCCGTCGTACTGGCCGTACTGGTCGTACTCACAGGGTCCATCCCAACAGGCAGACGATGAGGGCCGAGCAGGGGAGCGCGAGGGCGCGGCGCCACTGCGCGGGGGACGCGGTCGCCTCCTCGATGACCGGCATCGAACCGGCGTACCCCCGGCTCACCATGGCCAGATGCACGCGCTCCCCGCGCTCGTAGGAGCGGATGAACAGCGCGCCGGCCGACTTGGCGAGCACCCCCCAGTGCCGTACGCCCCGTGCCTCGAAGCCGCGGGAGGCGCGGGCGATCCGCATCCGGCGCATCTCGTCGGTGATCACATCGCCGTAGCGGAGCATGAAGGAGGCGATCTGCACCAGCAGCGGCGGCAGCTTCAACCGCTCAAGGCCCAGAAGGAGTTGGCGCAGCTCGGTGGTGGCCGCGAGGAGCACGGAGGCGGCGACGCCGAGGGTGCCCTTGGCGAGCACGTTCCAGGCGCCCCACAGCCCGTCGACGCTCAGCGAGAGGCCGAGGACGTGCACCCGCTCGCCCTCCGCGACGAACGGCATCAGCACCGCGAACGCCACGAAGGGCACCTCGATCAGCAGCCGCCGCAGCAGGAACCCGGCGGGCACCCGGGCGCCGCGCGCCACCGCCGCGAGCAGGACGGCGTACGCCCCGAACGCCCACATCGCCTCGCGCGGGGTCGAGACCACGACCAGCACGAAGAGGAGGACGGCCGCGAGCTTGGTGTGCGGCGGGAGCGCGTGCACGGGCGAGTCCGCGTGCCGGTAGAGGCGATGGGCGTGGCCCGCACCCATGTCAGAGACCGTGGCTCACGGGCGGGACGTCGGTGTCGCGGCGCCTGCGCACCGCCCAGAACACCGCGCTGCCCGCGACCACCGTGACCCCGACCCCGATCACGCCCGCGAGCCCGCCGGACAGGCGCGCGTCGGAGACGTCCTTGACGCCGTAGTCGGCGAGCGGGGAGCCGGCCGAGGCGTGCTCCTTCGCCCGGGTGTCGATCCCCTTGTCGTGCGCGACCTTCTCCAGGCCGTCGGGGCTCGCGGAGGCGTAGAAGCTGACGAAACCGGCGAGCACGAGGGAGGCGACGAGGCCGGTCACCCACACCTTGCGCCGCGAGGCGGGCGCCGTCGCGGGGGAGACGGGCGAGGCGGGCGCGTCGACCAGCTCGCCGTCCACCCGCAGCCGGAGCCGCTGCCGCAGCCCGCGCGCGCCGTGCACCAGGTCCGGGCGTACGGCGATCACGGCGCCGACCGTCAGCGCGGTGATGACCGCCTCGCCCACGCCGATCAGCACATGGACGCCGATCATCGCGGTGGCGACCTTGCCGATCGAGACGTCGGTGGTGCCGCCGACCGCGTAGATCAGGGTGAAGGCGCAGGCCGCGGCCGGCACGGAGACGAGCGCGGCCAGGAAGGAGGCCACGGTCACCGAGCGGCGCCCCCAGGGCAGCACGGCGAGCAGACCGCGGAAGACGGCGTACGACACCACGGTGGTGACCAGCGCCATGTCCGTGATGTTGACGCCGAGCGCGGTCAGCCCGCCGTCCGCGAACAGCACGCCCTGCATCAGCAGCACCACGGACACACAGAGCACACCGGTGTAAGGGCCGACGAGTATCGCGGCCAGCGCCCCGCCCAGCAGATGGCCGCTGGTGCCGGCCGCCACGGGGAAGTTCAGCATCTGCACCGCGAAGATGAAGGCGGCGACCAGTCCCGCCAGTGGTGCGGTTTTCTCGTCCAGTTCCCGTCGGGCACCGCGCAGGCTCACCGCGAGGGCGCCGGCGGCGACCACTGCGGTGACGGCGGAGGTGGGGGCGTCGATGAATCCGTCAGGTACATGCACCGTTCGATTTTAGACACTTGTTGCGAACCCTTTGCAAGTACTGGGTACTCGCCTCTTCCCTCCGGGGGCGGGCCGAGCGAAATGTGCGACATTGGAGAGGAACTGGATGAAAGCGGACGAAATGGCTTTCGTGAGGGTTACTCAGCGTGAAAGGGCGTTCCCATGTCTGTGATCGAGCAGTACGCGCGCGCCCATGTCGTCACGGATGACGAGGACCCGGGGGCCGTCCCGGTACGGCTGCGGTACGACCCCGAGGACGATCCGCGCTCGGTGCGGATCGATCTCCCGGGCGCCCATGAGTGGACCTTCTCCCGCTCCCTGCTGGAGCGCGGGCTGCGGGCACCGGCCGAGAGCGGCTCGGTGCGGGTGTGGCCGTGCGGCCGGGTCCAGGCGGTCGTGGAGTTCCACTCCGACCAGGGCGTCGACGTGCTCCAGTTCGACTCCAAGGCGCTGATCCGCTTCCTGCGCCGGACCTACACGGCCGTGCCCGTGCACAGCTGACCGGTCCGGTCAGCCGCCCTTCCTGAGCAGGTCCGCCACGATCGGGCCGGCGGTGTCACCGCCGTGCCCGCCGGCCTGCACCACGCCCGCGGCCACCAGGTCGCCCCGGTAGGCGGTGAACCAGCCGTTCGGCTTCTTCTGCCCGTCGACCTCGGCCGAACCGGTCTTCGCGCCGTAGTCCGGGCCGAGGCCGGCCATCGCCTTGGCGGCCGTGCCGTAGTCGGCGGTGAACTTCATGACCTCTTTGAGCTGGGACCGCGTCGTCGCGGACATGGTCCGGGCGGCCGTCGCCAGGGTGCGGTGGTCCACGTCGGGGGAGACCAGATAGGGCTGGCGGAAGCGGCCCGACTGCACGGTGGCCGCGACGGAGGCCATGTTCAGCGGGTTCATGCGCACCCCGCCCTGCCCGATCAGCGAGGCGCCCATCTGCGCGCCGCTCTGCACCGGGACGGAGCCGTCGAAGGTGGGCACACCGATGGCCCAGTTGTCCCTGCCGAGGCCGTAGACCTGCTGGGCCTCCTCGGTCAGATCGCTGTTCGACAGCTTGGGCGCGAAGTTGATGAAGGCGTTGTTGCAGGAGGCGCCGAAGGCGGTCTTGAAGGTGCCCTTCTTGATCTCGGAGTCGTCGTCGTTGTGGAACGTCCAGCCCGCGAGCTTGTACGTCTTGGGGCAGGGGTGCGAGGCGTCCGGGGTGATGAGCTTCTTCTCGAACAGCATGGTCGACGTCACGATCTTCATCGTGGAGCCCGGCGCCAGCGAGCCCTGGAAGCCGACGTTGAAGCCGTGCTCGCTGTTGGCGACCGCGAGGATCTCGCCGGTGGAGGGCCGCAGGACGACCACGGAGGCGTGCGGCCGCTTGCCGACCTGCCCCTCGGCCTCCGCCTGGAGGGCCGGGTCCAGGGTCGTCCTCACCGTGCCCGGGGTGCCCTGGCTCAGCGTCACCAGCGTCTTGTCGGACAGCTTCGCCTGCTGCGACGCCTTGCCGCGCACCACGCGCAGCTCCACGCCCGCCGTGCCGCCCGCCTTCTTGCCGTACTTCTCGCGCAGCCCGTCCAGCACGGTGCCCAGCGACGGGTACTTGGCGGCCGTCACCTCGCCGCCGTCGCGGTCCAGCGCCTTGACCGGCGGGGTGCCGGCATGGCCGGTGACCAGCGTGTCGCCGTCCCGCAGATCGGGCTGGACGACGGAGGAGTGCCAGCCGACCAGCGGCTTGCCGTCGCTCGCCCGCCGTACGACGGTGAGCGAACTGCCGTACGCCAGCGGCCTGGAGACGCCCTTGTAGGCCAGCGTCGCCTTGACGGAGAAGGGCACCTTGGCGCCCGTGGCGGTGCCCGGGGTGAGCGTGAGGCCGGTGAGGTGGGCGTCCTTGCCGTAGCCGGTGAGCAGGGCGGTCGCGGCCGAGGCGTCGTCGGTCGCGGCCGCCGCGTCGGCGATCCGGCCGTGCTGCCAGGAGGTGAGGAAGGCGGTGGCGGCGGTGTGCACCTCGGCCGCGCTGAGGGGGCCGGACTTGACCTGCTGGTGGTGCGCGGTGGCGCTCGTCTCACCGGCCGCCGAACCGCCGTCGTACAGCGCGTACGCGGTGAGTCCGGCGCCGCACACGACCAGGGCGATGACTCCGCCTATCACGCCGGGCGGCGCAGTGCGCCGTTCGGCGGCCCGTCTTCTCTTCCCCACAGCCTCTGTTCCTCCGCGCTTCCCAGGGTCCCCCGCCCCTCGTCTCCCCAACGACGGCACTCACCCTAAAGTCCCGAGCGGGGCGGGTGACGTCCCCGGTCATTCCGTAGCACGGTTGCGACAATCGGACCGGAAAATCAGCCCAGGAGAGCGCGGAACCGCTCGATGTTCCGGCGGCGCATGGTGAGGAACGCGAGCCAGGAGCCGTCGGCGTAGTGCACCCGGAACCGCGCCATCAGCTGGAGCCGGGGCCGCCGTTCGACCCGCGCCACCCACGCCCTGGGCACCTCCCACACCGGTGTGCCGTCCAACGGCTTCACCAGCCCGACCCGTTGGTCGGTGACGCGCAGCAGCAGCGCCCCGGACGTCCCCGGCATCTGTGACGCGATGCCGCCCGCCATCCCGCCCCGCGCGCCGACCTGGCTCATCAGATCGTTCGCGAGCACACCGCCGAGGTTCACACCGACACCCTTGGCACCGGCCGCGGGCACGACGGAGGCGTACGCCAGGAGCTGTTCCCCCAACGCCAGCTGATTGCGCACGGCACGCTCACGCAGTTCGGACATGCCCATGATCATATGGGGTGCCCGGAACTTGGACGCGTCGCTTGAGGAGAGCTGTACCGAGGGATGTAGAGGTCGCCGCCCTCGCCCGGGTAGTCGTGGTCCTGGAGTCGGCCTTGGTTACGGGTACCGGGCCGGTTGGTCTTGAGGAAGCGGCAGGCGACGAAGTGCACCTCGCCCATGTCGCGGGTCAGGATGTCGCTGAGCAGTACGTTCCTGCCGAACATGATGGAATGACCCGTGAGTTGCGGGCTGGTCAGCGAGGCGACGTGGATGACAGCGGGGTTCTCTGTCCCAGGGACTGAGCTCCGCGTCGTAGCCACCGGTCACCGGGGTGGCGATCGCAGGATCCTCCTGGATGGTGAGCCCGCTGTGCAGTTCTGGAGGCTCCGCCTGTCCACCACGGTGCGCAAGGAGCCTCGGTGCCGGTCCTGCTCCACGTTGCCGCGCCACCTCCGGCCGCTCTCCACATTCCCGCCCGGATCGTCGGGGAGCGCCATGCCGTGCTGCGTGTGGAAGTGCGCCCGAGTGCGCGCGGAAGAAGTCGTTCCGGGCGTGTCAGGCATCATGACAGCTGAGCACGAGCTCGTCCGCGCGTGCCGGTACGGCGTCGTGGGCCGTCCAGTCGCCGTTCGGGGCCTGGTGGGCGATCAGGGGTCCGCCCTTCCCGCCAACTGCGTTCCAGTGTTCCTCGGCCCTAACCTCCGGCACCGGGCAACGCCTATGCAGGACAGGGCCCTGCGCAGGGGGCGCACCACAGCCCGCTGCACCCTCGGCGCGCCGCACAATGTTCGCGCAACCAAGGTTGCAGCGAGCGCGACACGATGACACACGGATAGTGACGCATCGCACAGACGGCAGTTTTGGTGGATCGCACAGTGCGAGTAACTGGGCCAGATGCTGTAGACGCCCCCTCGTCCCTGAACTGCACGCAACGTCAAGGCCCATGAAGTGGCACCCCAACAGCCCTCATTCGACCGTACGTTCAAGGGTTGCTCTCGACCAAGAAGCGGAATGTCGGGTGTCAATTAACCGTCAAGGAGCGATTGTCGGCGGTAGTTGGCACAGGAGTGCTCGCTCAGGGACCGGTGTTGTATGTGGGACCCGGTAAGCTCATCCCAACATCTTCTCTCGCGGCGTAATCCGTCGATCGGGCGACCCGATCGGGGCCGATCGGCTCCACGGCCGAGAGGAGATGCTGCGTATGGAAAACCCGCCGAATGGCGGGAAGCGTGACAACCGGAAGATCGCCAAAAAGGTGGCGGGTTGGCTGATACTCCAGGCACTGGGTGCCTGGCTACGTCACCTGATCGAAAGCCACCTCTAACGGCGAAAGGCCCCCTGCGCCAACAGAGAGCCTTCCGGGAGCTCGCTCCCTTACGCCGGCCCTGTGCCTCCGCCAACGGCGTAGCTATCCGTGGAGGTGCAGGGCCACTTTCATAACCGCTAACACATGGACCGCGGTCTCCAAACCGCGCGGTCGATGGTCACTAACTTCGCGCACTTCCGCGTTGGCCTCCACCAGTTCTGCCGCTAAAAAACACAGCAGTGCAGTTCAGGGCGCCACGATAGTCGCCACTGTGATCCGGTCGTGGCGTACGGATGGTACCTCTAAACTGGTCCCCGCGACGAGAAAGAGCACACGCATGGCACGAGGTCTGGCCGACTTCAACCCCTCTGAGCTACGGGCGCTCCGGATGAATGTCTACGCGCGTCCGCACATGTCGTCGATGACGGCCGAGGAGCTGGCAGCCGCTGTCGGGGCGACCAAGGCGCAGATTCTGGCCTACGAGAATGGGCACAGAGTGCCAGACCCGCCACGCCTGCGGGCCCTTGCTCGGGCGCTGAAGGTGCACCCGTGGCAGTTGATGAACCATGACGCATACAAGTCCTGGACCCTCGCGGACTTCCGGCGGGCCTACGGAATGAGGGCGCAGGACGTGGTGGATCGCCTCGGCATCTCCGTCAAGAACTACCGCAGGTTCGAGAACGAGGGCATCGTGCCCAGCCGTCGCCCGCAGTTCCTGGATGAGGTCGCCGACGCCCTGGGGCTGCCGAGCAACGTCATCGAGATCGCCATCGACCGCACGCCCGCCGTACGACGACGCCAGGCCCGCGCCTTCGAGTTGGTCGTCGCCATGGCTGAGTACTACGTACCCAAGGCGGGGCCATGGCGGGGGCCGTCACCCGAAGACCCGAATCTGATTGAACTGGCCGCCTCCTATGGTCGGCCAGTTCAACGCATACGGCGTGTCCTCACCTACGAGTTGGGGGAGCTGCGGCAGAGCCAGGTGCGGGCCCAACGTGAGCGGGTCATCGCAGACTACGACACCGACCGGGCACGGCAAGCCAGTGCGAGCCACGCCCAGAGTCGCTGGAACGAGATTTACGACAGAGACCTGGCCCGCATACCCCAGCGCTTGGAACGATTTCACCGCTCAGCGCAGCCGTCGGACCTCTGGCAACTCTTGGTCGATCTCCACAACGTCGACGCCACGGTGCGTTCGGACGCTGGCACCTGGACGGTCACCAGACTGCTGTGCAAGGACCATCAGATGTTGCCCACACGTCTGGTCGAGCAGCGCCATCTCAACGACATCGCGATCTGTCGCCTCTCCGCCGCAGGCAGTAACCACGTCAACCTGTTCGCCGGGCTCTACGCTGCCCTGTACCCGGGTGTGCGCAAGCCTCGGGTGACTAGCCGTGGTGGCGGCTCTGCCCGTCGTAGCGGACCGGAGACGTTCACGTTGCCTGACCAGCCTGAGCGACTGGTGGTGCCGCAACCCATGTTGGAGACCATGCGCATGATGATCACGGGATCCAAGAACAACTTCTCCATGCCGCTGAGTCCCAGATACGACCTGGTAGTGGGAGCGAACACACTGTCCATCGCCGCGACCGACGTTCTGTTCTCACTCGATGACGCAGACTGAAGTGATGCTTACTGTCCGCCCCGTGCATCCCCGCGCAGACTCGGGCTCCCCCGGTATCCCCCGGGAGCCCGCTGCAGATCTGCCGCAGGCCGTCTCTGGGCCGTCCAAGGGCGGCCAGTAGCGCACACCAGCACCCGTCAACGACCACGAGGGCGCGGCCCGATGACCGCGCCCTCGTGGTGTCTGCCCAGCTAGACCCAGGTATCCAGCCACATCCTCGCCCGCCAGCTGTCGATCGGGATCGCCGTGCCGGTGAACAGGGGCCAGAAGTAGATGAAGTTCCAGGCGATCAGCAGGACCAGGACGCCCGCCGAGGTGGCGCCGGCCACGCGGCGGGTGTCGCTGGAGCCCGGTGGGCCGATGATCGCGCCGATCATCATGGCCACGGCCAGGCACAGGAACGGCACGAAGACGACCGCGTAGAAGAAGAAGATCGTCCGCTCCTGGTACAGGAACCAGGGCAGATAGCCGGCCGCGATCGCGCAGGCGATGGCACCGGCCCGCCAGTCGCGGCGGAACGCCCAGCGCCACAGGATGTACACGATCGCGAAGCAGGCCGCCCACCACAGCAGCGGGGTGCCGAGGGCCAGCACCTCGCGGGCGCACTTCTGGCCCGCGTCCGCCGGGCAGCCGTCGGTGCCGGGGGAGGGGGACTCGTAGAAGTACGACACCGGGCGGCCCAGCACCAGCCAGCTCCACGGGTTGGACTGGTAGGTGTGCGGGGAGTCCAGGTGCAGATGGAACTCGTACACCTCGTGCTCGTAGTGCCACAGGCTGCGCAGCCAGTCCGGCAGGAAGGACCAGGCGCCGCCCCGGCCGTCGGTGATCGCCCAGTTGCGGAAGTAACCGCCGGTGCCGTCCGTGGGGGAGAGGATCCAGCCCAGCCAGGACAGCAGGTAGACGGCGACGGACACCGGGACCGTCGCCAGGAAGGTGATGCCGAGGTCGTGCTTGAGGACCGCACGGCGCGGATGGCGGGCACCGGCCACCCGGCGCGCGCCGACGTCCCACAGCACCGCCATCACACAGAAGGCGATCAGGATGTACAGGCCGTTCCACTTGGTGCCGATGGCCAGGCCCAGCATCAGCCCGGCCGCCCAGCGCCAGGGGCGCCAGCCGAGCCGGACGGAGTCCGCGACCCGCGCGTCCGGGCGGACCATGCCGTCCGGTCCGACGGGCAGCGCGGCGGCCAGTCTCGCCCGTGACCGGTCCCGGTCGATGAGCAGACAGCCGAACGCGGCCACCACGAAGAACATCAGCACACCGTCGAGCAGCGAGGTGCGGCTCATCACGAAGTGCAGCCCGTCCACCGCGAGCAGGGCGCCCGCCAGACAGCCCAGGAACGTCGAGCGGAACATCCTGCGCCCGATCCGGCAGATCATCAGCACGCTCAGCGTGCCCAGCAGCGCGGTCATGAACCGCCAGCCGAACGGGTTGAACCCGAACATCAGCTCGCCGAGCCCGATCACGTACTTCCCGACCGGCGGATGCACCACGTACGCCGCGTCCGCCGGGATCGCGAGATGCCCGTGCGTCTGCAGGACCACGTCGTTGGCGTTCTTGTCCCAGTTGACCTCGAAGCCGCGGTGGACCAGCGCCCATGCGTCCTTGGCGTAGTACGTCTCGTCGAATATCACCGCCCGCGGACTGCCCAGGTTCCAGAACCGCAGCAGGCCCGCGACCAGCGTCACCAGCAGCGGCCCCACCCAGCCCGACCAGCGGTTGATCCGGTCGGCCAGGACGGGCGGGGCGCCGAGCGCCCGCCACAGCCGGGGACCGGGCTGCGTGTACGGCGGCACCAGCCGGTCCCGGACATCGCCCTCAGGCGTGTCCTTCGCCGGCGCGTACCCGAACCGGCGCAGCCGCTGCTGCCACGGCGGCCGCCGGTCGTGCGGCGCCTGGCCCTGCCTCAGATCCATGGAGGACGCGGTACTGGTCACCGCGCCATCGTAGGGAACGGTGCTGTGCGAGTCCCGCGCATGCGCGGCGCGGGCCGCGAAGCGGTCGTTTTCCTCCGGCTCGCGGACCCCTGCGAGGATGGGGGCGTGACTGGAACCCTTGTCCTCGCAGGTACCCCCATCGGCGACATCGCGGACGCCCCGCCCCGGCTGGTGAAGGAGCTGGAGACCGCGGACGTCATCGCCGCCGAGGACACCCGGCGGCTGCGCCGGCTCACCCAGGCGCTCGGCGTCACCCCGGGCGGCCGGGTGCTGTCGTACTTCGAGGGCAACGAGTCGGCGCGCACGCCCGAACTGGTCGAGGAGCTGACCGGCGGGGCGCGGGTGCTGCTCGTCACGGACGCGGGCATGCCGTCGGTGTCCGACCCCGGGTACCGGCTGGTCGCGGCGGCCGTCGAGAAGGACATCAGGGTCACCGCCGTACCCGGGCCGTCCGCCGTGCTCACCGCGCTCGCCCTGTCCGGGCTGCCCGTGGACCGGTTCTGCTTCGAGGGCTTCCTGCCGCGCAAGGCGGGCGAACGGCTCTCCCGGCTGCGCGAGGTCGAGGGCGAGCGGCGCACGCTGGTCTACTTCGAGGCCCCGCACCGCCTCGACGACACCCTCGCCGCGATGGCCGAGGTCTTCGGCGCCGAGCGGCGGGCCGCGGTCTGCCGGGAGCTGACGAAGACGTACGAGGAGGTGCGCCGGGGTCCGCTGGCCGAGCTGGCGCGCTGGGCCGCGGAGGGGGTGCGCGGCGAGATCACGGTCGTGGTCGAGGGCGCGCCCGAGACCGGCCCGGAGGAGCTGGACGCGGCGGAACTGGTGCGCCGGGTGCGGGTGCGTGAGGAGGCCGGGGAGCGGCGCAAGGAGGCGATCGCGGCGGTGGCGGTGGAGGCGGGGCTGCCGAAGAGGGTCGTGTTCGACGCCGTTGTGGCAGCGAAGCGCTCCGCTGGGTGAGGGCGGAGTTCCGACAGCGCCGTGGGGGTGCGATGCGCTGCGGGGTGCGGGTGCGTCGGGGCCGGTCGCGCAGTTTCCCGCGCCCCTTTCGGGACGTCCGTCACACCCCCTCTGAGCAGGGATCTTCTCGGATGAGCGCATCGGCCAACGGGCGGCAAAAGGCTGTCGCCGTTGGCAAAGCGCACGGGCGGTCCGCAGGGGCTTTTCGGCAAGGAAGACTCAAATCGGCTCCAACACTCGACAGCCCTGGTGCATTCGCGTCGGCGAAGGCGTCCACTGGTCGAAGGGACCCCGCTCAGGGGTGCTCGTCCAGCGGAAACGAGGAGCTGGCATGAGTGAGATCGCAGGGCGGACCGGCCTCCGCGGTACGGCCACAGCCGTTGTTCACGAGTCGTATTCATTCGCCTGCATGCGCTGCGGGCACGGCTGGGAGCAGTCGTACGAGATAGAGCACCACACGGACGCCGACGGGCAGCAGTACGTGCGGTACGTGGCCGACGGGCACGTCGTGCCGTCGCCGCTGCGCAGCCCCAGCTGCCAGAACTGCGATGGTCACGTGCTGCGGATCATGCGCGCCGGACAGGTCTCGTCGGTACGGGGCACGGGCACCCGGCGCGGGGCGCCGCTCGCCGGGCCGGTGGAGGTGCCGCAGGTGCCGGCCGCCGGTGAGAGCGCGGGGGCCGCGACCGGGACGCCGCACCACTGGCATCTGTCGGACCTGCTGCACCCCTTCCAGCGCAGGGCGAGCTGACCGCCGCCCGGCCCCGGGCGCCGGAGCCCGGGGCCGCGTCCCTTTCGTAGGATCGGGACATGCCTTCGAACACCGGCCGGAACGGTTCCCCGGACGACAAGACCGCGGCGCCGCCGCTGCCCGCACCCCTGCGGGTGCCCGTCGCCGACTCCCACACCCACCTCGACATGCAGTCCGGCACCGTCGAGGAGGGCCTGGCGAAGGCCGCGTCGGTCGGGGTCACCACGGTCGTCCAGGTCGGCTGCGACATCGACGGCTCCCGGTGGGCGGCGGAGACCGCGCGGACGTACGAGAACGTGCACGCCGCCGTCGCCCTGCACCCGAACGAGGCACCGCGGATCGTCCACGGCGACCCCGACGGCTGGTCGCGCAAGGGGGCCAGGGAGCCGGGCGGGCAGGCTGCGCTGGACGAGGCGCTCGCCGAGATCGACCGGCTCGCCGCGCTGCCCCACGTCCGGGGCGTCGGCGAGACCGGCCTCGACCACTTCCGCACCGGCCCCGAGGGCAAGGACGCCCAGGAGCGGTCCTTCCGCGCGCACATCGAGATCGCCAAGCGGCACGGCAAGGCGCTCGTCATCCACGACCGCGAGGCCCACGCCGACGTGCTGCGCGTGCTCAAGGAGGAGGGTGCCCCCGAGCGCACCGTCTTCCACTGCTACTCCGGCGACGCCGAGATGGCGGAGATCTGCGCCCGCGAGGGCTACTTCATGTCCTTCGCGGGCAACGTCACCTTCAAGAACGCCCAGAATCTGCGCGACGCCCTCGCCGTCGCCCCGCTGGAACTGGTCCTCGTGGAGACCGACGCGCCCTTCCTCACCCCGGCGCCGTACCGCGGACGGCCCAACGCGCCGTACCTCGTTCCGGTCACCGTGCGCGCCATGGCCGCCGTACGCGGCATCGGCGAAGACGCGCTGGCGACGGCCCTGAACACGAACACGGCCCGCGCCTTCGACTACCCGGCATAGCCCCACTTTCGTAGCGTTCCGTAGTCGCGTCGCTTTGGAGAGTGACCGATGCTCCGCTAGGTTCTGCCCCCGATCCGGACCTTTCGGCCCCTGTGGAGCGTGTCGGCGTGAGCGGTAAACGGCGGTTGGAGACATGCGCGTCGCCGGAGCGGCGCGGTGGCCGGCGTGCGCGCCGGCGCGGGGCGCGGGCGGCCGAACGGCCGGACTCCGTGGTGCGCCGGCTGCTGCCGCAGGCGCTGGTGGTGGCCTTCCTGGCCGGTGGCACCACCGCGTTCGTCGCCCAGGACCGGGCGATCCGGCTCGATGTCGACGGCCGGCCGCGGGCGCTGCACACCTTCGCCGACGACGTGCACGCGCTGCTCGCCGAGGAGGGCGTCCAGGTGGGCGAGCACGATCTGGTCGCGCCCGCCCCCGACACCCCGCTCTCCGGCGGCGACGCGATCGCGGTGCGCCACGGCCGCCCCGTGCGGCTCACCCTGGACGGCCGGCCGCACCAGGTGTGGACGACGGCGGGGACCGTGGACGGGGCGCTGCGGGAGCTGGGGGTGCGCGCGGAGGGCGCGTATCTGTCGGCCTCGCGCTCCCAGAGCATCGGCCGCGCCGGGCTCGCCCTCGATGTGCGCACCGAGCGGGCGGTCACGGTCATGGCCGACGGGCGGGCCCGCACGATCCGCACCAACGCGGCGACGGTCGGGGAGGCCGTGGCGGAGGCCGGGGTCACCCTGGGCGCCGACGACATGCTCTCCGTACCGGCCGACAGCTTCCCGCGCGACGGGCAGACCGTCACCGTGCTGCGGGTGACCGGGGGGCGGGAGGTGCGCGAGGAGGAGATCCCGTTCCGCACCGAGCGGACGTACGACCCCACGCTGCTCAAGGGCACCGAGGTCGTCGCCAGCCCCGGGCGCCCCGGGCTGCGGCGGATCACGTATCTGCTGCGCACGGTCAACGGGGTGCGCCAGGAGCCGCGCCGGGAGGGGACGGAAGTGGTGCGCAGGCCGCGGCGGCAGGTGGTGAAGGTCGGCACGAAGGCGGCGCCGCGCTCGGCCGCGGGGGTCGACGCGCTGAACTGGCACGGCCTCGCGGTGTGCGAGTCCGGGGGCGACCCGCACGCGGTGGACGCCTCGGGGACCTACGGGGGTCTGTACCAGTTCGACGCGCACACCTGGCACACGCTGGGGGGTACGGGACTGCCCCAGGACGCGTCGGAGTCGGAGCAGACGTACCGGGCGAAGAAGCTGTACGCGCGGCGCGGGGAGAGCCCCTGGCCGCACTGCGGGGAGCGGCTGCACGGGTAGGTCAGGGGGCGCTTGTCAGGGGCGCCCACCGGCGCCCCGTACCCTTGTCCCGTGAGTAGCCCCGCCCCCGACGCCCTCCTCGGCCCCGCCGACATCCGCGAGCTCGCGACCGCGCTCGGTGTCCGCCCCACCAAGCAGCGCGGCCAGAACTTCGTGATCGACGCGAACACGGTCCGCCGTATCGTGCGCACCGCCGAGGTCCGCCCCGACGACACCGTCGTGGAGGTCGGCCCCGGGCTCGGCTCGCTCACCCTGGCGCTGCTGGAGGCCGCCGACCGCGTCACCGCCGTGGAGATCGACGACGTGCTCGCCGCCGCCCTCCCCGCGACCGTCGCCGCCCGCATGCCCGCCCGCGCCGACCGCTTCGCCCTCGTCCACTCCGACGCGATGGACGTCACCGAGCTGCCGGGCCCCGCCCCGACCGCGCTCGTCGCGAACCTGCCGTACAACGTCGCCGTCCCCGTGCTGCTGCACATGCTCGCCACCTTCCCGAGCATCGAGCGCACCCTGGTGATGGTGCAGGCCGAGGTCGCCGACCGGCTCGCCGCCGCGCCCGGCTCGAAGGTGTACGGCGTCCCGTCCGTGAAGGCCAACTGGTACGCCGAGGTCAAGCGGGCCGGCGCCATCGGGCGCAATGTCTTCTGGCCCGCGCCGAACGTCGACAGCGGGCTCGTCTCCCTGGTGCGGCGCACCGAGCCGATCGCGACGACGGCCACGAAGCGGCAGGTCTTCGCGGTGGTCGACGCGGCCTTCGCGCAGCGCCGCAAGACCCTGCGGGCCGCGCTCGCCGGGTGGGCCGGTTCCGCGGCCGCCGCCGAGGCCGCCCTGGTCGCCGCCGGGATCTCCCCGCAGGCCCGCGGCGAGTCGCTGACGGTCGAGGAGTTCGCCCGCATCGCCGAGCACGCCCAGACCGGCGCCTGACGCCGGCCGCCCGCACAGCCCAAGGAGCGCAGTGAGCGTCACGGTCCGCGTCCCCGCCAAGGTCAACGTCCAGCTCGCGGTGGGCGCCGCCCGCCCCGACGGGTTCCACGACCTCGCCAACGTCTTCCTCGCCGTCGGCCTGTACGACGAGGTCACGGTCACCCCCGCCGACGAACTGCGCGTCACCTGCGCGGGCCCGGACGCCGCCCAGGTCCCGCTGGACCGCACCAACCTCGCCGCCCGCGCCGCCCTCGCGCTCGCCGCGCGCCGGGGCATCGAGCCGAACGTGCACCTCCACATCGACAAGGACATCCCCGTCGCCGGTGGCATGGCGGGCGGCAGCGCGGACGGCGCGGGCGCGCTGCTCGCCTGCGACCGGCTGTGGGGCACGGGCGCCTCGCGGGCCGAACTCCTCGCGATCTGCGCCGAGTTGGGCAGCGATGTGCCGTTCAGCCTGGTCGGCGGCGCCGCGCTGGGCGTCGGCCGCGGGGAGCGGCTCACCGGCCTCGACGTCGGCGGCACGTTCCACTGGGTGTTCGCGATGGCCGAGCGGGGGCTGTCCACGCCGGCGGTCTTCCGCGAGTTCGACCGGCTGGCCGAGGGCCGCCGGATCCCGGAGCCGGTGGCCTCGCGGGTCCTGCTGGACGCGCTGGCCAAGGGCGACGCCGACGCGCTGGCGGCGGCCGTCACCAACGACCTCCAGCCGCCCGCCCTGTCCCTCTTCCCGGAACTGGCGGCCACCCTGGCGGCGGGCCGCGACGCGGGCGCCCTCGCCTCCCTGGTCTCCGGCTCGGGCCCCACGACGGCCTTCCTCACCCCGGACGCCGCCACGGCCGAGAAGGTCGCGGCGGCCCTGACCGCCTCCGGCACCTGCCGCACGGTACGGACGGCGGCGGGACCGGTGGCGGGGGCGACGGTGTTGTAGGGCTCAGAGGGCGTCGACGGCGGTCAGGTCGATGCCGATGCCGTAGGGGGCGGTGATCTCGACGTGATCGTGGTAGATGCCGGCCAAGGCCCTCTACGGTAGCGGCCCGTTCCCGATCACGTCATCACGAAGAGTGACCATCCCCTCGCGCGTCACCCCCGCCCCCGAGGCCCTACGCTAGAAGGCTGACCGACCCACGCGAGCAGGAGTGAAATGGCCGTCAACCTGGTCAATGTCGAGAACGTCAGCAAGGTGTACGGCACCCGTGCCCTGCTGGACGGCGTCTCGCTCGGTGTGTCGGAAGGGGACAGGATCGGGGTCGTCGGCCGCAACGGCGACGGGAAGACCACCCTGATCCGGATGCTGGCCAAGCTGGAGGACGCCGACACCGGCCGCGTCACCCACTCCGGCGGGCTGCGCCTCGGCGTGCTCACCCAGCACGACTCGCTCGACCCCGCCGCCACCGTCCGCCATGAGGTGATCGGCGACATGGCGGACCACGAGTGGGCGGGCAACGCCAAGGTCAGGGACGTACTGACCGGCCTGTTCGGCGGCCTGGACCTGCCGGGCTTCCCCAAGGGGCTCGACACGGTCATCGGCCCGCTGTCCGGTGGCGAGCGGCGCCGCATCGCGCTGGCCAAGCTGCTGATCGAGGAGCAGGGCCTGCTCGTCCTGGACGAGCCCACCAACCACCTTGACGTGGAGGGCATCTCCTGGCTCGCCCGGCACCTCCAGAACCGCCGCTCGGCGCTCGTCTGCGTGACCCACGACCGCTGGTTCCTGGACCAGGTCTGCACCCGCATGTGGGACGTGCAGCGTGGTGACGTCTACGAGTACGAGGGCGGCTACTCCGACTACGTCTTCGCCCGTGCCGAACGCGAGCGCATCGCCGCCACCGAAGAGGCCAAGCGGCAGAACCTGATCCGCAAGGAGCTGGCCTGGCTGCGCCGCGGCGCGCCCGCCCGTACCTCCAAGCCCCGCTTCCGGGTCGAAGCCGCCAACGAGCTGATCGCGGACGTGCCGCCGCCCCGCGACAGCGGTGAGCTGATGAAGTTCGCCTCCTCCCGGCTCGGCAAGACGGTCTTCGACCTGGAGGACGTCACCGTCCAGGCCGGCCCGAAGGTGCTGCTCAAGCACGTCACCTGGCAGCTCGGCCCCGGCGACCGGATCGGCCTGGTCGGTGTGAACGGCGCGGGCAAGACCTCGCTGCTGCGCGCCATGGCCGAGGCCGCCCGCACCGAGGGCGAGGCGCAGCCGGCCGGTGGGCGGGTCGCCGTCGGCCGGACGGTCAAGCTCGCCTACCTCTCCCAGGAGGTCGCCGAACTCGACCCCGCCTGCCGGGTCCTGGAGGCCGTGCAGCAGGTGCGTGAGCGCGTCGACCTCGGCAAGGGGCGCGAGATGACCGCGGGTCAGCTCTGCGAGACCTTCGGGTTCACCAAGGAGAAGCAGTGGACGCCGGTCGGCGACCTCTCCGGCGGTGAGCGCCGCCGCCTCCAGCTGCTGCGGCTGCTGATGGACGAGCCCAACGTTCTCTTCCTCGACGAGCCCACCAACGACCTCGACATCGAGACCCTGACCCAGCTGGAGGATGTCCTCGACGGCTGGCCCGGCTCGATGATCGTCATCTCCCACGACCGGTTCTTCGTGGAGCGCACCACGGACCGGGTGTTCGCCCTGCTCGGCGATGGCGCGCTGCGGATGCTGCCGCGCGGCATCGACGAGTACCTGGAGCGGCGGCAGCGCATGGAGGAGGCCGTCGCCGAGCGCAACGCCGCCGCGGCGCCCAAGCCGGCCACGCAGGAGAAGAGCGCCGCCGACCAGCGCGCCGCCAAGAAGGAACTCCAGAAGATCGAGCGGCAGTTGGACAAGGTCTCCGAGAAGGAGACCAAGCTGCACGCGCGGATCGCCGACAACGCGACGGACTTCGCGAAGGTGGCCGAACTGGACGCCCAGCTGCGGGAGCTGGCCGGTGAGCGCGAGGAGCTGGAGCTGCGCTGGCTGGAACTGGCGGAGGACGCGTAGCACTTCGCCGCCGCGAATCAGCCAGTGCGGCGGACGGCTCCTCCCCGGCGCGCGACGGGCCGCGCGTGCGCCGCGTGAAGGGGGCGTGAAGGCGCGTAACGGAGGCATCACGGGCCGGTTCTCCCTTGGGAACAGGGCGGATCCGGCCCGCTGTGCTGTCCGTACCGGGTGATAGAAAGAGCCGTCTGAAAACTGTCTCCACAACGACCTTGGGTCCGTCAAGAACCTCAGGGCGTGGCTAAAAATCAGTGAACGAGGGGGAAGAGCGCTGATGACTCAGCCGCCCGACCAGTCGCCCAGCGGCGGCTTCGGAGCACCGCAGGACCCGAGAGATCCCAGGGACCCACGGGACCCACGGGACCCGAGGGACCCGGGGAATCAGCCGCCGGTCCCGGCCCAGCCGCCGACGGCTCCCGCGGCCCCGGCCGCCCCGCCGCCGACGGTCCTCTCCAAGCCGCCCGCGACCCCGGTCCCGCCCGCGACCCCGGTCCCGCCCACCCCCAGCAGCCCGGCCCCTACGGCGCCGCCCCTGCGGCCCCCGGCGCCCCCGGCCCCTACGGAGCCCCCGCCCCTTACGGCGCGCCCGCCGCCCCCGGCCCCTACGGCTACCCGCAGCCCCAGCAGCCGGGCCCCTACGGGCAGCAGCCCCAGCCCGGTCACGGCTTCCCGCCGCAGCCGCCGTACCCCGGCGCCCCCGGCACCGCCCCCGGCGGCCCCTTCCCGCCCCAGGGCGGCGGCAGCAAGAAGAAGACGGTGCTGATCGTGGGCGCCGCGGCGGCCGCGTTGCTCGTCATAGCCGGCACCGTCTACGCCGTCACCAGCGGCGACGACGGCAAGAAGAAGCCCGTGGCCGAGCAGAGCGGCAGCGGCGCGCCGACCTCGTCCGGCGCCCCCTCGGCCTCCTCGTCCGCCACCGGCGGCGACGACCCCGAGGACCTCAACAAGGGCCGCGCGTCCGGCGAGGCGAAGGTGCTCTGGTACAAGTCGGCACCGGACGCCCCCGGCTCGGGCGCCGACGCCCCCGGCATGTGGGTCGCCGGGAACACCGTGGTGAAGGCGGCGTACAAGCAGGTCTTCGCCTACGACACCGGCAACGGCTCCTCCCCCTGGGGCCCCATCGCCTTCCCGCAGAAGATCTGCGCGGTCACCCCGCAGAAGTCGGACGACGGCAAGGTCGTCGTGGCGTACATGAACGGCGCGGGCGACAACGCCAAGTGCAACCAGCTCACCCAGCTCGACCTCGCCACCGGCAAGAAGGGCTGGAACGCCCAGGTCGCCGACGGCGGGCTGTTCGACAGCGCCCTCAACGTCGAACTGAGCGTGGCCGGGCGCACGTTGATGGTGGGCCGCTCCGAGTCGGGCACCGCCTACGACATCGACAGCGGCAAGAAGCTGTACGACAAGAAGCGCTACGGCAACGCCTGCTTCCCCGCCGGGTACGCGGGCGGCGCGGGCAAGCTCGTCCAGGTGGCGTCCTGCGCCGCCTCGACCAGCACCGAGCACGACGAGCTCCAGGAACTCGACCCGGCCACCGGCAAGGTGAAGTGGACCCAGCCCCTCAAGAAGGGCTGGCAGGTCAGCCGGGTGTACTCGATGAACCCGCTCGTGGTCTATCTGACCAACGAGGACAAGAAGACGTGGAACATCTCCACCTTCACCTCGGACGGCAAGTTCCGCTCCCAGGTCAAGGTGGACGAGAAGTTCTCCCCGAGCTGCGGCTGGGCGATCCTGGAGCGCGACCTCCAGGGCTGCCAGGGTGTCGCGGCCGACGCCGACACGCTCTACCTGCCCACGTCCGCGACCGCCGACGCCAACGAGATCGTCGCGATCAGCCTCTCCACCGGCACCGCGAAGTGGCGGGTCAAGTCCCCGGTGGCCGAGCCGATGGCCCCGATGAGGACCGAGGGCGGCAAGCTCATCGCGTATGTGCAGCCGTCGTACGACGCGGGCGGCCAGGTGGTCTCCATCCCGACCGGCGGCGCCACCCACACCCCGACGAAGCTGCTCCAGAACCCGCGGGGCACCGCGCAGATCGAGGACACCTTCTACAACGGCGTCATCGACTGGGCCGACGGGCGCTTCATCATCTCGGCCGGCCGGCTGAACGGCAACGACGAGTCGAAGGAGAAGCTGATCATGGCCTTCGGCAACTGAGCCCGGCCCGCTTCCCCGCCCTTCTCCCGTTCCGGCCGCCGTCCGGCCTCCCGAGTGTCACCGAGGTACCCGAGCCATGACCCAGCCGCCCCCGCCCCCGCCGAACCAGCCCCCGCAGCAAGGGGGGTTCGGCCCGCCGACCCCGCCGCCCCCACCGGGCGCCCCGGGCCAGCAGCCCCCGCAGCCGCCCCAGCAGACCCCGCCGCCCGGACCCCCGCAGCAGCCGGCGCCCGGCTACGGCTACCCGCAGCCGACGCCCCCGCCGCCCGGTTACGGCTACCCCGCCGCGCCCCAGAACCCGTACGGCCAGCAGCCCCCCGCCCCCTACGGGGCGCCGCCCCAGAACCCGTACGCCATGCCCACCCAGCCCATGCAGCAGTCCGGGCAGCCGGGCTACGGCTATCCGGGCCAGCTCCCGACCATGCCGATGCGGCAGCAGGGCGGCGGCGCCGGTGGCGGGCGGAACAACACCGCGCTGTACATCGTCATCGCGGCGGTCGTCGTCATCGCGCTGATCGTCGTCGGCGGCATCTGGTACGCGGGCTCCGGTGACGGCGGCACCAAGCAGGACACCGCGTCCTCCGGCGGCGGCAACGGCGGCGGCCAGGACAAGGGTTCGGGCGGTTCGACCGGCGGCAAGGAGAAGGTGCCCGCGAACACGGCGGCCAAGGTCCTCTTCCAGGTCCCCTCGCCCTCGGTCAAGGACACGGTGAGCACCTCCGGCTCCTGGCTGACCGACAAGGTGTACGCCAAGACCGGTGTCGACGAGATCGTCGGCTACGACCCGGTCAAGGGCGGCAAGCTGTGGACGGTCAAGCTGCCCGGCCCGGTCTGCGCGGCCAGCCGGCACATCACCGCCGACGACAAGACCGCGATCACGTACCAGCCGACGAACAAGAAGTACCAGGGCTGCTCCGACATCGCGGCGATCGACCTGGACGCGGGCAAGAAGCTGTGGACGAAGACCGTCAACGTCGGTGACTACCCGGTCAATTACCAGAATGTGACCGTCGCCCAGCACACCGTCGCGCTCGGCGACAGCAACGGCGGCGCGGCCTTCGACATCGACTCCGGCAAGCCGCTGTGGCAGCCGAAGCCGGGCGAGGACTGCTACGACTCCGGCTACGGCGGCGGCGCCAAGCTGGTCGCGGTGCGCAGCTGCGGCGACTCGGACAACACCCAGCTGTCCATCCAGACCATCGACCCGAAGTCGGGCAAGGTCCTCTCCGAGTACAAGATGGACCCGGGCATCGAGTACGCCTCGGTCGTCTCCACCGATCCGCTGGTGGTGGCCGCCGACGTCGGCGACAGCGCGGGCGACGGCAGCGGCATCTCGGACTACTTCTCCATCGACAACAAGACCGGCAAGCTGCTCGCCCGGATCTCCGCGCCCGGCAAGACCTACGGCGGCCGCTGCGACGGCATCACCCGGATCGAGGACTGCCACGAGGTCGTCGTCGGCGGCGGCAAGCTGTTCGTGCCGACCGAGGAGCACGACGGCAGCGGGACCTCCTACAGCACCACCAACGAGGTCGTCGCCTTCGACCTGGCCACCGGCAAGCCCACGGGCCAGCGCGCCGAGGCCGGGGACGGCTATCTGCTGTCGCCGCTGCGCATGGACGGCGCCAACCTGATCGCCTACAAGAAGCCGCCGTACGACAAGGGCGGCCAGATCGTCAGCATCGACGGCTCCACCTTCAAGGAGACCAAGCTCCTGGAGAACCCCTCCACGGAGAGCGTCCGGCGCGCGGAGGGCAGCATGCTGCCGGACTACGCGGAGATCCTCTTCGCGAACGGCCGGCTGTACATGTCCGACGTCTTCGTCGACAAGGCGGACCCGAACGACGACAAGTCGTATCTGGTGCTGGCCTTCGGCACGGACGGCTGACCGCCGCCACACAATCACCCGAACGGGTGACTTAGTCAGCGGTGCCCCGGATGTCATCGGTCCGGGGCACTTCTGCTGTCCAGGGGCGGCGTGGCCTCGAACAAGCGGGTAGCTTCCGGGGGCATGCACAGGGGCGGGGCGCCGGGGGGCCCTCTGTCCTTCGGGCCGGTGGACGTCCATAGTGGGGCATCCATGGGCGGGACTGGGGGGTTTCTCAATGGGAGTACGGCTCATGGTCGTGGACGACCATCGCCTGCTCGCGGAGGCGCTCGCATCGGCGCTGAAACTGCGCGGGCACCGGGTGCTCGCCTCGGCCGCGCCCGCCGCGGGCGCCGCCGATCTGGTGATCGCGCGGGCGCCCGAGGTGTGCCTGCTGGGTACGGCCGCCCCGGCCGAGCCGGGCGCCTTCGACCCGGTGGCCAAGATCAAGCGGGAGCGGCCGCAGGTGGCGGTCGTGGTGCTGGGCCCGGTGCCCTCGCCGCGGGGGATCGCCGCGGCGTTCGCCGCCGGGGCGTCGGGGTACGTACGGCACGACGAGCGCATCGAGGGGGTCGAGCGGGCGATCCTGAAGGCCCGCGCGGGTGAGTCGGCGGTGGCCCCCGGGCTTCTCCAGGAGGCGTTCGAGGAGCTGCTGAACCCCACCGCCCAGCCCGACGACGAGGCCCAGCGCCTGCTCGGCGTCCTGACCCCGCGCGAGGTCGAGGTCCTGGTGCGCGTCGCCGACGGCGAGGACACCCGTGTCATCGCCTCCGGCATGCGCATAGCCCCGAGCACGGCCCGCACCCATGTGCAGCGGGTGCTGATGAAACTGGGCGTGGGCTCACGTCTGGAGGCGGCGGCGCTGGCCGCGCGCACGGGCCTGCTGGACCGCGCGGCGGGGCCGGGAGCCTAGCTCCCGGGGGGGCGGGAGCCTAGCTCCCGGCCCCGCCGCAGCGCCCCGCAAGGGGCGCGGGGAACTGCGCGATCAGCCACGACGCGGCCGCACCCGGCGGACGGGCCGCCCCCCCCCGACGGCGCTAATCCTCCTGCGGAGGCGCCACCGGCCGGAGCTTCAGCCAGACCAGGAAGAAGACGCCCAGCAGCAGCATCCCGATCCCGGTCCACAGGTTGATGTTGACCCCCTGCGCCTTGTCGATCGCGGACTGCGGATCCGTGATGCCGGTGATCGTGACGATCACGCCGTAGAGCACGAAGAGCCCGCCGATGATGCGCCGCAGATCGAAGATGCGGGACGCCGTCGCCGACTTGCTCTCCAGCTCGGTGACCTCGCGCGCGATCTCGCCCTCGGTGTAATGGTGTTCGGAGTTCTCGGACATGTTCCCTCGATCCTCCCGCGTCAGAACGAGAACGGGATGTAGCAGACGGCGGCCAGCACGACCGCGCCCCAGCCCAGCAGCGCCGGCTTGCGGTACCACGCGTCGTCACCGGGGGCCGGCGGCTCGGACATCCCCGGCGACCGGGTGCCGTAGACCAGGCCCTGGAGCTCCCGGGCCGGCTTCGGCTCGGTGAACAGGGTCACCAGGACCATCACGACCGCACCGGCGACGAACCCGGCGATCGCCGAGACGAAGTTGGCGCCCTGGTCGGACGGGATGGAGATGATCCCCCTCTTGTAGAGGACGAAGTAGTTGACCATCGCGGTGACGGTGCCCGCGAGCAGGCCCCAGAAGCCGGACTTGACCGACGCCCGCTTCCAGAACATGCCGATGATGAAGACGACGAACATCGGCACGTTGAAGAAGGAGAACAGCGTCTGGAGGTAGGACATGATGTTCGAGAACGACGACGCGAGGAACGCCGTGCCCACCGACGCGCAGACGCCGATCACGGTGATCCACCGGCCGAACCGCACGTAGTACGCGTCCTCCCGCCCGCGCACCACGTACTTCGCCCAGATGTCCGTGGTGAACACGGTGTTGAAGGACGACACGTTGGCCGCCATGCCGGCCATGAACGCGGCGAGCAGACCGGTGACCGCGATGCCGAGCACACCGTTGGGCAGCAGCTCCTGCATCAGGTAGGGGATGGCGTCGTTGTACTGGAGGCCGGAGCCGCTGGTGCCGATGTTGGGCACGAGCGCGGCCGCGACCAGGCCCGGGATCATCACCAGGAAGACGATGAAGATCTTCGGGTACGCGGCGATCAGCGGGGTGCGCCGCCCCGCCGAGAGGTTCTTCGCGGACAGGGCGCGCTGGACCTCGGCGAAGTTGGTGGTCCAGTAGCCGAAGGAGAGCACGAATCCGAGGCCGAGCACGATCGTCAGCCAGTTCGCGCCGAGCGGGTTGGTGCTGCCGATCCCGGTGCCGCCCCACGCGGTGGTGAAGTTGTGCCCGTGGGTCTCGGCGAGCTTGTGGGTCAGCCCGCCCCAGCCGCCGACCTTGCGCAGCCCGAGGATGGTGAGCGGGATGAGCGCGGCCAGGATCACGAAGAACTGGAGCACCTCGTTGTAGATCGCCGAGGACAGGCCGCCCAGGGTGATGTACGCGAGGACGAAGGCACCGGCGACCACGATGGCCACCCACTGGGGCCAGCCCAGCAGGGCCTCGACCACGATCGCGAGGGCGTACAGGTTGACGCCGGCGATCAGGATCGCGGCGAAGGCGAACAGGATCGAACTGAGCAGATGGGCTGCCTTGTCGAAGCGCAGCAGCAGGAACTCCGGGACCGAGCGGACCTTGCTGCCGTAGTAGAAGGGCATCATCACCAGGCCGAGGAAGACCATGGCGGGGATGGCGCCGATCCAGTACCAGTGCACGGTGTAGGCGCCGTACTGGGCGCTGTTGGCGGCCATGCCGAGGATCTCGGTGGCCGCCAGGTTCGCCGAGATGAAGGCGAGGCCGGTGATCCAGGCGGGCAGCGAGCGTCCGGACAGGAAGAAGTCGAGGCTGGTCTTGACCGAGCGGCGGGCGGCGAAACCGATCCCGAGCACCACGACGAAGTAGATCGCCAGGATCGTGTAATCCAGCCAGTTGGTCGGGAGCCGTAGCCCGGCCGCCGCCAGATACGTATGCGCGTATGTGGTGGTTTGCATAAGAACTCGCTTCGTTGCGCGAACTGATCAGAGCGGAACCTACGCCTGTGTGTTTAGAAAATGAACACTTCTGATGGTGATCTTTGTTCGATTGTGATGATCTGATTCTGTGTCGGGTTGTGGTCTGTTATGTTTGATTCTGTTGAGAGGAGTCCGGCGTGAAGAAGACCCCGACCCTGCTGGCCGACGGTCGCGAGCTGATCTACTACGACCTGCGGGACGACACCGTGCGCGACGCCGTCGACCGCCGCCCGCTGGACCGCACGGCCACCACCTCCGAGATCCGCCGCGATCCGCTGCTCGGCGACCGGGTCGCCGTCGCCTCCCACCGGCAGGGCCGCACCTACCACCCGCCGGCCGACCAGTGCCCGCTGTGCCCGACCGAGGGCGAGCGGCTCAGCGAGATCCCGGACTCCTCGTACGACGTCGTCGTCTTCGAGAACCGCTTCCCCTCGCTCGCCGGTGACTCCGGCCGCTGCGAGGTCGTCTGCTTCACCTCCGACCATGACGCCTCCTTCGCCGATCTGACCCCCGAGCAGGGGCGCCTGGTGCTGGACGCGTGGACCGACCGCACGGCGGAGCTGTCGCAGCTGCCCGGTGTCGAGCAGGTGTTCTGCTTCGAGAACCGCGGCGCCGAGATCGGTGTGACCCTCGGTCACCCGCACGGACAGATCTACGCCTACCCCTTCACCACCCCGCGCACCGCGCTGATGCTCCGCTCGCTCGCCGACCACAAGGCGGCCCACGCCGGGGAGAACCTCTTCGACGCCGTCCTGGAGCGTGAACTCGCCGACGAGCGGGTCGTCCTGGCGGGTGAACACTGGGTGGCCTTCGTGCCGTACGCGGCGCACTGGCCCTACGAGGTCCACCTGTACCCGAGGCGCCGCGTCCCCGATCTGCTCGCCCTGGACGAGGCCGCGCGCACAGAATTCCCCCAGGTGTATCTGGAACTCTTGAGGCGCTTCGACCGGATCTTCGGGACCGGCGAGCCGCCGACGCCGTACATCGCCGCCTGGCACCAGGCGCCGTTCACCGTGCCGGCCGGTCTCGACGGGGTGGCACGGGACGACTTCGCGCTCCATCTGGAGCTTTTCACCATCCGCCGCACTTCCGGCAAGCTGAAGTTTCTCGCGGGTTCCGAGTCCGGCATGAACGTGTTCATCAACGACGTGCCGCCGGAACGCGCGGCCGAGCGACTGCGAGAGGTAGCGACTTCATGAAGTACCTGGTGACGGGTGGCGCGGGATACGTCGGCAGCGTGGTGGCCCAGCATCTGCTGGAGGCCGGACACGAGGTCACCGTCCTCGACAACCTCTCCACCGGCTTTCGCGAAGGCGTCCCGGCCGGTGCCGCCTTCGTCGAGGGCGACATTCGCGACGCCGCCAAGTGGCTCGACGCCTCGTACCACGGCGTGCTGCACTTCGCCGCGTTCTCCCAGGTCGGCGAGTCCGTGGTGAAGCCCGAGAAGTACTGGGACAACAACGTCGCCGGCACCCTCGCGCTGCTCGGCGCGATGCGCGAGGCGGGCGTGCGCACCCTCGTCTTCTCCTCCACGGCCGCCACCTACGGCGAGCCCGAGCAGGTCCCGATCACCGAGAGCGCCCCGACCCGCCCGACCAACCCCTACGGGGCGTCCAAGCTCGCCGTCGACCACATGATCACCAGCGAGGCGAACGCCCACGGCCTCGCGGCGGTCTCGCTGCGCTACTTCAACGTGGCGGGCGCGTACGGCGCGTACGGCGAGCGCCATGACCCCGAGTCGCACCTCATCCCGCTCGTCCTCCAGGTCGCCCAGGGCCGCCGCGACGCCATCTCCGTCTACGGCGACGACTACCCGACGCCCGACGGCACCTGTGTGCGCGACTACATCCACGTGGCCGACCTCGCCGACGCCCACCTGCTGGCACTGACGGCCGCGCGCCCCGGCGAACACCTGATCTGCAACCTCGGCAACGGCAACGGATTCTCCGTCCGCGAGGTCGTCGAGACCGTCCGCGAGGTCACCGGGCACCCGATCCCCGAGGTCGTCGCGCCGCGCCGGGGCGGCGACCCGGCCGTCCTGGTCGCCGCCGCGGACACCGCCCGCGAGAAGCTGGGCTGGAACCCGGCCCGCGCGGATCTCGCGGGCATCGTCGCGGACGCCTGGGAGTTCGCGCAGCACCTGTCGGAGTCCGCGCAGAACGCGTCGAAGGAGAACTAGTGGGGGCACAGCAGGTCGCCGAGCGCTTCACCGAGCTGTACGGAGCGCGCCCGGAGGGAGTGTGGGCGGCGCCGGGACGGGTCAACCTGATCGGCGAGCACACCGACTACAACGACGGCTTCGTCATGCCGTTCGCACTGCCCCACCAGGCGCTCGCGGCGGTCTCCCGCCGGGACGACGGCCTGCTGCGCCTGCATTCCGCGGACATGGCCACAGGCGTCGTGCAGCTGCGCCTCGACGCGCTCGCGCCGGGCACCGACCCCGCGTGGACGGCCTACCCGGCGGGCGTCGTCTGGGCCCTGCGCGAGGCGGGCCACCCGGTCACCGGCGCGGACATCCACCTCTCCTCGACCGTGCCCACCGGCGCCGGCCTGTCCTCCTCCGCCGCCCTGGAGGTCGTGATCGCCCTCGCGCTGCGCGATCTGTACGGCCTCGACCTCGCCCAGTGGCAGCTCGCCCGGCTGTGCCAGCGCGCCGAGAACGTCTACGTCGGCGCGCCGACCGGGATCATGGACCAGACCGCGGCCGCGTGCTGCGAGCCGGGCCACGCGCTCTTCCTCGACACCCGCGACCTGTCCCAGCGGCAGATCCCCTTCGACCTCGCGGCCGAGGGCCTGCGCCTCCTCGTGGTCGACACCCAGGTCAAGCACGCGCACAGCGGCGGCGAGTACGGCAAGCGCCGGGTCGGCTGCGAGAAGGGCGCGGCCCTGCTCGGCGTCGACGCCCTGCGCGACATCGCCCGTGCCGACCTGGACGCGGCGCTGGCCCGGCTGGGCGAGGAGGAGGAGATCCGCCGGCTGGTCCGCCATGTCGTCACGGAGGACGAGCGCGTCGAACGCACGGTCGCCCTGCTGCGCGCCGGGACCCCCCGCGCCATCGGCCCGGTCCTCACCGAGGGCCATGCCTCGCTGCGCGACGACTTCCGCATCTCCTGCCCGGAACTCGACCTGGTCGTGGACACGGCCCTCGCCCACGGCGCCCTGGGCGCCCGTATGACCGGCGGCGGCTTCGGCGGCTCGGCGATCGTCCTCACCGACACCGCCGAGGTCCCCGCCCTGACCGAGTCCCTGGAAACGGCATTCATCGCAGCGGAGTTCAAGGCTCCCCGGGTGTTCGAGGCGGTTCCGTCGGCGGGTGCGCGGCGCCTGGTCTGAGGTCAGCGCAGCCGCTTCACCAGCGTGTACTCCGTGATCCCCGGCGGATAGTCGGGGATCTCGCACACCACCTCATAACCCTGTCTGCGGTAGAAGGCCGGGGCCTGGAAGTCCCAGGTCTCCAGGCGGGCGGCGGTGCAGGCGCGGTCGGTGGCGAGGTGCTCGGCGCGGGCCAGCAGGTGGGAGCCGAGGCCCGTGCCGCGGTGCGCGGCGTCCACCCAGAGGTAGGTGACGTGCAGCCAGGCGGTCCAGGTGTGGCCCACCAGGCCGCCCGCGAGAGCTCCGGCGGGATCGAGGGCCCAGACGTGCAGGGGGACTTCGCGTTCGGCGGGGGTGCCGCGCAGGGCCGCGAGGACCGGGGAGGCCGCCGTGTTGGTGTCCAGCAGCCGGTTGCGGAGCAGTTCCTGTCGTGCCTTGTCGACTTCCGCCTCGATACGAAACATGCGGCACACCATAAACGCGCCGGACGGCCAGTTCTGTAAATCTCCTTCCGCTGCGTGCCGGTATCCGTACGCTGAGATACCAGCGACCGGTTGGGGGCCGGTGCCGTTCAGGGGGTTCTGTGGTTCGTATCCGAGTCCTGGTCGTGGACGACCACCGCATCTTCGCCGAGTCGCTCGCCGCCGCCCTGGCCGCCGAGCCCGATGTCGAGGTCGCCGCCGCCGGCAGCGGCCCGGCCGCACTGCGCTGTCTGGAGCGGGCCGTCGCCGAGGGCCGCCGCTACGACGTGCTGCTCGTGGACGCCGACCTGGGCGGCAGGCCGACCGGCGGGCGCTCGCCGGTACCCGTGCGGGACGCGGAGGAAGAGGGGCTGGTCGACGGGCTCTCGCTGGTCGCGGGGGTGCGCGCCGCCCAGCCCGCCGTCCGCACCGTGGTCCTCGCCGGGAAGGACGACCCGCGCCGCGCCGCCCTCGCGCTCGGCGCCGGTGCCTGCGGCTGGGTCGCCAAGGACTGCTCGCTGTCGCGGCTGCTCGCGGTGATCCGGGGTGTGCTGCGCGACGAGACGCATCTGCCGCCCGCCCTGCTGACCGGCGTGCTCAAGGAGCTGACCGCCGCCCGCAGACACCGCAGCGAGAGCGAACGCCTGGTGGAGTCCCTCACGCCGAGAGAGCGCGAGGTGCTGCGCTGCATGGTCGCGGGCCTGGGCCGCAAGGCCGTCGCCGAGCGGCTGTACCTCTCCCCGCACACCGTCCGCACCCATATGCAGAACGTCCTCGGCAAACTCGGCGTCCACTCCACCCTGGCCGCCGTCGCCCTCGCCCGCCGGGCCGGGGTGGGCCCGGTGGACCTAGCCGGGAATGTTGTCGAACGGGGCGGTCAACTGGCGTAGCAGACCCGCCAGTTCCGCCCGCTGCGCCGGGGACAGCTCGCCGAGGATGGCCCGCTCCTGGGCCAGCAGCCCCGCGAGGGACTGGTCGGCGCGGTCCCGGCCGGTGTCGGTGAGCCGCACCAGCACACCGCGCCGGTCGCTCGGGTCGGGGAGCCGTTCGACCAGGCCCTTCTTCGCCAGGCGGTCGATCCGGTTGGTCATGGTGCCCGAGGTGACCAGGGTCTGCGTCAGCAACTGCCCGGGGGAGAGCTGATACGGCGTGCCCGCGCGCCGCAGCGCGGTCAGCACGTCGAACTCCCAGGGCTCCAGCTGATGTTCCGCGAACGCGAGCCGACGGGCGCGGTCCAGGTGCCGGGCGAGCCGACTCACCCGGCTGAGTACTTCCAGCGGCTCCACGTCGAGGTCCGGGCGCTCCCGGCGCCATGCTGCGACCAGCCGATCGACCTCGTCCTCCATGAGATCAGTGTAGTGGTTGTGTCGACGTGAAGTCTCTTGGAACCGAGTATCTTTTTATCAAGCCTCTTGACGTCGAGATAAATTGAGCGGGAAGGTGGAGGACATGACGACAACGACCTGGGACCCCGCGCAGTACCTCCGGCACGCCGGCCACCGCGCCCGCCCCTTCGCCGACCTTCTCGTCCGCGTCCCCGCCCTGCCGGGCGCCCGGCCGCGCATCGCCGACCTCGGCTGCGGCCCCGGCAACGTCACCGCCACGCTGGCCGAACGCTGGCCCACGGCGCGCATCACGGGCTACGACAACTCGCAGGAGATGCTCGACGCGGCCCACACCGGACACGAGGGCCCCACGCCCGGCGGCGGGCACCTGGACTTCGCCCACGCCGACGCCGCCGTCTGGGTGCCCGAGGAGTCGTACGACCTGATCATCACCAACGCGGCCCTCCAGTGGGTGCCGGGGCACCTCGACCGCTTCGCCGACTGGACCGCCGCCCTGACGCCCGGCGGGACCTTCGCCTTCCAGGTGCCGGACAACGCCGACGCCCCGCTGCACGCCCTCATGCGCGACCTGGGCACGTCCCCGCGCTGGCGGAGCCGGCTCGCCGACATGCTGCGCGGCTCCGACCGCCTGCACACCCCCGGCACCTATCTGGACCGCCTCGCCCGCCTCGGCTGCGCCACCGACATCTGGCAGACCACGTACCTCCATGTCCTCCAGGGCGAGGACGCGGTCCTCGACTGGGTGAAGGGCACCGGTCTGCGGCCCGTGCTCACCGCGCTCGCCGACGACCCGGAGGCCCGGGACGCGTTCCTCGCCGAATACCGCGACCTGCTCCGCGCGGCCTACCCGCGGGCCCCCTACGGCACCGTGCTGCCCTTCCGCCGCCTGTTCGCCGTCGCCGTGAAGGGAGCCTGACCGTGCTGGTGGCCCTCGACCACGTACAGCTCACGGCGCCACCCGGATCGGAGGACGCGCTGCGCTCGTACTACGTCGACGTCCTCGGCATGACCGAGGTCGCCAAACCGCCGGTGCTCGCGGCCCGCGGCGGCTGCTGGTTCGAGGCCGGCCCCGTCCGCCTCCACCTCGGCGTCGACCCCGCCTTCCACCCCGCGAAGAAGGCCCACCCGGGCCTCCGGGTCCGCGACATCGCGTCCTACGCCGCCCGGCTCACCACCCACGGCGCCCCCGTGACCTGGGACGACAACCTCCCCGGCCATCTCCGCTGCTACTCCGAGGACCCGGTCGGCAACCGGCTGGAATTCCTGGAACCGGTCAGACGGTCCGGCCGAGGTGGGTAATCACTGCGCGGCCCGGTCCGTGGTGCCCGGCTCCTGGGTACTGCGATAGGTCACCGGTGCAACCCCAGAATGCGCCGGACCTCCGCTGCGAACGGGCGGCAGCGATCGCGATCCGAGTCATGTCGGCAGGATTCCGTATCGTGCCTGCCGAGCCCAGCAGTCTCCCCCCTTCCGGTGAACCTCAGCTCTTCCGGTGGCCTATCAGCCGCGGGCGCTGCTCCAGCCCGTCCAGGCCGTGCCAGGCCAGGTTCACCAGATGCGCCGCCACCTCCGCCTTCTTCGGGCGGCGCACGTCCAGCCACCACTGGCCGGTCAGCGCGACCATGCCGACCAGGGCCTGGGCATAGAGGGGGGCGAGTTTGGGGTCAAAGCCGCGGGACTTGAACTCGCGGCCCAGGATGTCCTCCACCTGCGTGGCGATGTCGGAGATCAGCGACGCGAAGGACCCCGTCGACTGCGGGATCGGCGAATCGCGCACGAGGATCCGGAAACCGTCCGTGTACTCCTCGATGTAGTCGAGCAGCGCGAACGCTGCCTGCTCGCACAGCTCACGCGGATGGCCGGCCGTCAGCGACCCGGTCACCATGTCGAGCAGGCGCCGCATCTCCCGGTCGACCACCACCGCGTACAGCCCCTCCTTGCCGCCGAAGTGCTCGTACACCACCGGCTTGGAGACCCCCGCCTTCGCCGCGATCTCCTCCACCGAGGTGCCCTCGAACCCCTTCGCCGCGAAGAGCGTGCGACCGATCTCCAGCAACTGCTGGCGGCGCTCGGCACCGGTCATACGGGTCCGGCGGGTCCGCCGCTGCTTGTTGTCTTTGTCAGTTCCTGGATTGCTGCTGGAATCGGTCGCCACGGCGTCAATCATGCCGCCTCAGCGGCCTCCTTCCGGCGCCGGGAGCCGCCATCCGCGTCGTTACGGCGCGAATCGATACGCGAGCGTGACGGCCAGCGCACGTCGTACGCCCAGCCCAGCCGCTCGAAGATCCGGATGAACCGGGCCGAGGAGTCGAGCTGCCCGCGCATCACCCCGTGCCGCGCCGACGTCGGGTCGGCATGGTGCAGGTTGTGCCAGGACTCGCCGCAGGACAGCACCGCCAGCCACCACACATTGCCCGAACGGTCCCGCGACTTGAACGGCCGCTTGCCCACCGCGTGACAGATCGAGTTGATCGACCACGTCACATGATGCAGCAGCGCCACCCGCACGAGTGAACCCCAGAAGAACCCGGTGAACGCGCCCCACCAGGACATCGTCACCAGGCCACCGATCAGCGCGGGCAGCGCGAGGGACAGCGCCGTCCACAGCACGAACTGCCGGGAGATCGCCCGCAGCGCCGGGTCCTTGACCAGATCCGGCGCGTACTTCTCCTGCGAGGTCTGCTCCTCGTCGAACATCCAGCCGATATGCGCCCACCACAGGCCCTTGAGCAGCGCCGGAACCGTCTCGCCGTACTTCCACGGGGAGTGCGGATCGCCCTCCGCGTCGGAGAACTTGTGGTGCTTGCGGTGATCGGCCACCCAGCGCACCAGCGGCCCCTCCACCGCCAGCGACCCCATGATCGCCAGCGCGATCCGCAGCGGCCGCTTCGCCTTGAACGAACCATGGGTGAAATAGCGGTGGAAACCGATGGTGATGCCGTGGCACCCCAGGTAGTAGAAGAACACCAGCAGGCCCACATCGAGCCAGCTCACCCCCCAGCCCCAGGCCAGCGGCACCGCGGCCACCAGCGCCAGGAACGGAACGGTGATGAACAGCAGCAGCGTGATCTGCTCGATCGACCGCTTCTTCTCACCGCCCAGCGTGGCCAGCGGAGGGGAAGTGTCGGTGGCCTTACGGGCTTCTTCGATCACATCGGAATGTGAGGTCATGCGCGTCCCCTGTGGGGTCGAGGGTCGGGGGTGGGTGTGCCGGGCCGGCGGAACCGGACGCGGGGAGTCCGTACATCCCTACGGTTCCGTAACCTACGGCGTCGTAAGTATGGCAGTGAGTCGAGCGGCGGCAAGAGCCCTGAGAGCCTGCGCGTCCTCATCGACACCTATCCTTGGAATCGGTCGGACAGCGCGGTCCGCTGAAGTTTCCTTCCCGGACGCTCCGGCCCGTATGCGGCACAGGCCGCGCGGCAGACGGCCGGGTACCTCCCCGAGACGCTTCAACACTGCAAGGAGCCGCACCTGTGAGCAGTGCCGACGACCAGACCACCACGACGAGCACCGAGCTGCGCGCCGACATCCGCCGCCTGGGTGATCTCCTCGGCGAGACCCTCGTACGGCAGGAAGGCCCTGAACTCCTCGAACTGGTCGAGAAGGTCCGCCGCCTCACCCGCGAGGACGGCGAGGCCGCCGCCGAGCTGCTGCGCGGCACCGAACTGGAGACCGCCGCCAAGCTCGTACGCGCCTTCTCCACCTACTTCCACCTCGCCAACATCACCGAACAGGTGCACCGGGGCCGCGAACTGCGCGCCAGGCGCGCCGCCGAGGGCGGCCTCATCGCCCGTACGGCCGATCGCCTCAAGGACGCCGACCCCGAACACCTGCGGTCCACCGTCCACCACCTCAACGTCCGCCCCGTCTTCACGGCCCACCCCACCGAGGCCGCCCGCCGGTCCGTCCTCAACAAGCTCCGGCGCATCGCCGCCCTCCTGGACACCCCCGTCCTGGACTCCGACCGCCGCCGCCACGACATCCGCCTCGCCGAGAACATCGACCTGGTGTGGCAGACCGACGAGCTGCGCGTCGTCCGCCCCGAACCCGCCGACGAGGCCCGCAACGCCATCTACTACCTGGACGAACTGCACGCCGACGCCGTCGGCGACGTCCTGGAGGACCTCACCGCCGAACTGGAGCGCGTCGGCGTCCACCTGCCCGACGACACCCGCCCCCTCACCTTCGGCACCTGGATCGGCGGCGACCGCGACGGCAACCCCAACGTCACCCCCCAGGTCACCTGGGACGTCCTCATCCTCCAGCACGAACACGGCATCAATGACGCCCTGGAGATGATCGACGAACTGCGCGGACTCCTCTCCAACTCCATCCGCTACACCGGAGCCACCGAGGAACTCCTCGACTCCCTGCGCGCCGACCTCGACCGGCTGCCCGAGATCAGCCCCCGCTACAAGCGCCTCAACGCCGAGGAGCCCTACCGCCTCAAGGCCACCTGCATCCGGCAGAAGCTGGAGAACACCAAGCAGCGCCTCGCCCGGAGCACCGCCCACGAGGACGGCCGCGACTACCTCGGCACCGCCGAACTCCTCGCCGACCTGCGCCTCATCCAGGAATCCCTGCGCCGCCACCGCGGCGCCCTGTTCGCCGACGGCCGGCTCGCCCGCACCATCCGCACCCTCGCCGCCTTCGGCCTCCAGCTCGCCACCATGGACGTCCGCGAACACGCCGACGCCCACCACCACGCCCTCGGCCAGCTCTTCGACCGGCTCGGCGAGGAATCCTGGCGCTACGCCGACATGCCCCGCGAGTACCGCACCAAGCTCCTCGCCAAGGAACTGCGCTCCCGCCGGCCGCTCGCCCCCACCCCGGCCCCCGTCGACGCCGCCGGCGCCAAGACCCTCGGCGTCTTCAGCACCGTGACGAAGGCCCTCGACGTCTTCGGACCCGAGGTCATCGAGTCCTACATCATCTCCATGTGCCAGGGCGCCGACGACGTCTTCGCCGCCGCCGTCCTCGCCCGCGAGGCCGGACTCATCGACCTGCACGCCGGCTGGGCCAAGATCGGCATCGTCCCCCTCCTGGAGACCACCGACGAACTGCGCGCCGCCGACACCATCCTGGAGGACATGCTCTCCGACCCGTCCTACCGGCGCCTGGTCGCGCTGCGCGGCGACGTCCAGGAGGTCATGCTCGGCTACTCCGACTCCTCCAAGTTCGGCGGCATCACCACCAGCCAGTGGGAGATCCACCGCGCCCAGCGCCGACTGCGCGACGTCGCCCACCGCTACGGCGTGCGCCTGCGCCTCTTCCACGGCCGCGGCGGCACCGTCGGCCGCGGCGGCGGCCCCTCCCACGACGCCATCCTCGCCCAGCCCTGGGGCACCCTCGAAGGCGAGATCAAGGTCACCGAACAGGGCGAGGTCATCTCCGACAAGTACCTGATCCCGTCCCTGGCCCGGGAGAACCTGGAGCTGACGGTCGCCGCCACCCTCCAGGCCTCCGCCCTGCACACCGCGCCCCGCCAGTCCGACGAGGCCCTCGCCCGCTGGGACGCGGCCATGGACGTCGTCTCCGACGCCGCCCACGCCGCCTACCGCCGGCTCGTCGAGGACCCCGACCTGCCGACGTACTTCCTCGCCTCCACACCGGTCGACCAGCTCGCCGACCTGCACCTGGGCTCACGGCCCTCCCGCCGCCCCGGCTCCGGCGTCTCCCTCGACGGACTGCGCGCCATCCCCTGGGTGTTCGGCTGGACCCAGTCCCGGCAGATCGTCCCCGGCTGGTTCGGCGTCGGCTCCGGACTCAAGGCCCTGCGCGAGGCGGGCCTGGACGGCGTCCTCGACGAGATGCACGAACAGTGGCACTTCTTCCGCAACTTCGTCTCCAACGTCGAGATGACCCTCGCCAAGACCGACCTGCGGATCGCCCAGCACTACGTCGACACCCTCGTCCCCGACGAACTCAAGCACGTGTTCGACACCATCAAGGCCGAACACGAACTCACCGTCCGCGAGGTCCTGCGCATCACCGGCGGCGCCGAACTCCTCGACGCCCAGCCCGTCCTCAAGCAGACCTTCACCATCCGCGACGCCTACCTGGACCCCATCTCCTACCTCCAGGTCGCCCTGCTCAAGCGCCAGCGCGACGAGGCGGCCACCGGCGGCGAACCCGACCCGCTGCTCTCCCGCGCCCTGCTCCTCACCGTCAACGGCGTGGCGGCGGGCCTGCGCAACACCGGCTGACCCACCACATGAGGGTGCCCCCGGAGTCGTACGACCCCGGGGGCACCCCCCTGTCAGGGCCTCACTGCACCGCGATGAACGCCGCCGTCAGCAGCCCGATCCCCGCCAGGCCCAGCCCCCACGCCACCCGCCGCAGCCGCATCCCGCCCGCGACCACCACCGACGCCAGCAGCAACGCGCCGCCCAGCGGCACCCAGGCGTACAGGATCCCCGCCGCACCCGAACGCAGCGCGTTTGAACCGCCCGGCTTCAGCACCACGTCGTACGTCCGCCCCTTGCGCACCGCGACCGCCTCCGCGATCTCCACCCGCGCACGGGCCCGCGCCCCCGCCGACGTCGGCGTGAACGCACCACTGCACGTACCGTCCGCACACGCGGTCACCTTCACCGTGCCCTGCTCGCGGCCCTTGGTCAGCAGCACATGCTGGGCGTTCCCCCAGGAACCCCACACCCCCGCGAACACGATCAACGCGGCGATCGCGCCCATCGTCGCGACCCGCCCGAACCGCAACGCGGACACGGACGCCTGACGAGCGGAACGGCTGGCGGTGGGGGACATGGCCGGGATCATTGGCCATACCCCTGCGGCCGGTCAACTCGGCCCGGCGGCAAAGCCGTACAAGTCAGGAGTTGTACGTGCCCTGCGCCCGCTCCAGGCCCTCGGTCACCAGCGCCTCCACCGCGTCCGCCGCACGGTCCACGAAGTAGTCCAGCTCCTTGCGCTCACCGGACGAGAAGTCCTTCAGCACGAAGTCCGCCACCTGCATCCGGCCCGGCGGACGACCGATCCCGAACCGCACCCGGTGGTACTCCGCGCCCATCGCCTTCGTCATCGACTTCAGACCGTTGTGCCCGTTGTCCCCGCCGCCCAGCTTCAGCCGCAGCGTGCCGTAGTCGATGTCCAGCTCGTCGTGCACGGCCACGATGTTCGCCACCGGCACCTTGTAGAAGTCCTTCAGCGCGTTCACCGGGCCACCGGACAGATTCATGTACGACATCGGCTTCGCCAGGATCACCCGGCGATTCGCGGGACCCGCGGGACCGATCCGGCCCTCAAGGACCTGCGCCTGCGCCTTCCCCGCCCGCTTGAACTTCCCCCCGATCCGCCGCGCGAGCAGGTCCACCACCATGAAACCGACGTTGTGCCGGTTCATCGCGTACTCCGGCCCGGGATTCCCGAGCCCGACAACCAACCAGGGGTCACTGGCGGGGGTGGTCACGTCCATGTCTCCTTGATACGCGCCAGCCGCCGCTCCCCGCGAGGGAGAGCGGCGGCTGAACAGATGATGAGGGGCGAGGATCAGGCCTCGGCAGCCTCGTCGCCCTCGGCCGCGGCCTCTTCGCCCTCGGTCTCCTCGGCCTGGGCCTGGAGCACCTGGAGAACGACGGCGTCCTCCTCGACGGCCAGCGAGACACCGCTGGGGAGCTTGATGTCCTTGGCGTGGACGGAGGCACCGGCCTCCAGGCCCTCCACGGAGACGGTGACCGACTCCGGGATGTGCGTGGCCTCGGCCTCGACCGGCAGCGCGGCCAGGACGTGCTCGAGCAGGTTGCCACCCGGGGCCAGCTCGCCCTCGGTGTGCACCGGGATCTCGACGTTGACCTTCTCGCCGCGCTTGACCAGCAGCAGGTCGACGTGCTCCAGGAAGCCCTTCAGCGGGTCGCGCACGACCGACTTCGGGATCGCCAGCTCGTTGGTCTTGCCGTCGATGTCCAGGGAGATCAGGACGTTCGGCGTACGCAGCGCCAGCAGCAGCTCGTGGCCCGGCAGGGTCAGGTGCACCGGGTCGGAACCGTGGCCGTACAGGACACCCGGGACCTTGTTCTCACGGCGGATGCGGCGGGCCGCACCCTTGCCGAACTCGGTGCGGGACTCGGCGGCGATCTTCACCTCGGACATAGGGATCACTCCTCGTAGTACTAGGAACGGACGTGGTCACCCGGCCACGAACGGCCTGCTACGAAGAGCGCGTCGATAACGGACCGCCGTACGCACGCGTACGGCCTCCCTCGCCGAGCAACTCCAGAAGCTTACCCGGACCCGGAGGCCGTACCAAAAGGATCTTCAGCTAGCCGGGACGGCCGACCTGAAGAAACCTCACTGCTCGTCGAAGAGGCTGGTCACCGAACCATCCTCGAACACCTCACGCACCGCACGCGCGATCGTCGGAGCGATCGACAGCACCGTGATCTTGTCCTGCTCACGGCCCAGCTCCGCCGGCGTCGGCAGCGTGTTCGTGAACACGAACTCGCTCACCCGGGAGTTCTTCAGCCGATCCGCCGCCGGACCCGACAGCACACCGTGCGTCGCCGTCACGATGACATCCTCCGCACCGTGCGCGAACAACGCGTCCGCGGCCGCGCAGATCGTGCCACCGGTGTCGATCATGTCGTCCACCAGCACACAGACCCGGCCCTTGACCTCACCCACGACCTCGTGGACGGTCACCTGGTTCGCCACGTCCTTGTCACGCCGCTTGTGCACGATCGCCAGCGGCGCGCCCAGCCGGTCGCACCAACGGTCCGCCACCCGCACCCGGCCCGCGTCCGGCGACACCACCGTCAGCTTGTTCCGGTCCACCTGCTCGCCCACGTAGTCCGCCAGCAGCGGCAGCGCGAAGAGGTGATCCACCGGACCGTCGAAGAAGCCCTGGATCTGATCCGTGTGCAGATCCACGGTCAGAATCCGGTCGGCACCCGCCGTCTTCATCAGATCCGCGATCAGACGCGCCGAGATCGGTTCACGACCCCGGTGCTTCTTGTCCTGACGGGCGTAACCGTAGAACGGCACGATCACCGTGATGGAGCGGGCCGACGCGCGCTTCAACGCGTCGATCATGATCAACTGCTCCATGATCCACTTGTTGATCGGAGCCGTGTGGCTCTGGATCAGGAAGCAGTCCGCACCACGGGCCGACTCCTGATAACGAACATAGATCTCACCGTTGGCGAAATCGAAGGCCTTCGTCGGGACGACCCCGACACCCAACTGCTGGGCGACCTCCTCGGCAAGCTCGGGGTGGGCGCGGCCGGAGAAGAACATCATCTTCTTCTCGCCGGTCGTCTTGATCCCGGTCACAGCACTGTCTCCTCAGAGGTTGTCTCAACCCAGCCGACGTCTCGACCGGCCTCCCGTCCGAGCGTGAGAGGCCGAATCAGCTGGTAGGGGTGCGGGTGCACACGTGCGGATGTGCACTTATCACGGTACGCCGACTTTGACGCACCCGTTTCCGGTCAGTCCTCGCCACCGACCTGCCGGGAGGCATCCTCAGCAGCCTTCGCCGCCGCACTCCCCGGCCGCTTCCGGGCCACCCAGCCCTCGATATTCCGCTGCTGACCACGGGCCACGGCCAGCGAACCGGGCGGCACATCCTTCGTGATCACGGACCCGGCGGCGGTGTACGCACCGTCCCCGACCGTGACAGGCGCCACAAACATGTTGTCCGAACCCGTACGGCAATGCGACCCGATCGTCGTGTGGTGCTTGTCCTGCCCGTCATAGTTGACGAACACACTCGCCGCGCCGATGTTCGTGTGCTCACCGATCGTCGCATCACCCACGTACGACAGATGCGGCACCTTCGTGCCCTCACCGATCCGCGCGTTCTTCGTCTCGACGTACGTCCCGATCTTGCCCTTCGCACCGAGCCGCGTCCCCGGACGCAGATACGCGTACGGCCCCACGCTCGCCCCCGCACCCACCACGGCCCCGTCCGACACCGTGTTGTCCACCCGCGCCCCCGCGCCCACCTTGGTGTCCTTCAGCCGGCTGTTGGGGCCGACCTCCGCGCCCTCCGCGAGATGCGTGGCACCCGTCAGCTGCGTACCCGGGTGCACCACCGCGTCCCGCTCGAACGACACGGTCACGTCCACCCACGTGGTCGCCGGGTCCACCACGGTGACACCGTCCAGCATCGCCAGCGTCAGCAGCCGGTCGTTCAGGATCCGGCGCGCCTGCGCCAGCTGCACCTGGTTGTTGATCCCCGCGATCTCGCGGTGATCACCCGCGACCGACGCCCCGACCCGGTGCCCGGCCTCCCGCAGGATCCCCAGCACGTCGGTCAGGTACTCCTCACCCTGGCTGTTGTTCTTGCGCACCTTCGTCAGCGCGTCCGCCAGCAACCGGCCGTCGAACGCGAACACCCCGCTGTTGATCTCCCGGATCGCCCGCTGCTCCGCGCTCGCGTCCTTGTGCTCCACGATCGCGGTCACCGCGCCCGACGCCTCGTCCCGCACGATCCGGCCGTACCCGGTGGCGTCCGGGACCTCGGCGGTCAGTACGGTCACGGCGTTGCCGTCGGCGTGATGGGTCTCGGCGAGGCCGCGCAGGGTCCCGGCGGTCAGCAGCGGGGTGTCGCCGCAGACCACGACGACGGTGCCGGTCACGGTCCCGCCCAGCTCCTCCAGACCCATCCGTACGGCGTGTCCGGTGCCGTTCTGCCGCTCCTGCACGGCGGTGCGGACGGCGGGGTCGGTCTCCGTCAGATGCGCGGTGACCTGCTCACGGGCGTGGCCGACGACGACGACCAGGTTCTCGGGCTTCAACTCGCGGGCGGCGGCGAGCACATGGCCCACGAGGGAGCGGCCGCAGATCTGGTGCAGCACCTTGGGTGTGGCCGACTTCATACGGGTGCCCTCACCCGCTGCGAGAACGACGACGGCTGCCGGGCGGATGGCACTCACGGTTTGCCCTTCGGCTCTGAGGGTGGGGAACAGCCGCAGGATACCGGGGCGGGGTTTGGGGGATATGGGGGCGGGGCCTGAGGGGGCGTCGGCCGGTCGGGACCCGAACTTGGCAGTTGCTCCCCCGCCAGGACTCGAACCCGGACAGATGGCACCAAAAGCCACAGTGCTGCCAATTACACCACGGGGGAACATATTCGACTAAACCGGACATTCAGTCCGGCTGTCGAACGGCGCCTCCTACTATGCCGTACCAAGCGCCTTCCATGCGACGGTACAAGGCGGCGCTCTGCCTGACATAGATCGTGAGGCAACCGCGGTAGCTGTCACCCGTGTTCTTCCGGGCGGTTCGCGGGTTGTGCTTCTTCAGCGTGGCCCTGCTGAACCCGGACACGTCGACGCCGACGATGTCTGCCCAGTACTTCTCGGCGGCTTCGACGTCTGCGGTTTCGTGAATGCAGACGCGAAGGGTGAGGTGGTCCCGTGTCACCCCCAGTAGGTCCAGCCAGCGCAGAAAGAGCTTGATCACATTCGGGTCGCTGTTGATGAACTGAAGGACCTCGGCGCGGCGGTGGGGCTTGGACTTGGCACCCTCCGCCCAGTAGAGGGCGACGCCTGCGATGAACAGCTCCCGGTCCGACAGCTCGCCGATCGCGGCCGCTGCCGCTTGCTTCGTCGCCGCCCTCTCTTCTTCCTGGGACGCCCGCAGTCTCGCCAGCCCCGCGTTCATCCGGGCCCGCTGTTCTTCCGGTGTGCACTTCGGCTCGGGATGCGGCAGGTCCCGTACCCACAAGGAGACCGAACTCTTGGAGCATCCGAGCTCGGCCCGGATCTCGTTGTAGGTCCAGCCCTGGAGCCGCAGCTCCCTGGCCCGTTCCCGGAGGTCGTCCTTGGCGTTCGGGCGCTTCGTCCAGGCGGGTGGGGGCTCGCCCTTGACCAATTGGTTGAGGAGGTCGTTGTTGAAGATCTTCAGCTGGTCGCGGATCTGGCGGAGGCTGTGGCCCGCCCGCCGCAGCGCCACCGCCTGTTCCCGCAGGCCCTCGAAGTCGGTGTGTTTGCCGTGCGTATGTGCCATAGGCATACCGTCCGGGCGGAATGAGGGGTTCCGGGATCGAACGCGTGGAGTTCACTAGTTCGAGGGATAGGGGGAGGTTTCGACGCCGGTCGGTCACGGAGTGTGGTGTGTGGAGGTAGGTGAAAGTCACCGGAAAAGCCGCACGCGTCGCCCGTAGGCTGGACGCATGACCATGACGGGGGAAGAGCACGCCAGGGGGCTGACCGGCCCTTGGTGGTGGCCACGGCGGCGCAGCGCGGTGTTCGACGGCGCGCTGGCGCTGGCGTCCGCGCTGGAGTGCGGCGCGGAGGGGATCGGTTTCGCCCGGGACGCGGGGATCCCCCTCTGGGCGGGCGTCCTGTTCGGGGCGCTGGCCGGTGTCGTGCTGCTGGTGCGGCGCAAGTGGCCGGTCGCCGTGGTGCTGGTGGCGATCGCGGTGACCCCGGCGCAGATGGGTTTCCTGCTGGGCATCGTCGGCCTGTACACGCTGGCCGCGGCCGAGGTGCCGCGCCGGGTGATCGGGGCGCTGGCGGGGATGTCGCTGGTGGGCACGGCGGTGGTGACGTTCGTACGGGTCCGGCAGGACATGGCGCGGGGCGATCTGACGCTCGGTGACTGGTTCGTGCCGTTCGCCGCGGTGGCGACGGCGCTGGGGCTGACGGCTCCGCCGGTGCTGCTGGGGCTGTACGTGGGGGCGCGGCGGCGGTTGATGGAGAGTCTGCGGGAGCGGGCGGACAGTCTGGAGCGGGAGCTTCAGCTGCTCGCGGAGCGTGCTGAGGAGCGGGCGGAGTGGGCGCGTAACGAGGAGCGGACGCGGATCGCGCGGGAGATGCACGACGTGGTGGCGCACCGGGTGAGTCTGATGGTGGTGCATGCGGCGGCGTTGCAGGCGGTGGCCCGTAAGGATCCGGAGAAGGCGGTGCGCAATGCCGCGCTGGTGGGGGACATGGGTCGGCAGGCGTTGACGGAGTTGCGGGAGATGCTCGGGGTGCTGCGGGCGGGGGAGGCGGACGCGGGGGCGGGTCGGCGTCCGGTGGGGGTGCCGTTGGCGGCGGTGGGTGAGGCGGCCGCGGCGGCCGCTGCCGCTGCTTCGCGGGTGGTCGAGGAGGCCGGTGAGGGGCCGTGTCTGTCGGAGCTGGAGGAGTTGGTGGGGCAGTCGGCGGCGGCGGGGATGGTGGTGGAGCTGTCGGTGCAGGGGGAGGTGCGGCCGTACGCGGCGGAGGTGGAGCAGACGGCGTACCGGGTGGTGCAGGAGGCGCTGACGAACGTGCACAAGCATGCGGCGGGGGCGAAGACGCATGTGCGGTTGGCGCACCGGGTGTCGGAGATCGCGATGCAGGTGGAGAACGAGCCGCCGTCGGAGCCGGGCTCGGCGTCGGCGGCGGGTCTGCCGTCGGGCGGCAATGGGCTGCTGGGGATGCGGGAGCGGGTTCTGGGGCTGGGCGGGGTGTTCGTGTCGGGTCCGACGGACGCGGGGGGTTTCCGGGTGTCGGCGGTGATTCCGGCGGCTTAGGGCGGGGGTTTCCGGGGGTTCCGGTGCTCAGCCCGCGGTGAGCCGTGCGGGTTCTGTTCCGGTGATGAGGGCGGCCAGGGCGTGGTCGATGTCGGGGCCGAGGTACCAGTCGCCGGTGTGGTCGAGGCCGTAGACGCGGCCCTCGGTGTCGATGGCGAGGGCGGCGGCGGTGTCGGTCTCGGTGCCGAGGGGGCAGAGTTCGGTGCCGAGGGCGCGGCCGAGGTCGCCGAGGGTGCGGGCGAGGTGGCGGCCGTGCAGGGGGTCGAGGTGGAGGGTGGCGGGGGCGATCTGGCGTCCGCTGCCGCCGGGGGCGATGTGCAGGCCGCCGAATTCGGCCCAGGCTTCGACGGCGGCGGGGAAGACGGTGTGCCGGTGTCCGGCGGGTGAGGTGTGTTCGCGCAGGGTGTCGGCCCAGATCTCGGCCTGCTTTATGTCCCAGCGTCCGGGTTGCCAGCCGGCGGCGCGCAGGGCGGCGTCGACGGGGACGGGGAAGCGCGTGGTGGAGGTGCGGTCGGCGTGCATCTGCCCTTCGTTCGTCGTGCTTGTCCGTCGTGCCGACGGGGTGGTGCGGGGTGTCCGCGGGGTCTGCGGTGTCCGCGGGGTCAGTCGGTGGTGGTGGGGTCGACGACGCGGACGCCGAAGTGGGAGGTGAGGGCGCTGCATGCGCGGCAGGGGGTGGCGAAGCTGCCGTGCAGGGGGTCGCCGTCCTCGCGTATGCGGCGGGCGGTGAGTTTGGCGTGCTTGAGGGCTTTGCGGGCCTCGCCGTTGGTCATGGGTCTGCGGGAGGCGCGTTTGCTGCGGGTGGCGTCGGCGGCGGCGAGGTGCCGGGAGATGAGGATGGTTTCGGCGCAGCGGCCGGTGAAGCGGTCGCGTTGGGCGCTGGGGAGGGTGTCCAGGAAGTCCTGGACGAGGGGGTGCAGGGTGGGGGGTTCCTCGCCGCGGGCGGCGGTGCCGGTGAGGGTGGTGCCGTGGACAGAGAGGGCGGCGGCGACGGTGGGCAGGATGCCGTCGCGGCGTTGCCGCAGGGTGGGTGCGGCGGGTGCCTCGGTGCCGCTCCAGTCGATGCGCGGGTCGCCGGCGCGCACGTCGGTACCTCCGGTCTGCAAGGTATTCATGTTGGCTTTCCCTCCCCGGGCTGTCCCCCGAAGGACACAGGGTGCCAAATGCCGTGGGTCGTGCGGAAGCTGGGGCGGTGCGACACGCCCGTGATGGGTGGGGTCGGTCACGGTGGGGTGACGGCTGGTCACGGAGGTGGGGTGGGGGTGGTGGGTGGCGGTTGTGGTGTGTGTCGCGGGGACGCGGTGGGCCGGTGACCGGGGTTCGGGTACGGCTTAGGCTGTCGGCATCCGCGATGGACACCGCCGTTCAGGCCTAAGAGAACGCCTCAGGGGGCAACCGCCATGACGACAGGTCGGCTCGGGCTGGGGACACCTCCCGGCCGCCAGGGGGGATCGGCCGTGCCGCCGAACGCGGCGTACTCGGGGCAGGTCGTGCATTTCCCGGATCCGGTGCGGGCGGCGCGTCACCCTGGTGGGGTGCGGGTGGACGAGCGGGGTTTCCCGGATTTCTCGCCGTATGCGCGGGTGGCGGTGGAGATCGCGGAGCCGCCGGAGGGTTTCGGCGTCGACGAGTTGCGGCTGACGGACTATGTGTCGGCGAATGCGGCGCTGGCGGCGGCGGGGCACGAGTGGTGGGACACGGTGCCGGATGTGGCGACGCCGCATGGCTGGACGTGGCATCACGTGGCGGGTACGCGGCGTCTGGAGCTGGTCCCGGTCGATGTGAAGGCGTTGCTGCGGCATCACGGTGGGGTGGCGACGGCTCCGGTGGATCACGGCAAGCGGGGTACGCGGCCGTTGCAGGAGACGCGGCCCGCGCATTTCGGTCTGCCGAAGTCGGGTGTGGCGGTGACCGAGGCGCAGGTGCAGGGGGTCGAGGAGGATCTGGGGTACCGGTTGCCGGGTGCCTATCGTGACTTCCTGAAGGCGGCGGGCGGTTGTGCTCCGGTGGGTACGGCGCTGGTCGCCGAGCTGGGGCTGCTGCTGGACCAGCCGTTCTTCACGGTGCGGGACGAGGCCGCGGTCAATGACCTGGTCTATGTGAACAAGTGTCTGCGCGACCACCTGACGAAGGACTATCTCGGGGTGTCGTTCGTGCAGGGTGGGTTGCTCGCGGTGAAGGTGAAGGGCGAGCGGCTCGGTTCGGTGTGGTTCTGCGCGTACGACGATGTGCGGGACGTGGATCCGTCGTGGCCGCCGGCGGAGCGGGTGGAGCGTCTGCTGCTGCCGTGCGGTGATGATTTCGACGCGTTCCTGTCCCATCTGGCGGGCAATCCGCCGGAGTTGGAGACGGTGGCGAATCTGATGGTGGACGGCGGTTTCGCGCGTGTCGTCCCGGTGTCTTCCGGCCCGGTGGGGGAGTGAGCTGGCGATGGTGACGTACGCGCAGGCGCAGGAGCGCGCCGAGGAGTGGATCAACGGCGATGTGCCCGCGTATCAGCATCGCGAGGTGCGGGTGCGGGAGTTCGAGCTGGGGTTCGTGGTGTGGGGCGAGGACCGGGCGGAGGGGCCGCGGTCGGGTGCGGGTGCGCAGCGGCTGGTGATCGCCCGGGACAGTGGTGAGGCCACGTTGTGGCCCGCGTTGCCGGTGGGTGAGGTGATCCGCCGGTACGAGGAGGAGTACGGCCGTCCGGACGGGCCTCAGGACGCGGCGCCGGTGCCGGCGGCGGCGCGGTTGGATCTGAATCAGACGTCGTTCCTGCTGACTCCTCCGGAGTGGTTGCAGGAGGCGGCGGACAAGATGGGGATAGGGGAGCGGCGGCAGCCGGCCGCGGATTCCGGTGCCTCGCAGGGGTCCGGGGTCGTGGGTCCGGGTGCTTCGCAGGGGGCCGGGGTCCCGGCCGGGGGCGATCCGGCGCGGACGCAGGCCGGGCCTGCGTCGGCTCCCGCCGTCCCTGCGGTTCCCGCGCCTTCTCCCGCTCCCGCCGAGGTGCCTGTCGGGGCGACGCCGTGGGCCGGTACGGACACGAACGGGGGTGTCGGTGAGGACGACGACCGTTCGGTGCCGTTGCCCGCGACGGTGTTCGCGCCGCCGCTCGGTGGTTCCGACGACGACGCGCCGCGGCCGCCGGTCTCGGTGCCGGATGCGAAGACGGCGCTGATGTCGGGCGGCAGCCAGTTGCCGCGTACGGCGGTCGCTCCGGCGCTGGATCTGCCGAACGCGCCGGGCGTGCCGGGTGGTTCGTCGGTTCCGGGTGGTGCGCCGGGCGTGCCGCTGGGGAGTACGCCGCCTCCGCCGCCGGTTCCGGGCGCTTCGGCCTACGGCTATCCGCAGGCCCCGGCAGGCCCTGGGACCCCTCCGGCCCCGGTAGGTCCTCCGGCCCCGGGCCCTGGGGCTCCTCCGCCGGGCAGCACGCCGCCGCCGGCCGTTCCGCCGCAGGGTTATCCGCAGGCGCCGGGCGGTCCGAACGCGCCGCAGGCTCCGGGTGGTCCGGGGGTTCCGGCCGCCGGTCCCGGTGCGGCCGAGCGTCCGTTCGCGCCGAACGCCGGGGACATCGCGGACGCCGCGACGAGCAAGGCCGCGCCGCCGCCGAAGAAGGCGCGCGGAGATCGGAAGAGCAGGCCGCGCCGCCGGTGCCGCCGGAGGCCGCCGGGCAGGAGCTGGCGGCGGCGTTCGGGCCGGGGGTCGTCCGGTTCGAGCAGCAGGCGGTGTCCCGGCAGGGGGTGCCGCCGGTCGTGGCGCACACCCTGGTGGTGGCCGGACTGCCGGTGGACATGGGCCCGTTCTTCTGGGCGCAGGCGCAGCCGGGCCGTCCGGTGCCGACGCTGGCGGAGCTGGCGGCCGAGCGCGGGGTGGCGCCCGCGGCGGACGCGGGGTCGTACCTGGTGATGGGTACGGACTTCGGCAAGGCGCTGTGTGTGCAGTACGGGACGGCGCACATCGTGGCCGTGCCGGTGGAGGCCGGTCCGGGTGGTGCGCCGGTGCCGCCGCAGTTCGTGAACACCGGGCTGCCGGAGTTCGTGCGCTGCCTGGCGCTGCTGGGCCGGATGTGGCGGCTGCGGTACGGGCTGAACCAGGAGCAGGCGGGCCGTTGGACCGTCGATTTCCAGGCGCAGCTGGCCGCGTTGGACCCGGCGGCGCTGGGTTCGCCGGAGAGCTGGTGGTCGGTGCTGCTGGAGCAGATGTGGGACGGGCTGCTGTAGCCAGGACCGCGGGAACACCCCGGGGACGGTGAATCGCGGCACTCCGCCCGTGACATATCCGTCACGATGTGCGCGAACTCTTGCTGTCGTGCATGTCCGTCGGAGAGGGGTTCCCGAGTGAGCTGCGCATGGATGCCGCCGGACGGCTTCGCGACCGGCCGGGGGCGCGGGTACCGCCCCGAGCAGGTCGAGGCGTACCTGGAGGCGCTGTCCGGGGACCGGGACGCCGCGTGGGAGCGTGCCGCGCGGCTGACCGTGCTGGCCAAGGACATGGCGGCGGAGGCGGCGCGGCTGCGCGAGGTGGTTTCCCGGCTCCGGCCGCAGGAGTACGACACGCTCGACGACGGCGCCCGCCGGCTGTTCCAGCTCGCGCTGGAGGAGGCGCGGCAACTGCGGGAGCGTGCGCGGTGCGAGGCGCGTGAGCGGGTCGCGCGGGCGGTGGCGGACGCGGAGGGCGTGCGCCTGGCCGCGCAGGAGGACGCGGACGCGCTGCGCGCGGAGGCCGACGAACGTGCCCGCCAACTGCTGCTCGCCGCCCGTGCGGAGGCCGACGATCTCCGGGTCGGCGCGCGGCGCGCGGTGAAGGAGGACCGCAAGGAGTCCCTGGAGGCGCTGCGCGAGGTACGGCGGCGCACGGCCGACCTGCTCGCCGAGCGGTCCCGGCAGCAGGCCGAGCACTGGGCCGGTGCCGAGCGCGCGGAGACCGGGGAGGCGGCGGCCCAAGGCGCGCGCGAGGCCGGGCTGGTGGCCCGCGCGGAGGAGGAAGTGGCCGCCGCGGAACGGGCCGTGGAGGCGGCGGAGGAGTACGGGCGCCGGTGCGAGGAGGAGGCGCACGCCCGCGCGGCCACGATCGTCGCCGAGGCCCACGCCCGCGCCGACCGCATCGCCCAGGAGACGGAGCGGATCCTGCGCGGACACAGCGCGACCTGGGACGACGTGCAGGCCCACATGGACCATGTGCGCAGCAAGCTGACGGCGCTGACCGGTCAGGCGGTCGTGGAGTAGCGACCGGGCGGCAAAGACATCCTCGCTCCGGGGCGGAGACGGTCCCGCCCCGGGGTGGAGACCGCCCTGCCCCGGGGTGGAGAGGAACCCTGAGAGCGGGTCCACCCGTGGGTGGGGGACCCCTAGGGGTATCTCCGTAGAAGGGGTCGGGGAGGGCTCGTCCCGGCGGAGGACGAGCTGGGGCGGGGGCGTTCCTTAAGCTGGCTTTACGCCGCTGGGGGGCGGCCGTCCCGACCGGAGGGGTGGGGTTTTCCCCCTGCTGAAGAGGGGGCTCCGCACCAGCGCGCCGCACCCTCGCCGGACGCGAGACTCATCGATGTGGCCGGGACCACGCTCGACGCGGACAGCACCGCGTAGGGACATGGCCGGAACCCGCGTGCACCGGAACACCGGGGCATCGCACACGCACCTGCCGACCGATATAGGAGACATACCGTGACAACGGCTGTGACCATTCCCAGGCACGGGGGCACTGGAGGGCTGACGGCCGTTGCCGCGCGGGCGCGGCAGGTCGTGAAGGCGTACGGATCCGGGGAGACCCGTGTCGTCGCCCTGGACCACGTCGACGTGGACATCACCAAGGGCCGGTTCACCGCGATCATGGGCCCCTCGGGGTCCGGCAAGTCCACGCTGATGCACTGCCTCGCGGGCCTGGACACCGTGACGAGCGGTCAGATCCATCTGGCCGAGACCGAGATCACCGGCCTGAAGGACAAGAAGCTCACCCAGCTGCGCCGGGACCGGATCGGCTTCATCTTCCAGGCGTTCAACCTGCTCCCGACGCTTAACGCCCTGGAGAACATCACGCTGCCGATGGACATAGCCGGCCGCAAGCCCGACCGGGCCTGGCTGGACCGGGTCGTGGAGACCGTCGGCCTCGCCGGGCGGCTCAAGCACCGGCCGACCCAGCTGTCCGGCGGTCAGCAGCAGCGCGTCGCCGTGGCCCGCGCGCTCGCCGCCCGGCCGGAGATCATCTTCGGTGACGAGCCGACCGGAAACCTGGACTCGCGGGCGGGCGCCGAGGTGCTGGGCTTTCTGCGCCGCTCGGTGGACGAACTCGGCCAGACCATCGTCATGGTGACCCACGACCCGGTCGCCGCCTCGTACGCGGACCGGGTGCTGTATCTGGCCGACGGCCGGATCGTGGACGAGATGTACCAGCCGACGGCCGATCAGGTCCTGGACCGCATGAAGGACTTCGACGCCCGGGGACGTACGTCATGACCGTGCTCAGAACCTCCCTGCGCAACTTCTTCGCGCACAAGGGCCGCATGGCGCTCTCGGCGGTTGCGGTCCTGCTGTCGGTCGCCTTCGTCTGCGGCACCCTGGTGTTCACGGACACCATGAACACCACCTTCGACAAGCTGTTCCAGGCGACCGCCTCGGACGTCACGGTCAGCGCCCAGGGCTCCTCCGACACCAGCCTGACCACCTCCCGCACCGGTAAACCGCCGGTGATGCCGGCCTCCGTCGTCTCCACCGTCCGCGGGACGCGGGGCGTGCGGTCGGCCGAGGGCACGGTGTTCTCCACCTCGGTGACCGTGATCGACGCCAAGAAGGACAAGCTGTCGCCGACCAGCGGCGCCCCGACCATCGTGGGCAGCTGGAACGGCAACGACGCCCGCACCATGGAGATCACCACCGGCACGGCCCCCAAGGGCCCGGACCAGGTGATGGTCGACAAGGACACCGCCGCCAAGCACCATCTGAAGCTGGGCGACGACATCGGCATGATCTCGGTCGTGGGCACGCACCACGCCCGCGTGTCCGGCATCGCCGCCTTCAAGGTGACCAACCCCGGGGCGGCCATCTTCTACCTGGACACCAGGACCGCCCAGCAGACCCTGATCGGGCGCACCGGTGTCTACACGGACGTCGATGTCACCGCCGCCAAGGGCGTGACGGACGACCAGCTGAAGAAGGACGTGACGGCCGCCCTCGGCCACGGCTACAAGGTGCGCACCGCCAAGGAGGTCGCCGACGCCAACCAGAAGAGCGTCGAGAGCTTCCTGAACGTCATGAAGTACGCGATGCTCGGCTTCGCCGGTATCGCCTTCCTGGTCGGCATCTTCCTGATCATCAACACCTTCTCCATGCTGGTCGCCCAGCGCACCCGCGAGATCGGCCTGATGCGGGCCATCGGCTCCTCCCGCAAGCAGGTCAACCGGTCCGTGCTGATCGAGGCGCTGCTGCTCGGTGTGATCGGCTCCGTGCTCGGCGTCGGCGCGGGCGTCGGCATCGCGGTCGGCCTGATGAAGCTCATGAGCGGCATGGGCATGGAGCTGTCCACGGACGACCTGACGATCGCCTGGACCACGCCCGCGCTCGGTCTGCTGCTGGGTGTCGTGGTCACCGTCCTCGCGGCCTATCTGCCCGCCCGCCGGGCCGGCAAGGTCTCCCCGATGGCCGCCCTGCGCGACTCCGGTGCCCCGATCGACGCCAGGGCCGGTGCCGTGCGTGCCGTGCTCGGTCTGGTGCTCACCGGCGCCGGCGGCTGGAGCCTGTACGCCGCGGGGACCGCCGACAAGGCCACGTCCGGCTCGGGCCTGCTGGGCATCGGCGTGCTGCTCACCCTGGTCGGCTTCGTGGTGATCGGCCCGCTGCTCGCGGGCGGTGTGGTCCGCGTCCTCGGCGCGATCATCCTGCGGGTCTTCGGCCCGGTCGGCCGGATGGCGGAGCGCAACGCGCTGCGCAACCCGCGCCGCACCGGTGCCACCGGCGCCGCCCTGATGATCGGCCTCGCCCTGGTGGCCTGCCTGTCGGTGGTCGGCTCCTCGATGGTGGCCTCGGCCACCGACCAGCTGGACAAGACCGTCGGCGCGGACTTCATCATCCAGGGCGACCAGGAGTTCACCTTCGTCAAGCCGCAGATGGTCCAGCAGATCAAGGCCACGCCCGGCCTCGAACGGGTCACCGAGTACAAGCTGCTCGACGCCACGCTGAGCACGCCCGACGGCAAGGTCTCCAAGAACGAGACGATCAACGCAGCCGACGCCACGTACGCGAAGGACCTGCGGACCAAGACGGTCGCCGGTGACCTCGCCGACGCCTACCGGCCGAACTCCATGTCCGTCTTCGAGGGCTTCGCCAAGGAGCACGGCATCAGGCTCGGTTCCGCCGTCACGGTCGGCTTCAAGGACGGCCGGGCCGCCAAGCTGACGGTCCGCGCCATCACCAGCGACGACGTCGTGATCGACAAGGGCGCGATGTACGCGTCCATCGCGACCGCCGCGAAGTATGTTCCGGCGAGCAGGATGCCGCTGGACCAGCTGGTCTTCGCCACCGCCAAGGACGGGCAGCAGGCCGCCGCCTACGCGTCGCTGAAGCGGACGCTGAGCGCCGACCCGGCACTGACCGTGCGCGACCAGACCGACTACAAGAAGGTGCTCAAGGACCAGATAGGCCAGCTCCTCAACATGATCTACGGCCTGCTGGCCCTGGCGATCATCGTCGCGGTCCTCGGCGTGGTGAACACCCTGGCCCTGTCGGTGGTGGAGCGGACCCGGGAGATCGGCCTGATGCGGGCCATCGGTCTCTCCCGCCGCCAGCTGCGGCGCATGATCCGCCTGGAGTCCGTGGTGATCGCCGTCTTCGGCGCGCTGCTGGGCCTCGGCCTGGGCATGGGCTGGGGCGCGACCGCCCAGCGGCTCCTCGCCCTCCAGGGGCTGAACGTCCTGGACATCCCCTGGCCGACGATCATCGGCGTCTTCATCGGCTCCGCCTTCGTGGGCCTCTTCGCCGCCCTCGTCCCGGCCTTCCGCGCGGGCCGTATGAACATCCTGAACGCCATCGCCACGGACTAGCCGCTGGCTCGGCCGACGACCACCGCATACGGGGGTTGCGGGGGGAGCACCCGGTACCGAGGAGTCTTGGGGGACTTCTCGGTACCGGGTTTTGCCGTTCGCTGTTTTTCGTTTTTTCGGGAACGCGGTGCGGTGACGGCAGCGCGGGGTCACTTGTCCACAGGCTCCGACGGCCGAGCCGACGGCGTCGTACGCTGGACACCCCCGGTCGCGCCCCGCGCCGGGCTGCTTGCGTTGCCCACCCTGGACGGAAAGCCCCATGAGCCTGCACGGTCTGCTCGACGCCATCGTCAAGGACCCCGCCCTCGCGGAAGCGATCACGGCGGCCGCGGACGGCAACCGTATGCACGTCGACCTCGTCGGCCCCCCGGCCGCCCGCCCCCTCGCCCTCGCCGGTCTCGCCCGCGAATCCGGCCGTACGGTCCTCGCGGTCACCGCGACCGGCCGCGAGGCGGAGGACCTGGCCGCGGCGCTGCGCTCGCTGCTGCCCGCCGAGGGCGTCGTGGAGTACCCCTCCTGGGAGACGCTGCCGCACGAACGCCTCAGCCCCCGCAGCGACACCGTCGGCCGGCGCCTCGCCGTGCTGCGCCGCCTCGCCCACCCCCGCGCCGACGACCCCGAGACCGGCCCGGTCTCCGTCGTCGTCGCCCCCGTGCGATCCGTGCTCCAGCCGCAGGTCAAGGGCCTCGGCGACCTGGAGCCGGTGGCCCTGCGCACCGGTCAGAACGCCGATCTGAACGAGATCGTCCACGCCCTCGCGGCGGCGGCGTACGCGCGCGTGGAGCTGGTGGAGAAGCGCGGCGAGTTCGCGGTGCGCGGCGGCATCCTGGATGTGTTCCCGCCCACCGAGGAACACCCCCTGCGCATCGAGTTCTGGGGCGACGACGTCGAGGAGATCCGCTACTTCAAGGTCGCCGACCAGCGCTCCCTGGAGGTCGCCGAGCACGGACTGTGGGCGCCGCCCTGCCGCGAGCTGCTGCTCACCGACCAGGTGCGCGAGCGCGCGCGGCTGCTCGCCGAGGAGCACCCGGAGCTGGGCGAACTCCTGAACAAGATCGCCGAGGGCATCGCGGTCGAGGGCATGGAGTCCCTCGCCCCGGTCCTGGTCGACGACATGGAGCTGCTCCTGGACGTGCTGCCCCAGGGGTCGATGGCCGTGGTCTGCGACCCGGAGCGGGTCCGTACCCGCGCCGCCGACCTGGTGGCCACCAGCCAGGAGTTCCTCCAGGCGTCCTGGGCGGCCACCGCGGGCGGCGGCGAGGCCCCGATCGATGTCGGCGCGGCCTCCCTGTGGTCCATCGCCGATGTCCGTGACCGGGCGCGCGAGCTGGACATGATGTGGTGGTCCGTCTCGCCCTTCGCCGCCGACGAGGAGCTGGACGCCGGCACCCTGAAGCTGGGCATGCACGCGCCCGACACCTACCGCGGCGACACCGCCAGGGCGCTCGCCGACACCAAGGGCTGGCTCGCCGACGGCTGGCGCACGGTGTTCGTCACCGAGGGCCACGGCCCGGCCTCCCGCACCGTCGAGGTGCTCGGCGGCGAGGGCATCGCCGCCCGCCTGGACACCGACCTCGGCGAGCTGAGCCCCTCCGTCGTGCATGTCTCCTGCGGCTCGATCGAGTACGGCCTGGTGGACCCCGGGCTCAAGCTCGCCGTGCTCACCGAGACCGATCTGTCCGGGCAGCGCACCGCGAGCCGCGAGGGCGCCCGGATGCCGGCCCGCCGCCGCAAGACCATCGACCCGCTCACCCTGGAGCCGGGCGACTACATCGTCCACGAACAGCACGGCGTGGGCCGGTACATCGAGATGGTGCAGCGCACCGTGCAGGGCGCCACCCGCGAGTACCTGGTCGTGGAGTACGCGCCCGCCAAGCGCGGCCAGCCCGGCGACCGCCTCTACATCCCCACCGACCAGCTGGAGCAGATCACCAAGTACGTCGGCGGCGAGGCACCCACCCTGCACCGCCTGGGCGGCGCCGACTGGACGAAGACCAAGGCGCGCGCCAAGAAGGCCGTCAAGGAGATCGCGGCCGACCTGATCAGGCTCTACAGCGCCCGGATGGCCGCCCCCGGCCATGCCTTCGGCGCCGACACGCCCTGGCAGCGCGAGCTGGAGGACGCCTTCCCCTACGCCGAGACCCCGGACCAGCTCACCACCATCGCCGAGGTCAAGGACGACATGGAGAAGACGGTCCCGATGGACCGCCTGGTCTGCGGCGACGTCGGCTACGGAAAGACCGAGATCGCGGTGCGGGCCGCCTTCAAGGCCGTACAGGACGGCAAGCAGGTCGCGGTCCTGGTGCCGACGACGCTGCTGGTGCAGCAGCACTTCGGGACGTTCTCCGAGCGGTACGGACAGTTCCCGGTGAGCGTGAAGGCGCTGTCCCGGTTCCAGACCGACACCGAGGCCAAGGCCGTCCTGGAGGGGCTGCGCGAGGGCGCGGTGGACGTCGTCATCGGCACCCACCGGCTGTTCTCCTCCGAGACCAAGTTCAAGGACCTGGGCCTGGTCATCGTGGACGAGGAGCAGCGCTTCGGCGTCGAGCACAAGGAGCAGCTGAAGAAGCTGCGCGCCAATGTGGACGTGCTCACCATGTCCGCCACCCCCATCCCGCGCACCCTGGAGATGGCGGTCACCGGCATCCGCGAGATGTCGACCATCACCACCCCGCCCGAGGAGCGCCACCCGGTGCTCACCTTCGTGGGGCCGTACGAGGAGAAGCAGATCGGCGCCGCCATCCGGCGTGAACTGCTGCGCGAGGGCCAGGTCTTCTACATCCACAACCGGGTCGAGTCCATCGACCGCGCGGCGGCCCGGCTGCGCGACATCGTGCCCGAGGCCCGTATCGCCACCGCGCACGGACAGATGTCGGAGGCGGCCCTGGAGCAGGTCGTGGTCGACTTCTGGGAGAAGAAGTTCGATGTGCTGGTCTCCACCACCATCGTGGAGTCCGGCATCGACATCTCCAACGCCAACACCCTGATCGTGGAGCGCGGCGACACCTTCGGCCTCTCCCAGCTGCACCAGCTGCGCGGCCGGGTCGGGCGTGGCCGCGAGCGCGGGTACGCGTACTTCCTGTACCCGCCGGAGAAGCCGCTCACCGAGACCGCCCATGAGCGGCTCGCGACCATCGCCCAGCACACCGAGATGGGCGCGGGCATGTACGTGGCCATGAAGGACCTGGAGATCCGCGGCGCCGGCAATCTGCTCGGCGGCGAGCAGTCCGGGCACATCGCGGGCGTCGGCTTCGACCTGTACATGCGCATGGTGGGGGAGGCGGTCGCGGACTACCGGCGGCAGCTGGAGAGCGGGGAGCCTTCGGCGGGAGGTGCGGAGGAGGCTCCGCTGGAGGTCAAGATCGAGCTGCCCGTCGACGCGCACGTCCCGCACGACTACGCGCCCGGCGAGCGGCTGCGCCTCCAGGCCTACCGCGCCATCGCCTCCGCCAACTCGGAGGAGGACATCAAGGCCGTCCGCGAGGAACTCACCGACCGCTACGGCAAGCTGCCCGAGCCGGTGGAGAACCTGCTGCTGGTGGCCGGGCTGCGGATGCTCGCGCGGGCCTGCGGGGTCGGCGAGATCGTCCTTCAGGGCACCAACATCCGCTTCGCGCCCGTCGAGCTGCGCGAGTCGCAGGAGCTGCGCCTCAAGCGGCTGTACCCCGGTACGGTCATCAAGCCGGCCGTGCACCAGGTGCTGGTGCCCCGCCCGAAGACCGCGAAGGTGGGCGGCAAGCCGCTGGTCGGGCGCGAACTGCTCGCGTGGGTCGGGGAGTTCCTCGCCTCGGTGCTGGGGTCCTGATCCTGATCGACCCCGGTCCGACCCCGGTCCGACCCCGATCCCACCCCGGGAGTGAGCCGGCGCACGGACGAACGGTCCGTGCGCCGTTCTACGGCCGCCGTGTGCCCCACCTCACGCCCCGCTTGCCCCTGAATCCTCCCTTTGGGACCCATCTGCCGCTCCGAAGCGGGCAGTTACCGTAAGGGGTGGAACGATCCGCCCCGCTTCCGAGGGCGGACCCACAGGGCGAGCAAGGGGGGCGTGGCATGACGCGTCTGAAGAGTGCGACGGTCTGTGCGGTGGTCGTACTGGCCGCCGCGACCGGCTGCAAGTCGGGTCAGGACAAGGGGGCTTCGGGCCCCGAACCGAAGAGCGGCGGCGGCGTCGTACTGACCGCCGCGAAAGCGCTGCCCGTCAAGGGCCGCGCCCCGAAGACCGGTTACTCCCGGGAGCGGTTCGGCAGCGCGTGGGCGGACACGGACTCCAACTCCTGCGACACCCGGGACGACATCCTCAAACGCGACCTGAAGGACGTCAAGTTCACCGGTGGCACCTGCAAGGTCACCTACGGGCTGCTGGACCCGGACCCGTACTCGGGCAAGGACATCACCTACCGGCGCGGCGCCAGCAAGGTGGACATCGACCATGTCGTCGCCCTCTCGGACGCCTGGCAGAAGGGCGCCAAGTACTGGGACGCGAACAAGCGGATCGCGCTGGCCAACGACCCGCTCAACCTCATCGCGGTCGACGCGAGCGCCAACCGCGGCAAGGGCGACGGCGACGCGGCCACCTGGCTGCCGCCGGACAAGGACTACCGCTGCTCGTACGTGGCGACGCAGGTGGCGGTGAAGAAGAAGTACGGCCTGTGGGTCACCTCCGGTGAGCAGGCGGCGATGGAGAAGGTCCTCACCGCCTGCCCGAACCAGAAGCTGCCCTCCGGCGGCAACCCGACCGAGGCCCCCGCGCGCTTCAAGGCGCGCTAGGTCCCCGGCCGAGGGGCGCCCCCGCCGTCAGCGCACACGCGACGGCGGGGCCGGGCGGCCCGCCTTCTCCCAGCCGACGAAGGTGTTGGTGCGGGCGTGCACGAACGCCTTCACCGGGTCGCCGGAGTACGTCCACGGCACGCTGCCGACGTATTCGCCGACCGCCCGGAACTGCTCCACCGCCTCCGCGTACCGCTTCCTCTCGAACAGCATCTTGGCCAGCAGATGCCGTACCAGCGGCAGCCGGTGGTGTCCGGCCGGGACCCGGGCCACGGCGTCCAGGGTGGCGTCGATGGCCGAGTCCACGAACGGCTGGTCGTACACCGGCCCCTTGGCCTCCCGGCAGGCGTGCTCGAACAACGCGTACAGGCGCAGCACGGGCAGCAGGCTGCCGGGCGGGGCGGCGGCCGCGGCCTGCTCGGCGAACGCGTACATCAGTTCGTGCGAGCCGCGCCACTTGGCACACCAGTACTGCAGGGCTTTGACGTGGGCGCCGAAGTGGTGCGGGGCGCGCGCGGTGATCTCGCCCCACAGCGCCCTGAAGTCCTCGTGCGACCAGCCGAGCCCTCGGGCGATGCTGAGCTGCGCGATCCAGGGGCAGGGGTCCTCGGGCGCCATCCGCGCGGCCTCCTGGCAGGCGGGCAGTGCCTCGGCCAGCAGCCGGTGAAAGCCCTCGAACTGCTCGGCCGTGGTGTGCTTCGCCAGCTTCGCGCCGCGGACCCTGCCCGCGAGCACGATGAGCGCGTCGGCGTGTACGAGCGCGGCGGACGGGTCGTCGGGGTACTCGGTCCGCCACGCCTTGACCCAGGTGTCGTCCTCGGCGGCGGCGTACACAAGGATGCCGAGCCGGTACCAGCGCAGATCCCAGTCGCGGCCCGCGTCCGCGAGGTAACCGGCGGCCCGCCGCCAGTCACCGGCGAGCGCGGCCGCGGCCACCGCGTCGGCCTCGGGATCGGGGCCCGCGTACCGCTTGTCGAGCTGTGCGGCGGGCACCAGACCGTAGGCGGCCGCGTTGATGGTGACCGGCGCCTTGGCCTTCTCCTCGGCCTTCTGGGCGCGCGCCTTGCGGATGTTGCGCGGGATGGTGACGGCCGCGTAGGCGAGGACGCCGACACCGGCTATGTCGATCAGGACGTTCATGAACGGGGTCTTTCGGGTGGTCGGGGCCGCCTCGGGGAGGTGCCCGGGGAGGGCGGGCGAGCGGCCGTCAGGCCAGGGTGTGGGGTGCCCGCCCGGTGCCGTCGAGCGGTCCATGGGCGCCGCCGCGCAGCAGCAGGGTACGCAGGGGCGCGGTCACGGCCGGTTCGGCGACCGCCCGGTCCAGCGCCGTCGGCAGGTCCTCGGTGAACCACGCGGGCGCCGACTGCCGCACCGGGGGCCCCGCCCAGCACAGCTCCCACCGGCACAGCCCCGTCTCCAGCGCGGCGCCCAGCGCCAGTTGGCGCAGGGCCGAGCGGAAGGCCGTACGGGCGAACTCGCGCGCCGCCCGCCCGCTGCTGCGGGCGGCCTGCCCGGACCGCGGCAGCCGGGCGGCCAGCTCGTCCAGCAGGCCCTGATCGAGCAGGTCGAGCAGGTCGAGCAGGTGGCCCAGTGCGCTGGCGCCGGGGGCGGCCGGGGCACCGGTCGGCCCGGCCATGGCCGCGAGCAGCGGTGCCGCCTCCCGCGCGAAGGCCTCCCGGCGTGTCCGCCAGGGGAGTTCGGACCAGGGGACCCGGTGTCTGGACAGCGCTTCCGTGCTCAGGGTGGCCTGTTCCAGGTCGGCCAGGAGCCGGTCCGGCGTCCGGAGCAGGGCGGCGGCCGGACGGCGCGGGAGGGCGGGGGCCCGGCCGTCGTCGGGGAGCGACTCCAGCGCCCTGATCCGGTCGGCCGTGGGTGGATGGGAGGCGTACGGGGACCGGTCCTCGCCGGGCTCCTGAGGCAGCGGTTCGCGCGCCAGAGCCGTCAGCTGCGCCCGGCGGGTGTCGTCCGCGAGCAGCAGGGCGAACCCGCCGTAGAACTGCCCTTCGGGAGGCAGCAGTCCGGCGTCCCAGCCCATCAGGGCGTAGTGGTTGAGATAGAGCTCGTCGGCCGCTTCCAGCGCGGGGACGCGGCGCAGGGCGGCGGCCGTGGTGGCGGGCCCGGCGATCTCGGCCGCGACCAGGTCGGCCGCGTACTCCTGGCGACGGCTGACCGCCTCGGTCAGGCGCAGGCACAGCCTCGTGTACGCGGTGAAGACGAGCGTCAGGTAGTGGTCGGGCCCTCGCGTACGGCCCCGCTTCAGCGGTGGCGGCCTGCCCTCCGCGCGGCGCCGGGCGGCCTTCGCGGCGAACTCCGCCCGCTCCTGCGCCTCCTCGCGCGCGGCCCGCTCCGTCAGCGTGCCGACGGTGTGCGCCAGTCGGCCGCGCAGCGCCGCCACCAGATGGCCCAACCGGGTGTCGTGGTGGGCGTAATGGCCCAGCTCGTGCCCGAGGACGGCGGACAGTTCGGCCTCGGGCAGACCCAGCAGCAGGGCCACGCCGAGGAAGAGCCGCCGCTCGCCCGGGACAAGGCCGAGCCACCGGGCGTCCTCCCGCACCATGGCGACGGCGCCCGGGACGATCCGTATCTCCGCGGGCGGCCGGGTGCCCACCCGCTCGGCCAGCCGCCGTACGCGCTCCCACAGTTCCGGCTGTTCCCCCGGCGTCAGCGAGAGCCCGGGCGGCCCCTCCCGCCCCTCCTCGGGCCGTCGGCTGAGCACGACGACCCGCAGCACGCACCAGGCGACGGCCAGCGAGCCGAGGCAGCCCTCGACGGTGGCGACGGTGAACGTGCCCCGGACCAGCACGACGTCCAGAGCCGCCACGGCGACGAGCAGCGACAGGGCCAGCAGATAGAACCCGAGCAGCAGCCCGAGGGCGAGCGCGGCACGCAGGGAGGCGCCCGGCGCGCCGCGCCCCGCGGCCGGCCCGGAGGGTGCAGGACCGGCGGGACGGAGAGGCATCGGCACCCTTCGCATCGGCACCCTTCGCATTGGCACCCTTCCAGGAGGACGGGACGGAGGACGGCGGGCGGGCTACTTCTTCAGACCGGCGAGGAGCGTCGTCGTCAGCTTCTTCGCGGAAGCGGCCCCGTTGTCGGTGCCCGCCGTGGACAGCACGGTGACGACGGAGGAGCCGGAGCGGGCCGCGACGAGGGTGGTGCCGTTCTGCCAACGGCCGCTCGTCAGCGTCATCGTGTACGCCTCGTCGCCGAGCCCGGCGACGGCCTTGCCGGTGACCTTCACCTTGGCGTGCGCGTCGGTGTCCGTGTACGTGGCGCACTGGGCGGCGACGGTCGCGAACCGCTTCATCACGTCCTTCCCCTGGGTGAGCGGGAACTCGTCGATCTCCTGGGCGATCTCCTCGGTCTTCTGCGCGTTCACGTAGTCGTTCTGCGCGAACGAGGCGCTGTTCTCGTAACCGGTCACCTGGATCCAGGACGTGCTCTCCAGGTTGACGCAGTCCGGCTTCGTGGTCTTCCGGGCGGACGGGGAGAGCAGCTTCGCGCCGCTGTCGGCGGTGTTGTCGTCCTCGACGGTGTAACCGGCCGGGAAGGCGGAGGCGGGGGCCAGCAGCTTCGTCAGCCGCGTACCCGTGAGCAGGCCGGCGTTCGGGTCCTTCGCCCTGGTCTGCTTCGCGCTCGGGGCGGAGGCGTCCGTGGAGCCGGTGGAGCAGGCGGTGAGGGCCAGGGGCAGGGCCGCGGCGACGGCGAGCAGCGTGGCGGCACGGGACGAGAGACGCATGACAGTCCTTCAGGGCTGGTGGAATGCCGAACGGATGAGCGTTCGCTGGGTCAATAACAGCAGAGCCTGTGAACCGAGTCAACATGGTTCACAGGGTTCCGCAATGAACACGCCGTGAATGAAGGGATCTTGTGTACGCCGGTATGCTCGGCACAAACGGGACGAGGGGAGCGGGGCCGGTGCAGGATCAGGCGACAGAGGTGACCGCGGCCGGTATCGCGCGGCTCGCCGGAGTGGGCCGGGCCGCCGTCAGCAACTGGCGCCGTCGGCACGCCGATTTCCCCAAGCCGGTCGGAGGTACCGAGACCAGCCCCTCCTTCGCGCTCGCCGAGGTCGAGGCGTGGCTGCGCAAGCAGGGGAAACTCGCCGAAGTCCCGTTGCGCGAAAGGGTCTGGCAGCAGCTCGCGGGGCATCCCGAGGGCCCGCTCACCGCGCTGGTGCACGCCGGGTGCGCGCTGCTGCTGATCCATGAGCGCTCCACCCTCTGGCTGGCGGCGAGCACGGGCCCCGACGAGCGGCTGGCCCGGCTGCTGCCCGGCGCGCTGGCACAGGTGCTGCCCCCCCGGCTCGGCGAGCTGGCGGGAGTGCTGATGCCCGGGGTCGGGGCGCCCGGTGATGTGAACACGTCGAACGACTCCCAGGCGGCGGACAGGGGATCGAAGGCCCCGGGTGTGAACACCGCGCCGACGAACCCCGGTGTGAACGTCCCCGACTCCTCCGCCACCCCGGACACCCCGCCCCCGCTCCTGCCCTCCGCCCCCCTCCTGCCCTCCGCCCCCCTCCTGCCCTCCGTCCCCCTCCTGCGCGGCGCCGCCGAACTCGCCGCCGAGGTGGGGGCGCGGCAGGCGTTCGAGTTCCTGCTGGGCCGGCATCTGGACGCCAATCCCCGCCAGTACACGCTCACCCCGGCCGAACTCGCCGCCCTCATGGCCGACCTGGCCGGTCCGGCCCGTACCGTCCTGGACCCGGCCTGCGGCACCGGCGCCCTGCTGCGGGCCGTGGACACCCGCCCCGAGCAGTGGCTGCACGCCCAGGACAGCGCCCCCGACCTCGCCGCGCTCACCGCACTGCGGCTCGCGCTGCACTCGCGCGCCGGTGTGCGCGCCGCCGCCGGGGACGCCCTGCGCGCCGACGCCTTCCCGGAGCTGCGCGCCGACGTGGTGCTGTGCCACCCGCCGTTCAACGAGCGCAACTGGGGCCACGACGAACTCGCCTACGACCCCCGCTGGGAGTACGGCTTCCCGGCCCGCACCGAGTCCGAGCTGGCCTGGGTGCAGCACGCCCTGGCCCGGCTCACCGACGGCGGCACGGCCGTCCTGCTGATGCCCCCGGCCGCCGCCTCCCGCCGCTCCGGGCGCCGGATCCGCGCCGACCTGCTGCGCCGGGGCGCGCTACGGGCGGTGCTCGCGCTCCCGGTCGGGGCGGCGCCGCCGTACAACATCCCGCTGCACGTCTGGGTGCTGCGCCGGCCCGAGCGGAACCCGGCCTCCCCCCAGGTGCTGCTCATGGACACCGGACGGTTCGCCGGGGAGGGGCGCGGCGGCCCGGACTGGGCGGCGGTGCGCGAGGCCGTCCTGGACGCCTGGCGTGCCTTCACCCGCGCGGGACGGCTGGCGGAGCGGCCGGGCCTCGCCCGTTCGGTGCCGGTCATCGAACTCCTCGACGACGACGTGGACCTGGCGCCCGCCCGCCATCTGCCGCCGCCCGCCGTGGCCGACGGCGCCGAGCAGCTCGCCGCGGTGCGCGAACGCCTCGGCGAGACCCTGCGCCTGACCACCGACCTCACCCCACCGGCCGCCGACCCGGCGCCGCCCGTGCGCTGGCCGCTCACCACCATCGGCGAACTGGCGCGCGCCGGCGCCCTGGTGATGCGTACCGGCGGCAACGGCGGCCACGCGCGCCTGCCCGTACTCACCGACACCGACGTCCTTTCGGCGGCCGCGCCCTCGGGCACGCTGCCCGAGAGCGACGAGGAGGCCGTGCTGACCGAGCCGGGCGACGTCGTCGTACCGGTGCTCGGCGGCGGCTCCGTGGCGCGCGTGATCGAGGAGGCGACGGCGGGCGCCGCCCTGGGGCGCAACCTCGTTCTCCTGCGCCCCGATCCCACGGCGCTCGACCCCTGGTTCCTCGCCGGATTCCTGCGCGGCACCGCCAACAACCGGCAGGCCAGCAGCTACGCCTCCACCGCCACCCGGCTCGATGTGCGCCGCCTCCAGCTGCCCCGGCTGCCGCTGGCGGAACAGCGGCGCTACGGCGCCCGGTTCCACGCCCTGGACGACTTCGAGCGGGCGCTGCGGCACGCGAGCCGGCTCGGGGACCATCTGGTGCGCGGGATGTACGACGGCCTGACGGACGGCACCGTCGCCCCCGACTGATCCCTGACAACGGTTTGATACATCCCGGAGGTGTTGTCGGCGCCGGGCCATATGCTCGATCCACACGTCAGTTCCAGGGACTTCGGGCAACAGGAGCAGCCATGCAGGGCCACGGCCACGGACAGCCGGCCAAGAGGCCGCCGCACCTCGCGGTGCTGGTCCTGCTGCGCGTGCTGTTCGTGGCGGTCGGCTTCCTCAGCATCGGCTTCCTGGCCTGGGCGATGCTGTTGCGCCTGGTCGCCGTCACCCGCAGGCCCCTGGACTGGGGGCTGTTCGTGGCCGCGCTGTTCATCGACATCGCCGCCATCGTCCTGGTGGGCAACGACCCGTCCGAGGACGCGTCGGGCACCGGCGGCACCCTCGGCATGTCCCTGGTGCTCCTCACGCTGGTCGCCGTGACCACGTACTACCTGGTCGCGGAGATACGGCATTACGGGCGCCGGGCACGGGAGTTCGAGGCCCGGTCGGCACCGGCGTACGGCTACCCGGGCCCGGCGGCTCCGTCGTACGCCGCGCCCGTCATACCCGCCATGCCCGCCGCCCCCGTCCTCTCCGGCCTGCCCACCCCGCCCCCGACGGCCCCGCACACCCCCGTGCCCGGCCCGCCGCCCATCGCCCCGCCCCCGCACCGCCCCGCCCCCGCGCGCATCGACCAGGTGCGGGCCGAGCTGGACGAACTCAGCGACTATCTGCGCAAGCACGACGGGCAGCACGACGGCCGACGTGAGGACGGAAGCGGAAGGTGACCGTGGCGACAGGACGTCTCGTCGCCGGCCGCTACGAACTCTCCACCCTCATCGGCCAGGGCGGCATGGGCCAGGTGTGGACGGCGTACGACCAGCGGCTCGACCGGCGCGTGGCCGTGAAGCTGCTGCGCCCCGACAAGGTCGCGGGCCAGGAGGCCGACGAGCTGCGCCGCCGCTTCGAGCGCGAGTGCCGGGTGACCGCCCAGGTCGACCACCCCGGCCTGGTCACCGTGCACGACGCGGGCAGCGAGGGCGAGGAACTGTTCCTGGTCATGCAGTACGTGGACGGCGCCGACCTCGCCGACCACCTCGCCGAGCACGACCCCTACCCCTGGCCGTGGGCGGTCGCGGTGGCCGCGCAGCTGTGCGCTGTGCTCAGCGCCGTGCACGCCGTGCCGATCGTCCACCGCGACCTCAAGCCGCGCAATGTGATGGTCAAGCAGGACGGCCTGGTCACGGTGCTCGACCTGGGCGTGGCCTCCGTCATGGACACCGACACCACCCGGCTCACCCACACCGGCTCCCCGATCGGCTCGCCCGCCTACATGGCGCCCGAGCAGGCGATGGGCGGCGCGGTCGGCCCGTACACCGACCTGTACGCGCTCGGGGTGCTGCTGCACGAACTGCTCAGCGGCGACGTGCCGTTCACCGGCGCCACCGCGCTCGGCGTGCTGCACCGGCACCTGTACGAGCCGCCGCTGCCCGTGCGCCGGATCCGCCCCGAGGTCCCGGAGGCGCTGGAGAGCCTGGTGCTGCGCCTGCTCGCCAAGGACCCGCAGCACCGGCCGGCCTCCGCGCAGGAGGTGTACGAGCAGCTGGCGCCGCTGCTGCCCGCGCGCGGCATGCCCAGCGGAGCGCCCCTGGACCCCACGCGCCCCTTCCTGCGCCCGCACGCCCCCTGGCCCGACCGCGCCCGCACCCCCGCGCCCCGGCCGCGCCCGCACCCCCGCGCCCCGGCCGGCCCCCGCCGCACCCGCGGCCCCGGCCACCGGCAAGCCCGATGTCGCCGCCGCCGTCGACGAGGTCAAGCGGCTGCTGGGGGAGGGCCGGATCACCCAGGCCGTCGACATCCTGGGCTCGATCCTGCCCGCCGCGGCCGAACAGCACGGCCAGCACTCCCCGGTGGTGCGCACCCTGCGCAAGCAGTACGCGGCGACCCTCATGGACGACGGCCAGTACCGGCGCGCCCTGCCCGAACTGCGCAGGCTCGCCGACGAACGCGCCGCCGAGGCCGGCCAGGCCGACCCGGCGTCCCTGCGCTTCCGCTACGACGCCGCGCAATGCCTCGAACAGCTGGGCGATCCCGCGGCGGCCCTCGCCGAGTACCGCGCCCTGCTGCCGTACTACGAGAACCAGTACGTCTCCGGCGATCCGCAGCAGGCCCACGAGGTCCGCCGGCGCATCGGCCATCTGCTGCTCGCCCTCGGCGACCGGCCCGCCGCGCACGACACCCTCGCCCGCCTGGTGCTGGACGTGGAACGCCTCGGCGGCCCCGGCCACCCGATGGCCGTCGAGATCCGCCGCACCCTGCACTGGCTGGGCCAGGTACGCGGCTAGAGTCGTCCGGCACATTCAGCCATTCGCACAGACGTGGCACAGACGTGGCACAGGCGTCGCACCGACGTCGTACGGACATCGCACAGAGAGCCATCAGGGGTGGGCACCATGGCCGGACACCGGCAGTCCAAGAAGCGCAGACACATCACCTGGGCGGTGGCGGGCGCCGCCGTCGTCGCGGGGGCCGGTCTCGCCGCGCAGACCTCCATTGCCGCCACCACCTGGCCGGCCCAGAAGACCTTCACCGGGCGGGCGTTCGACGCCTGCACCGCGCCCTCGCTGACCACCATGAAGGCATGGCACACCGGCTTCTACGGCGCCGCCGCCGTCTACGTGGGCGGCAAGAACCGCGGCTGCGCCCAGCCCAACCTCACCGCGTCCTGGGTGAAGTCCGTCAGCTCCCTCGGCTGGAAGCTCGTCCCGCTCTACGTCGGCGCCCAGCCGCCCTGCCAGTCCGGCGCCAACCCGGAGAAGATGACCGCCTCCAACGCCGCGACCCTCGGCACACAGGACGCCAACGACGCCGTCGCCAAGGCCGCCGCCCTCGGCATGAAGGCGGGCAGCCCGATCTACCTCGACATGGAGGGGTACGACACCGCGAACACGTCGTGCAACACCGCCGTACTGACGTATGTGCGCGCGTTCGACAAGCAGTTGCACGCCAAGACGTACCGGGCCGGGTTCTACGGCTTCACCAGCTCCAGCGCCAAGGCGATCGCCACCGCCTCCGACAAGACGGATCTGCCGGGCAACCTCTGGTACGCGCTGTACGACAAGCAGAACACCACGACCACGGACTGGCCGTGGGGCGCCAAGCAGTACACCGGGCACAGCCGCGGCCACCAGTACATGGTCAACAGCAAGGAGGCGCACGGCGGGGTGACCCTCACCGTGGACCGCGACGCGTGGGACGGGCCGGTCGCGATCACGGGCTGACCGGCGAACTCGCGGGGGTGCGCCGGTGCCCGAAGTCGCGGTGAATCGTTGGTCGAATGGGTTGGCCGGAGCAGTGCCACTGCCTACCATCGATCACCGCAAGACTTTGTGCGCCCGCCCGCCGCCCGACCACCACCCCTGGCGGAGGCGCTGGCGCGCCGCACCTGTCCTTGCAATCTCCCCTGGAGGTCCCCTTGCACCGCCGCCGTCGCACCGCGCTCGTCCTCGCCGCCGCGATCGCCGCCGCGGCCCCCCTGCTGACCGCCTGCGGAAGCGAAGCGCACCCGGGCGCGGCCGCCGTCGTCGGCGGACAGCGGATCACCGTCGCGCAGCTGGAGAACCGGGTCGGCGAGGTCCGCGAGGCCCAGCGGGCCGCGGTGCCCGACCAGGGCCAGTACCAGCAGGTGCTCGCCCAGACCAGCAGCCTCACCCGCGACACCCTGCACAACATGGTCCTGGACCGGGTGATCCACCGGGCCGCGCGGGACGAGGGCGTCTCGGTCACCCGCAAGGAGGTGCAGCAGCTGCGCGCGAGCCTGGAGCAGCAGGCGGGCGGCTCCAAGGGCCTTCGGACCACCTGGCTCCAGAAGTACGGCATCGCCCCCGCGCACCTGGACGAGAACCTCCGCCTCCAGCTGGAGGCACAGAAGCTCGCGGCCCGGCTCGGCACCGACACCACCCAGCCCGCCTTCTGGAAGGCCCTGTCCAAGGCCTCTGGGGAACTGCACATCGACGTCAACCCGCGCTACGGCACCTGGGACGTGCAGAAGAGCAGCCGGGTGGACGCGAAGACACCGTGGGTGCGGGAGGTCACGGCGGTGGCGGGCGGCGCCCCGGTCACGGCGTAGACAGACGGACCGGCGACGGCGCAGGTCGTACGATCACACGACTCGGATGCCCCTGTGGATAACCGGATCCACTCGTCGCGGCGGTGGGTTACTTTCGGATCGTGAACGCATCCAGCCCCGCCGCCGGCCCCGGCCGCATCGTCCTCCTCACCACCAGCCACCGCGTCGCCCCCGGCCTGCTGTCCTGGCCCGCGTGGCGGGCGCTGCGCGCCGCGGACGCCGTGCTGTGCGCGGACGGCGCCCACCCGCAGCTGCCATATCTGCGGGAGGCGGGTATAGAGGTGTCCGAGGCGGCGCCCACCGCGCAGGAGCTGATCGACGCCTGCGCCGGCGGGCACACGGTGGTGGTCGTGGCCACGGGCGAGGGGGAGCCCGCCCTCACCGACGGCCTGGCCCGGCTGGCCGGCTCCGGCCGGGTCCGCATGCCCGAGCTGGAGCTGCTGCCCGCCTCGTACGATCTGCCCGGCGCCCGGCTGCTCGACCTCGTCCAGGTCATGGACCGCATCCGCGTCGAATGCCCCTGGTCCTCCCGGCAGACCCACGAGGGCCTGGCCAAGTACGGCATCGAGGAAGCGTACGAACTGGTCGAGGCGATCGAGGCCGGAGACCGCGCGGAGCTGCGGGAGGAGCTGGGCGACGTCCTCCTCCAGGTCGTCTTCCACTCCCGGATCGCCGAGGAGCACCCCGAGACACCGTTCTCCGTCGACGACGTGGCGGGCGGCATCGTCGCCAAGCTCATCCACCGCCACCCCCATGTCTTCGGCGACGAGGTGGCCGAGACCCCCGAGGACGTCAAGGCGCACTGGCTGCGCACCAAGGCCGAGGAGAAGCGCCGCACCTCGGTCACCGAGGGCATCCCCCTCGGCCAGCCCGGCCTCGCCCTCGCCGCCAAGCTCGCCTCCCGCGCCCGCGTCGCCGGTCTCGACGTCCCCCTCCCCGAGGGCGACGACATCGGCTACACCCTCCTCGCCCTCGCCGCCCGGGCCGAAGCCGCAGGCACCGACCCCGAGACCGCCCTGCGCGCCGCGGCCCGGACGTACCGGGACGCGATACGGAAGGCGGAGGGGCTGCCGGATACCGTCGAGGAGTGACCGACCAGCTTCCCCCCGATGACACCGTTCCCGCCGCTCCCGAGCTGTTCACCTGGGAGTTCGCCGCCGATCCCTACCCGGCGTACGCGTGGCTGCGCGAGCACGCGCCCGTGCGGCGGACCCGGTTGCCCAGCGGGGTGGAGGCATGGCTGGTCACGCGGTACGCGGATGCCCGGCAGGCGCTCGCGGACCAGCGGCTCAGCAAGAACCCGGCGCATCACGACGAGCCCGAGCACGCCAGGGGCAAGACCGGCATCCCCGGCGAGCGCAAGGCCGAGCTGATGACGCATCTGCTGAACATCGACCCGCCGGACCACACCCGGCTGCGCCGACTGGTCAGCAAGGCGTTCACGCCCCGCCGGGTCGCCGAGTTCGCGGACCGGGTGCAGGAGCTGACCGACGACCTCATCGACCGGTTCGCCGAGCGCGGCTCGGCCGACCTCATCCACGAGTTCGCCTTTCCCCTCCCTATTTACGCCATCTGCGACCTGCTCGGCGTCCCGCGCGAGGACCAGGACGACTTCCGGGACTGGGCGGGCATGATGATCCGGCACGGGGGAGGACCCCGGGGCGGTGTCGCCCGGTCGGTGAAGAAGATGCGCGGCTACCTCGCCGAGCTGATCCACAAGAAGCGCGAGGCGCTGCCCGCCGAGCCCGCGCCCGGCGAGGACCTGATCTCCGGCCTCATCCGCGCGTCCGACCACGGCGAGCACCTCACCGAGAACGAGGCCGCGGCGATGGCCTTCATCCTGCTGTTCGCCGGCTTCGAGACCACCGTCAATCTGATCGGCAACGGCACCTACGCCCTGCTCACCCACCCCGAGCAGCGCCACCGCCTGCAAGCGGCCCTCGCCCGCGGCGACGAGGAGCTGCTGGCGACCGGGGTGGAGGAGCTGCTGCGCTACGACGGCCCGGTGGAGCTGGCCACCTGGCGGTTCGCCACCGAGCCGCTCACCATCGGCGGGCAGGAGATCGCGCCCGGCGACCCGGTGCTCGTCGTGCTGGCCGCCGCCGACCGGGACCCGGAGCGGTTCGAGGACCCGGACACACTGGACCTCGGCCGCCGGGACAACCAGCACCTCGGGTACGGACACGGCATCCACTACTGCCTGGGGGCCCCGCTCGCCCGCCTGGAGGGACAGACCGCGCTGGCCACCCTGCTGACCCGGCTGCCCGATCTGCGGCTCGCCGCCGACCCGGACGAGCTGCGCTGGCGCGGCGGGCTCATCATGCGGGGCCTGCGCACCCTGCCGGTGGAGTTCACCCCGCCCGCTCAGTAGTCCAGGCCCGCGAACCAGTCGCCCCGGCCGCCCGGGGTCAGATCGAGCAGATGCCACACGGGGCTGAGGAGATCGATGCCGCGCTGGTCGATGTCCTCGGCCATCCGGGGGTGCGCGGAGTAGAAGTGCCGGACCGTGCCGTCCGCGTCCCGGGTGAAGACCGAGACCGTCGAGTCCTGGACGCCGTCTTCGTCCTCGCTGCCCAGGTCGTACTTGAAGGTGCTGTCCCCGGCACTGAGCAGCCGCAGCCGGGACCAGCCGCGGGCGCGGGCGTGCCGGCGCAGGGTGGGCAGGTCGGCGGCGGCCACCACCACCAGGTCGGCGTTGCGCGCGACATGGCGGGCGACGCCGTCGAAGCCGTCGATCCACAGGGTGCACATCGGGCAGGGGTCGGTCTGCCGCTTGCCGTACATGAAGTGGTAGACGAGCAGGGGCCGCTCCGGGCCCCCGGTGAACAGTTCGCTCAGGCGAACCTCGCGCTCCGGCGCGTCGCCCGCGTCCAGGTCGGCGGGGCCCTCCAGGAGGACATAGTCGTCGACCTCGGCCCCCGGCGGCAGCGACCGGCGCAGGGCCGCGACCCGTTCGCGCTCGCGCATCAGCTCGATCTCGGCGCGGCGCAGCTCCTCGCGGGCGGCGAGGTACTCCGCGGACTCACCGTGCAACCGGGTGTGCCGCATCTTGTGTCCTCCTGGGTGAACAGCCCCCCGGAATCAGGTCGGTTCCATGGTTCCGGGAGCCCCGCGCCCCGAGGATGAGGCGCCGCCGTGCCCGACGGGTGAAACGGGACGTGACGGAGCGGAGGGACGGACGTTCAATCCTGTGATCTTCGCGTTATCCGCGCGGCATGAACTTGTGACAAGTGATCGTGTGCCGCTACCTTCACCCCTCAGCGCGGCGACCCGGCACCACCCGCCGCGCCGGCCCCCGCCGTCGTACGAAAGGCTTCCGCATGATCTCCGGGAACGGTCGTCACCGCCGCCCCCGTCAGGCTCCGGCCCTCCTCGTCGCGGCCGGTGTGACCGGCTCCGCCATCGCCATCCCGCTGCTCGGCGCCGCGAGCGCCCACGCGGCCGACGGCACCACCTGGGACAAGGTCGCCAACTGCGAGAGCGGCGGCGCCTGGAGCGCCGACCCCGGCAACGGGTACTACGGCGGCCTCCAGATATCCCAGGACGACTGGGTCGCGTACGGCGGCACGCGGTACGCCTCCTCCGCCGACCAGGCCAGCCGCTCGCAGCAGATCGCCGTGGCCGAGAAGATCCTCAAGGACAAGGGCACCTCGCCCTGGGCCACCTGCGCCCTGCTGTCCGGACTGACCTCGAACTCCGGTTCGGTGAGCGTCGATCCGGGCGTCGGCGACGGCGGCGGCGACCAGGGCGGCGACACGACCGACCCGTCCGGACTGCCCGACCCCTCCGCCCCGGCGGGCACGCAGGGCGGCGACCAGGACGGCACCGGCACCGGCACCGGCACCGGCAAGGGTTCGGACACCGGTACCGGCTCCGGGAAGGGATCCACCGACCCCTCCTCCTCGCCGACCCACGGCTCCGGCAAGCAGACCGGCAAGCACGCGAGCCCGAACCCGGGCAAGCACACCGGCAAGCCCGGGACCGGCACCCCCAGCCCGGACCCGTCCGACCCGTCTTCCGCGGACCCCTCCGTCCCGGCCACGCCGTCCGCGCCCGCCGACGGCTCCGCGACCCCCGCGCCGTCCACCGGCACCCCGGACAACCCCCAGCAGACCGTCGGCTCTTGGAACCTGGTCGACACCGGGGCCCTCACCGGCGGCCGCCACCGCGGCGGCAACGCGGACGAAAGCACGGCAAACGGGCAGAACGACTCGAACTCCGGTCGGCACGCCACCCGCGAGCCGGGCAGCTACACCGTCCGCGCGGGCGACTCGCTGAGCGCCATCGCCGACTCGCTCGACGTCGACGGCGGATGGCACGCGCTCTACGTCGCGAACAAGAAGGTCGTGGGCGCCGACCCGAACCACATCACCGCCGGTCAGACCCTGAAAGTCAGTGACGAAACGGACGCGGACCAGGGCTAGTTGACGCCCTACTTGATCGCTAAATGTCCGATTTGGCGAAAGTGTGGGATGAGTCTCAGAAGCCCTGATCGTCTTTGAAATTCCGTCGATCACGTGGCTACGGTCAAGGCCGCTCGTCACCACGAGCCCCGGCGGCCGCAACGCCGAATCCTGCCAGCGGCTGCCCGGGAACAGTCGTCGCGTCACGCGCCGCAGGCAGGAGCGGGGGACCCAAGGTAAGTGCCGGGCCCGGCAGTTGATGCCGGACCGGCTTGGGGTGAAGCCACGCCTCCACGAGGAGGGGTGGCCGGGCAACTCAACCGGCCCGAACCCGACAGCTCACCTCGCAGGCGTCGGTGAGGGGATCGTTCCATGCTGTTTTCCGGCAAGGGCAAGCACCGTCGTCCGTCCAAGGCCGTCCGCGTCGTCACGCTCGCCGGTGTCACCGGTGCCGCCGTGGCCGCGCCGCTGATGGCCACCGGCACCGCCTCCGCCGCCACCGCCTCCCAGTGGGACGCGGTCGCCCAGTGCGAGTCCGGCGGCAACTGGTCCATCAACACCGGCAACGGTTACTACGGCGGCCTCCAGTTCTCCGCCTCGACCTGGGCCGCGTACGGCGGCACCGCCTACGCGTCGACCGCCGACCAGGCCAGCAAGTCCCAGCAGATCACCGTCGCCGAGAAGGTCCTCGCCGCGCAGGGCAAGGGTGCCTGGCCGGTCTGCGGTACGGGTCTGAGCAGCACCCCGTACAGCGGCTCCGGCTCGACGACCCCCTCGTCGTCGGACAGCACCGCCACCCGCTCCACGGACCAGCAGGCCGCCACGCGCTCCACCGAGCGCACCACCCCGGCGCCGACCAAGTCCACGGGCACCTCCACCGGCTCGTCCACGAGCAAGAGCAAGACCGTCACCACCCCGACCGGCAAGAAGGTCAAGAAGGGTGACGGCGAGTACAAGGTGGTCAAGGGCGACACCCTCAGCTCCATCGCCGCCGCGCACCACGTGGCCGGCGGCTGGAAGAAGCTGTTCGACCTGAACAAGGACATCGTCGACAACGCCGACCTGATCTACCCGGGCCAGCAGCTCCACCTCAAGTAGTCCGACCCGAAGGGGTACGGCGCCCCTCCTCGCCGTACCCCCGAGGACTCGCCCCGTCCCCACGGGAGCAGGCACCTCCCTTCGAGGCGCCTGCCGACCCGCCCGCGGCAAGCCCCGAGAACCCGCCCCCGGTGACCGACCCCCAACGGCCCAGGGGCCCGCTCCCCCCACGGTTCTCCCGGGCACCCGCCCCCCCCGAGCACCCCGCCCCGGCGCGTTTCCCCCGTTCGCGCCGGGGCGGGGTCTTGCGTTTTCCCGGACTTCAGTCAGCTCTCATCCGCGAACCCCTTTGTTCCGGTGGTGAACAATGGGTACCGTCTGCATGTCCCCGTCGCCCACCAGACGGTCGGTCGGTGGTCGGCGACCCCGGGACGGTTAGGCTCTAGTCGCAAGGCGCAGCCGTACGGCCGCCGCCCCGCACTTCCAGCGTCACATCCAAGAAGGAGATGCTCGTGCCGTCCATCGACGTCGTCGTAGCCCGGGAAATCCTGGACTCCCGAGGCAACCCCACGGTCGAGGTCGAGGTCGGCCTCGACGACGGCAGCACCGGTCGTGCCGCCGTCCCGTCCGGCGCCTCCACCGGCGCCTTCGAGGCCATCGAGCTGCGCGACGGTGACCCCAACCGCTACCTGGGCAAGGGTGTCGAGAAGGCCGTCCTCGCCGTCATCGAGCAGATCGGCCCGGAGCTGGTCGGCTACGACGCCACCGAGCAGCGCCTGATCGACCAGGCCATGTTCGACCTGGACGCCACCGACAACAAGGGCTCGCTGGGCGCCAACGCCATCCTCGGCGTCTCCCTGGCCGTCGCGCACGCCGCCTCCGAGGCGTCCGACCTGCCGCTCTTCCGCTACCTGGGCGGCCCCAACGCGCACCTGCTGCCGGTGCCGATGATGAACATCCTGAACGGCGGCTCGCACGCCGACTCTAACGTGGACATCCAGGAGTTCATGATCGCCCCGATCGGCGCGGAGTCCTTCTCCGAGGCGCTGCGCTGGGGTGCCGAGGTCTACCACACCCTCAAGAAGGTCCTGAAGAGCAAGGGCCTGGCCACCGGTCTCGGCGACGAGGGCGGCTTCGCCCCGAACCTCGGCTCCAACCGCGAGGCCCTGGACCTGATCCTCGAGGCCATCAAGGAAGCCGGCTACGCGCCCGGCGAGCAGATCGCCCTCGCCCTCGACGTCGCCGCCTCCGAGTTCTACAAGGACGGCAAGTACCTCTTCGAGGGCAAGGAGCGCTCCGCCGCCGAGATGACGGAGTACTACGAGGAGCTGGTGGCGGCCTACCCGCTGGTCTCCCTCGAGGACCCGCTGTTCGAGGACGACTGGAGCGGCTGGAAGGTCCTCACCGACCGCCTCGGCGACAAGGTCCAGATCGTCGGCGACGACCTGTTCGTGACCAACCCCGAGCGCCTGGCCCGCGGCATCGAGGAGGGCTCCGCCAACGCCCTGCTGGTCAAGGTCAACCAGATCGGCTCGCTGACCGAGACCCTGGACGCCGTCGAGCTGGCCCAGCGCAACGGCTTCAAGTGCATGATGTCCCACCGCTCCGGTGAGACCGAGGACGTCACCATCGCCGACCTGGCCGTCGCCACCAACTGCGGCCAGATCAAGACCGGCGCCCCGGCCCGCTCCGAGCGCGTCGCCAAGTACAACCAGCTGCTGCGCATCGAGGAGATCCTCGACGACGCCGCGGTGTACGCGGGTCGCAGCGCCTTCCCGCGGTTTCGCTCTGCGAACCAGTAGACACAGCGCTCCGCGAACCAGTAGACACAGCGCTCCGCGAACTGGACACAGCGAGGGCTGACCCAGCCCGGGCCACCTCTTGGCCAGTCGTACGTACGTCCCCGTACCCGGTCCCGTACCGTGTCCGGGGACGTACGCACGTGTGCGACCGCCCGAGGAGGGCGTGAAAGGGGAGGCGGAGAGCCGACATGGCCGCAAGGGACCGGGACCGTTTCTCCACCGCGACCAGGCTGCGGCTGCTCGGCGAGCAGACGGCGGCCCGGGTCTACCGCTCGCAGACCAAGCGGCAGGCGCGCCGCTCCCGGCTGACCGGCCGCGCCGCGCTGCTCGCGCTGGTGCTGTGCTCGCTGGTGGTCGCGCTCGCCTATCCGATGCGGCAGTACGTCTCGCAGCGCGCCCAGATCGCCGACCTCCAGCGGCAGCAGACCGATGCCCGCAAGCGCGTCGAACAGCTGCGCGACCTCAAGGCGCGCTGGCAGGACGACGCCTATGCGGAGCAGCAGATCCGCAAACGTCTGCACTATGTGATGCCCGGCGAGACCGGGTACGTGGTGGTCGACCCGGGCGCGGCCCGGCAGTCCCGCACCGACCTCAAGGCCGCCCACCGGCCCTGGTACACGAACATCTGGGACGGGGTCGACAAGTCCGACGCCTCCGACCAGTGACCGGCCCTGACCGGGGACCCGGCCCCGACCAGTGACCGGCCCCGACCGGTGACCCGGCCCCGACCAGTGATCCGGCCCCGTCCGGTGACCCACAGAAAGCAAATCTGAAAGCAGTCATGGAAACCCCTCCGCCGCCCACCCCGCGCACCGAGCCCACCGACGCGGACGTCGAGGCCTTCAAGCAGCAGCTCGGCCGCCCCCCGCGGGGCCTGCGCGCCATCGCGCACCGCTGCCCGTGCGGTCAGCCGGACGTCGTGGAGACGGCGCCGCGCCTGCCCGACGGCACCCCCTTCCCGACGCTGTACTACCTGACGTGCCCCAAGGCCGCCTCGGCCATCGGCACGCTGGAGGCCAACGGCGTCATGAAGGAGATGACCGAGCGCCTGCAGAGCGACCCGGAGCTGGCCGCCGCCTACCGGGCCGCGCACGAGGACTACATTCGGCGCCGCGACGAGATCGAGGTCCTGGCGGGCTTCCCGAGCGCGGGCGGCATGCCGGACCGGGTGAAGTGCCTGCACGTCCTGGTCGGCCACTCGCTGGCCGCGGGACCCGGCGTCAACCCGCTCGGCGACGAGGCGATCGCGATGCTGCCCGAGTGGTGGCGCAAGGGCGCGTGCGTGACGCTCGCGCGGGAGCCCGAGGGGGAGGCGCAGTGACCCGGGTCGCCGCGATCGACTGCGGTACGAACTCCATCCGGCTGCTGGTCGCGGACGCCGACCCGGCGACGGGCGAACTGGTCGACCTGGACCGCCGGATGACGATCGTGCGGCTCGGCCAGGGCGTCGACCGCACCGGCCGGCTCGCCCCCGAGGCGCTGGAGCGCACCTTCGCCGCGTGCCGCGAGTACGCCGGGATCATCAAGGAGCACGGCGCCGAGCGGCTGCGCTTCGTCGCCACCTCCGCCTCCCGGGACGCCGAGAACCGCGAGGACTTCGTGCGCGGCGTGCTGGACATCCTCGGTGTGGAGCCCGAGGTCATCACCGGCGACCAGGAGGCCGAGTTCTCCTTCACCGGCGCGACCCGGGAGCTCACCGGCCGTACGGATCTCGCCAGGCCCTATCTGGTGGTGGACATCGGCGGCGGCTCCACCGAGTTCGTCGTCGGCGACGAGAAGGTGCGCGCCGCGCGCTCCGTGGACATCGGCTGTGTGCGGATGACCGAACGGCATCTGGTGCACGGCGGCGAGGTCTCCGATCCGCCCACCGAGGAGCAGATCGCCGCGATCCGCGCCGACATCGAGGCCGCGCTGGACCTGGCCGAGCAGACCGTCCCGCTGCGCGAGGCACGCACCCTGGTCGGCCTCGCCGGCTCGGTCACCACGGTCTCCGCGATCGCCCAGGACCTGCCGGACTACGACTCCGCGCGCATCCACCACTCCCGGGTCTCGCGCGCCCGCGTCCGCGAGATCACCGAGCACCTGCTGCACTCCACCCACGCCGAACGCGCCACCATCCCCTCCATGCACCCGGGCCGGGTCGACGTCATCGGCGCGGGCTCCCTGGTACTCCTTGCGATCATGGAACGCACGGGCGCCGAGGAGGTCGTCGTCAGCGAGCACGACATCCTCGACGGCATCGCCTGGTCGGTGGCGTAGCTCTCTTTTGTTACCCGTCAGTAGCATCCGGCTGAGCAGGTCGGATAACGTTTGAGCGTCTTCGAGGGGCCCCCAGGGGCCCCTCGTTCGCACCCCGGCGGAAACCTTCGTGAAGTTCTTCACAAGGAAATGGGTGCTGACTGCTTCCCGAAGGGGACCACTTGGCCCTTGCGGGGGGTCAAAACCCGTTTGAACATGTTCAGATGAGGCGCGCAAAGATGGCCGGAAGGAGGGGTTCCGCGGGTCGCCCCGGAGTCTCTACGATCACCTCGAAGACTCGGACCAGCAGCTCACACGGCCTTGACAACGGTACGAACCGCCTCGCGGTTCCTCCTCGGCGACATGATCTGCATCACGCGGGCCGCGGAGTTTAGCACAGCCCCTCCAGAACCTTGTGAAGGGGCGCACGAGCCACCCCCCTTGAGCGGGTGGATACTCGATGCCATGAGCACCACGGAGCGTCCCAGGATCCTCGTAGTAGGCGGTGGGTACGTAGGCCTGTACGCAGCTCGGCGCATTCTCAAGAAGATGCGCTACGGCGAGGCGACCGTCACGGTCGTCGACCCCCGGTCGTACATGACCTACCAGCCCTTCCTCCCCGAAGCCGCCGCCGGCAGCATCTCCCCTCGCCACGTCGTCGTCCCGCTGCGACGCGTGCTGCCGAAGGCGGAGATCCTCACCGGTCGGGTCACCACCATCGACCAGGACCGCAAGGTCGCCACGATCGCCCCCCTCGTGGGCGAGGCGTACGAGCTGCCGTTCGACTACCTGGTCATCGCCATGGGCGCGGTCTCCCGCACCTTCCCGATCCCCGGCCTCGCCGAGCAGGGCATCGGCATGAAGGGCATCGAGGAGTCCATCGGCCTGCGCAACCACGTCCTGGAGCAGCTGGACAAGGCTGACTCCACGACCGACGAGGAGATCCGCCGCAAGGCGCTCACCTTCGTCTTCATCGGCGGTGGCTTCGCGGGCGCGGAGACCATCGGCGAGGTCGAGGACATGGCCCGCGACGCCGCCAAGTACTACAAGAACGTCTCCCGCGAGGACATGCGGTTCGTCCTCGTGGACGCCGCGGACAAGATCCTTCCCGAGGTCGGCCCGAAGCTCGGCCAGTACGGCAAGGAGCACCTGGAGAGCCGGGGCGTGGAGATCTACCTCTCCACCTCCATGGACTCCTGCGTCGACGGCCACGTGGTCCTCAAGAACGGCCTCGAGGTCGACTCCAACACGATCGTGTGGACCGCCGGCGTCAAGCCGAACCCGGCCCTGTCCCGCTTCGGTCTGCCCCTCGGCCCGCGCGGCCACGTCGACTGCGAGCCCACGCTCCAGGTCAAGGGCACCGACTACATCTGGGCCGCGGGCGACAACGCCCAGGTCCCGGACCTCGTCGGCCGCAAGGCGGGCAATGAGAACGCCTGGTGCCCGCCGAACGCCCAGCACGCGCTGCGCCAGGCCAAGGCCCTCGGCGACAACGTGGTCTCCGGCATGCGGGGCTTCCCGCAGAAGGAGTACGAGCACGCCAACAAGGGCGCGGTCGCCGGTCTCGGCCTGCACAAGGGCGTGGCGATGATCGTCCTGGGCAAGACCAAGATCAAGCTCAAGGGCCGTCTCGCCTGGTACATGCACCGTGGCTACCACGGTCTGGCGATGCCGACCTGGAACCGCAAGATCCGTATCTTCGCCGACTGGACGCTGGGCATGTTCCTCAAGCGCGAGGTCGTGTCGCTCGGCGCCATGGAGAACCCCCGCGAGGAGTTCTACGAGGCCGCCAAGCCGGCGCCGGTCGCCGCCGCGAAGACCGAGGCCAAGGCTTCCTGACCCCAGGTCAGCCGCTGTTCGACGCATGACCCGAAGGACCTCCCGCCATCCGTGGTGCGGGAGGTCCTTCGGCGTTCCCGGCCGCTCCTCCGCCGTTCCGCGCCCACCCAGGTGGCTACTGCAACTATTTTGCCCAGTCGTAACTCCTTCGCGGGACTGTGCGGAAGGCGCCACGGTGTTTACGTGGTATCCGGCATCCGGGATCTCGTCTTGGAGGTGTGCGTCATGGCAGACGCCGCGTCGCGGCTGAGCAGTCTTGCCGAGCAGGTACTGGGGGTTCCGCTCCCGGTACGGCTGCGGGCCTGGGACGGATCGCAGGCCGGGCCCCCGGGCGCCCCCACGCTCGTCGTGCGCAACCGGCGCGCTCTGCGTCGCATCCTCTTCAAACCCGGGGAGTTGGGCCTGGCCCGCGCCTGGGTCTCCGGCGACCTGGCCATCGAGGGCGACCTCTACACGGCGCTGGACGCCATGTCGGGACTGATCTGGGAGCGCGACGACGACAGCCGCACGCTCCTCCAGGCGCTGCGCGACCCGGCCGTCCGGGCGGCGGGCCGCGAGCTGCTGAAGCTCGCCGGGCCGCCGCTGCCGCCCGCGCCGCCGCAGGAGGAGGTCCGCAGGCCCCGCCATCTGCACACCCGGCACAGCGACAGACGGGCCATCAGCCACCACTACGACGTCGGCAACGACTTCTACGAACTCGTCCTCGGCCCCTCCATGGTGTACTCCTGCGCCTACTGGGAGACCTTCGACAAGGACGCCACCCTGGAGGCGGCCCAGCGCGACAAGCTCGAACTGGTCTGCCGCAAGCTCGGCCTCCAGGAGGGCCAGCGGCTGCTGGACGTCGGCTGCGGCTGGGGCTCCATGGCCCTGCACGCGGCCCGTGAGCACGGCGTGAGCGTCGTCGGCGTCACCCTCTCCCAGGAACAGGCCGGCTACGCCCGCAAGCGCATCGCGGACGAGGGCCTGACCGACAAGGTGGAGATCAGGGTCCAGGACTACCGGGACGTCTCCGACGGCCCCTTCGACGCCATCTCCTCCATCGGCATGGCCGAGCACGTCGGCGCCGAACGCTACCTGGAGTACGCGCGTCAGCTGTACGGCCTGCTGAAGCCCGGCGGACGGCTGCTCAACCACCAGATCGCCCGCCGCCCGCAGACCGACGAATCGGCCTACAGCGTCGACGAGTTCATCGACGCCTATGTCTTCCCGGACGGCGAACTGGCCCCCATCGGCACCACCGTCACCCAGCTGGAGCACGCCGGGTTCGAGGTGCGCGACGTGGAGGCGCTGCGCGAGCACTACGCCCGCACCCTGCGCGCGTGGGTGACCAATCTGGAGGCCGACTGGGACCGCGCGGTCCGGCTGACCAGCCCCGGCAGGGCGCGCGTGTGGCAGCTGTACATGGCCGCCTCCGCGCTCGCCTTCGAGCACAACCGCATCGGCGTCAACCAGGTCCTCGCGGTCCGCACCCCGCCCTCGGGCGCCTCCGTACTGCCCCCGCGCACCCGCACCTGGCAGGTTTGATCCCCTCGGTACGACGAAGGGCCCCGCTCCGGTTGACGGAACGGGGCCCTTGCCGCTGCCGGGCGCTACTCGGCCTTGATGGCCGTCAGCATGTTCAGCTTGGCCGCGCGGCGGGCCGGCCACAGGGCGGCCAGGATGCCGACCAGGCCCGCGAGCACCAGGAAGAGCACCAGCCGGCCCCAGGGCAGGACCAGTTCGTACGTGGGCATCTTGGTGCCGAGCAGCTCACCGGCGGCCCAGCCGAAGAACACGCCGAGACCGATGCCGAGCACACCGCCGAAGAGCGAGATCACCAGGGACTCCAGGCGGACCATCCGCTTGACCGACTTGCGGTCCAGGCCGATCGCGCGGAGCATGCCGATCTCCTGGGAGCGTTCGAACACCGACATCGCCAGGGTGTTGATGACACCGAGGACCGCGACGATCACCGCCATGCCGAGCAGGCCGTAGACCATGTTCAGCATCATCGTGAACATCTGCGCGATGCCGTCGGAGATGTCCTTCTTGTCCTGGATCTTGATCGCCGGGTTGGAGCCCAGGGCGCTCGCCAGCCGGTCCTTGGTCGCGGTCGAGGCGCCGTTCGCCGTCTTGACCATGACCTGCATGTCGGTGGGCTTGCTCAGATGCGGGGTGAGCACCTTGTTGTCGAGCATGATGCCGCGGATCATGTCGTTGCCGTCGTAGATCCCCGCGACCGTCAGGGTCTGTGCCTTGCCGTCCTCGAAGTGGGCGGTGAAGCGCGAGCCGGTCTTCCAGCCGTACTCCTCGGCCCGGACCTTGTCCACGACGACGCGGTCGCCGCCGATCGTGAAGCTGCCCCGGTCGACCTTCAGGTCCGTCAGCTCGGCGATGGACGCGCCGTCGACCCCGGTCACGAACTCGGTGGTGCCGTCGATGCGGGTCTCGGCGTTGCGCAGCGGGCTGCTGGCGCTCACGCCGTCGGTGGCGGCGATCTTCCGCGCCACGTCAGGGGAGAGCGGCGAGCCGTTCGCCATGGAGACCACGTAGTCGGCGCGGATCGCGGAGGCGGCCATCTTGTCGATGGACGACTGGAGGCTGCCCGCCATCACCGTCATGCCGGTGATCAGAGTCAGTCCGATCATCAGCGCGGAGGCGGTGGCGGCCGTACGGCGCGGGTTGCGCACCGAGTTCTGGCGGGCCAGCTTGCCCGCGACACCGAACGCGCGCAGCAGCGGGGCGACGGCCGCGATCAGCGGGCGGGACAGCAGCGGGGTCAGCACGAACACGCCGATGATCAGCAGGACGGCGCCGAGTCCCATCGGCGCCTCGCCGGAGGAGGCGTCCATCGAGGTGGCGGCGACGATCACCGCGGCACCGGCCGCCGTGAACAGCGCGCCGATCGTGTTGCGCAGCACCAGCGACTTGGTGGTCGCCGTGGCGTGCACGCTGTTCATCGCCGCCACCGGCGGGATCTTGGCGGCCCGGCGGCCGGGCAGCCAGGCGGCGAGCATGGTGATGAGGATGCCGACCGCGAGGGCGGCCACCACGGTCCCCGGGCTGATCACGAGCGGCCCGTCGGGCATGCTCGCGCCGAAGGAGCCCACCAGGGCGCGCAGGCCCGCGCCGATGCCGATACCGGCGACCAGGCCGGCCACACCGGCGACCGCGCCGACCACGAACGCCTCGATCAGCACCGAGCGGGTGACCTGGCGGCGGGAGGCGCCGACCGCGCGCATCAGGGCCAGTTCCTTGGTGCGCTGGGCGACCAGCATGGTGAAGGTGTTGGCGATGATGAACGTGCCGACGAACAGGGCGATCCCGGCGAACACCAGCAGGCCCTGCTTCAGGCCGCTCATCGACTCGGCGATCGTCTTCGCCTGGTCGTCGGCGAGCTGCCGGCCGGTGGTGGTCTTCACCTGGTGCGCGGGCAGCGCCGCGTCGAGCGCGTCCTTGAGCGCGGCCTGGCCGGTGCCCGGCTTCGCCTTGACGTCGATCTCGTCGTAGGTGCCGTGCTTGCCGAACAGCTTCTGCGCGGTCGGCGTGTCGAACAGGGCGAGGCTGCCGCCCGCGGTCACGTTGCCGTCGTCGGTGGTGAAGATGCCCGCGACGGTCGGGGTGAGCACCGGGCCGTCGACCGAGAGCCGCACGGTGTCGCCGACCCGGTAGCCGGCCCGCTGGGCGGTCTTGGCGTCGAGCAGCACCTCGTTCGCGCCGTGCGGCGCGTGGCCGCTGGTCAGCGGGTACCGGGCGTCCTTGGTGCCCCAGTAATTGCCGCCGGTGGACTGCCAGTTGCCCCCGGCGAGCTTGCCGTGCTTGTCCGCGACGGCGGTGAAGCCGCTGACCACCCCGGTGGCGGAGGCGGCGCCGGGCACCTTGGCGGCCTTGTCGAGCGTGGCCTGGGTGAGGTCCGACAGCTTGCCGATCTTGTCGCCCTCGGAGTCCTGGTACTCCGGTACGACGGCGACGTCGACGTGATCGAAGCCCTTGGCGGAGCTGTTCTGGTAGGCGTCGGAGATGGTGTTGGTGAAGACGAGCGTCCCGGAGACGAAGGCCACGCCGAGCATGACGGCGAGCACCGTCATCAGCAGCCGGGCCTTGTGCGCGAGGACGTTGCGCAGGGCGGTGCGGAACATCAGCTGGTCCGGCCCTTCGCGTCGAACTGCTTCATGGTGTCGAGGACCGAGTCGGCGGTCGGGCCGTACAGCTCGTCCACGATCCGGCCGTCGGCCAGGAAGATCACGCGGTCCGCGTAGGCGGCGGCCACCGGGTCGTGGGTCACCATGACCACCGTCTGGCCCAGCTCGCGCACGGAGTTGCGCAGGAAGCCGAGGACCTCGGCGCCGGAGCGCGAGTCGAGGTTTCCGGTCGGCTCGTCACCGAAGATGATCTCCGGCTTGGAGGCCAGGGCGCGGGCGACGGCGACGCGCTGCTGCTGGCCGCCGGAGAGCTGGGACGGCCGGTGGCTCAGCCGCCCGGACAGGCCCACCATCGAGATGACCTGGTCCAGCCACGCCTTGTCGGGCTTGCGCCCGGCTATGTCCATCGGGAGGGTGATGTTCTCCAGCGCGGTCAGGGTCGGCAGCAGGTTGAACGCCTGGAAGATGAAGCCGATCTTGTCCCGGCGCAACTTGGTGAGCTGCTTGTCCTTCAGCGAGCCCAGCTCGGTGTCGCCGATGCGCACGGAGCCGGAGGAGAAGGTGTCGAGGCCGGCCACGCAGTGCATCAGGGTGGACTTGCCGGAGCCCGAGGGGCCCATGATCGCGGTGAACTCGGCCTGCCGGAAGTCGACGGAGACCCGGTCCAGGGCGACCACCCGGGTCTCACCCTGCCCGTAGATCTTCGACAGCTCCGTGGCGCGGGCGGCCACGGCGGTGGCCGTGCCTGCGGTGGGTGTGGTGGTCACGGGACGGTGCTCCTCGGGACGATAGGTCGTGGGGACTTCTCTATCGTCCCGGTGCCCGGGGCCCGGGAAGTCAGCCGCTGTTCCGGTTCCCGGGGGCGACTCGGGACGGACCGGGCGGGTGCCGTGTCATACCTGGGGAGGACCCCGGCCCCTGAGACCGGTGGGGGGACCCCGGCGGCAAGAACAGGGGGAGCGCCCTTCTTCGGACGGTGAAATTCCGTCATTTCACATACAGGTGCACATGCGTCACGTCACGCTACTGGCAAGTGCGGATGGCGAGTTCCGTGGTCTGATGCACCCTCAGACGTCAATAAAATAAGACAACATCGGTCCGACGTTCCGCTGTTCGGGGGATGTGTCCCGATAGGCTCGGACCCTCGAAGCGGAGCCCATGGCCTGCCCGGATGGTGGAATGCAGACACGGCGAGCTTAAACCTCGCTGCCCCTTCGCGGGCGTGCCGGTTCAAGTCCGGCTCCGGGCACTTCTGCTCCCACGGCACCTGACCTGCGAAATAGCAGGTTTGGTGCCGTATTGCGTCATATGTCGGGAAGCGGGACGAGCACCGCCCGGCTCACGGGGCTGACCGGATTCCATCTGACGGCGTGCGACGACCGCGTCGCCGCCCCGCGCGCCCCGACGCGCACGGCTTAACCGCCGCAAGCGTCTCTTTAGCGAACTGTTCGAGCATGTTCGGCAGGTAAAGGGCCGCCCGCGGACGAGTGCGCGGTGGCCCCCGTCGCAAGGGGGAGCGATGCCGAACCTGTCCAGCGCCGAACCGGCCACCTTCACCGATGTGCTGCGTGCCCGCGGTGCCGAGCGCCCGCAGGCCGAGGCGCATGTCGAGCTGCGGCACCGGGGGGCCGGGGTGCACCCGGTGCGGCTGTCCTACGGCGAACTGGACCTGCGGGCCCGAAGAATCGCCTCGATGCTCCAGGAACGGCGGGCCGGCGGGACGCCGGTGCTGCTGCTGTACACCTCCACGGCGGAGTTCCTCAGCGCCTACGCCGGCTGCCTGTACGCGGGCGCGGTGGCCGTGCCGGCGCCGCTGCCGGACGGCGCCGGCGGGCACGGTCGGCGGGCGGGCCGGGTCCGGGCGATGCTGGACGACACCGGCGCGCGGCTGGTGCTCGCCGAGGCGTCGAGCGCCCCCGAGGTCTCCCGCTGGCTGGCCGATACGCTGCGCGACGGCGTCGACTGCCTGGCCACCGACCGGCCCGAGCTGGGCGATGCGGACGCCTGGCGCCCGGTGCGCACCCGCCCGGACGACCTGGCCTTCCTCCAGTACACCTCGGGTTCGGTGCGTGAGCCGCGCGGCGTGATGGTGTCCCACCGCAACCTGATGGACAACCAGCGGCTCCTGCAGGACGTGCTGGGGACCACGGCGCGGGACCGCTTCGGCGGCTGGCTGCCGCACTACCACGACATGGGCTTCATCGCCCATCTGCTGCACCCCGTCTGGCTGGGCGGCATGTCCGTGTGCATGGCGCCCGAGGCGTTCGTACGCCGGCCGATGCGCTGGCTGCGTGCCATCGACGAGTACGGCGTGACCGTCGGCGGCGGCCCCAACTTCTGCTACGACCTGTGCGTCGACCGCGTCTCCGCCGAGGAGGCCGCCACCCTCGACCTCTCCAGCTGGCGGCTGGTGCTCAACGGCGCGGAGCCGGTACGCCCGCACACCCTGCGCCGTTTCACCGAGCACTTCGCCGGCGCCGGGCTGCGCGCCACCGCGGCCTATCCCTGCTACGGACTGGCCGAGGCCACCCTGCTGGTCTCCGGCGGCACCCCCGGCGCGCCCTGGTCCACCCGTCCCGCGGACGCTCAGGCGCTGGAGCACGGGCGGCTGACCGGGCCGTCCGGCGCGGACACGGCACGCGAACTCGTCGACTGCGGGCCGGTCACCGGCTACGACGTGCGGATCGTCGAGCCCGAGCGGCGCCGGGAGCTGCCGGCCGGCCGGGTCGGGGAGATCTGGCTGCGCGGCGACAGCGTCGCCCAGGGGTACTGGAAGCGCCCCGAGGAGAGCGAGGAGACGTTTCGGGCGACCCTGGACGACGGCGAGACCGGCTTCCTGCGCACCGGCGACCTCGGTGTCCTGGCCGACGGCCGGCTGTACGTCACCGGCCGGCTCAAGGAGCTGATCATCCTCAACGGCCGCAATCTCTATCCGCAGGACGTCGAGTGGACCGTGCGGGAGGCGGCCGGCGCGCTGCGGCCCGGCGCCGCCGCCGCGTTCTGTGTCGACGCCGGCGGTCGCGAGCAGCTCGCGCTGGTCCTGGAGTCCCGCGCCGACCTCGACGACAAGGAACGCGCCGAACGGCTGGTCCGGCTGGTCCAAGAGGCCGTCGGCGCCCGCTGCAACGCCCCCCTCGCCAACGTGCTGCTGGTCGGCCCCGGTGCGGTGCCCCGCACCACCAGCGGCAAGGTGCGCCGTGCCGAGACCCGGCGGCTGTTCCTCGCCGGTGAGCTGCCGGCCCTGCACCAGGTCCTGGACCCGGCGGTCCACCAGCTGGTGGGCGCCCGCCGGACCGCCCTCGGCGAGGATCTCCTGCTGCCCGCGCCGGCCGGTGGGGGCGGCCGGTGGTGAGCACGGCGCCCGCGGTGGCCGACGGCGCGTCCCCGCCGGGCGTCGGCTCCGGTCCGCTCCGGTCCGCGTCGGTGAGCGCCGAGCCGGGCCGGGTCCGTGCCGCGCGCGTCGAGTCGGCGCTCGGCGATCCCGCCGACCCGGCCAACCCCTACGGGTACGCCGCGCTGCTCGCCGCCGACCGGCTGGCCGAACGGTTCCACGGGGGCGAGGAGTTGCTCGACTCCCTGGGCATGCCGGCCGAGTTCGTGCCGGTCGGACTCGGCGGCCGGCTGGACTCGTACGAGGACCTGGTGGCCGTGATGCGGCCGGTGTTCCGGCGGGACGTCGGGCTCGCCATGGGCTACGGCATGATGAGCTGGATGGCCGCCTCCGACGTGTGGCTGGCCGGCACGGAGGAACAGCGGGCCTGGCTCGCCCGACTGCTGCTCGACGGGCAGAAGGCAGCCATCGCCCAGCACGAGACCGCCCACAGCAACGACTATGTGCGCAGCGGCGTCACGGCCCGGCGCACCGCTGACGGCCTGTCGCTGAACGGCGTCAAGCCGTTGATCAACAACCTGGAACGGGCCCGCGCCCTGGTGCTGTTCTGCCGTACCGGCGAGACCGCCGGCAGCCGCAGCCACTCGGCGCTGCTGCTGCGCCCGGACGCCTTGCCCGCCCCGGGCGCCGCGCTGCTGCCGCGCCGGGTCGCCGTCGGCCTGCGCGGCTGCCGGTTCGCCGGGATCGAGTTCGACGGCTGCCCCGTACCGGCGAGCGCCCTGCTCGGCCCGGAGGGCACCGGCGTCGCCACTGCGCTGCGCTCCTTCCAGCTCAGCCGCACGGTCATCGCCTCCTGCGCGGTCGCCGCCGTGGACACCGTGCTGCGCACCGCGGTGATGTTCGAGCAGTCGCGGTCCTTGCCCGCGCGGGCCGGCCACACCGCCGACGCGGTCCGTGCCTCCGCCGCCACCACCGGCGCCTTCGTCAACCTGCTGATGTACGACAGCCTCGCGGTGTTCGCGCTGCGTGCCCTGCACCTGCTGCCGGAACAGACCAGTGTCTACTCGGCCGCGCTGAAGTACCTGCTGCCGAAGGTGCTCATCGAGACCATGTACGACCTGTCGACCGTGCTCGGCTCCGGCATCTACACCCGCGAGGGCTCGCTCGGCATCTTCCAGAAGCACATCAGGGACGTACCGGTGCTCAGTCTCGGCCACGCCGGCACCGCCGCCTGCCAGGCCACCGTCATCCCCCAGCTGCCCCGGCTCGCCCGCACCTCCTGGCAGGGCGCGCAACCGCCGCCCGACGCCCTCTTCAGGCCCGGCACGCCGGTACCGCCCGCCACCGCGGCCCGGCTCAGCCTCGCCTCCGGGCATGAGGCGCTCACCGCGTGCCTGCCGCTCGCGGCCGACGACATCACCGGCACCGGACCGGCCGAGCGGGCCCTGGCCGGATACGCGCGGGCGCTCGCGGCCGAACTGGCCGAACTGCGCGCGCGGGTCCGCGGCCTGGAGCGCGACGCCCGCACCGGTGTCTGGCCGGCCGCCGGGTTCGCGCTGGTCGACCGGTACGCGCTGCTGCTGGCCGCCGCCGCGGTGCTCGGTGTGTGGCGGCAGGCCGGGCGCGCCGGCGATCCCTTCCTCGCCGAAGCGTCCTGGGCCGCCGCCGCCCTGCACCGGCTGGCCCGCCGGCTCGGCCTCAAGGTCGCCGACCCGCCCCCGCAGTGCGCGGCCCGCATCCGGCACGAGGTGCAGCTTCGTTACGGCGCCCAGCTCAGCTACGACCTCTACACCACCCCTGTGAGCGGCTGACCACCCCCGCAGGCTCGCGAAGGAGTCCCACCATGACCGCACCCGCGCACCGGCCCACCGCCCCCGACACCGCCCTCGGACCGTGGCTGCTGGACCGGCTCGCCGCCTATCTGCACCGGCCGGCCGAGACCATCGACCCGGCCGTGCCGCTGGCCGACTACGGTGCCGATTCGGTGGTGGCGTTCAGCCTCTGCGGCGACCTGGAAGACGAGTGGGGCGTCGTGGCCGAGCCGACCCTGCTGTGGGACCACCCCACCGTCGGCCGGCTGCTGGCCCATCTGCCGGCCGCCCACCCCGAGGTCTTCGCCGGACGGGACCGCTGATGGGCGACGACATCGCCGTCGTCGGCATCGACTGCCTCTTCCCGCGCGCGCACGGCGTCGACGCCTACTGGGAACTGCTGCTCGGCTCGGGCGACGCCATCGGCGAGGTGCCGCCGGACCGCTGGGACCCGGCCGCCCACCCCGGCGTCGCGCGGGGCGGCTTCGCCGACGGCATCGACGGCTTCGACCACGCCTTCTTCGCCGTACCGCCGCGTGAGGCCGCCGCCATGGACCCGCACCAGCGGCTGCTGCTGCCCAGTGTGTGGCGCGCGATCGAGGACTCCGGGACATCCCCGAGCGCCCTCGCCGGCAGCGACACCGGGGTCTTCGTCGGGGTGATGGGCGGCGAGTGGGGCCGGCTGACGCTGTCCGGGCAGCACCGGCCCACGCCCCAGCTCGGCGCGGGCAGCAGCGCCGGAATGATCGCCAACCGGGTCTCGTACCACCTGGACCTGCACGGGCCGAGCCTCGCCGTGGACACGGCCTGCTCCTCCTCGCTGGTCGCGGTGCACCTCGCGGTCCAGGCGCTGCGCACCGAGGAGTGCTCCACCGCCGTCGCGGCCGGCGTCAACCTGGTGCTCTCGCCGACCCTCGGCCTGGTCTACCAGCAGCTCGGGCTCGCCGCTCCGGACGGGCGCTGCAAGCCGTTCGCCGCCGACGCGGACGGCATCGGCCGCGCCGACGGGGTGGGCGTGGTGGTGCTGCGCAGGCTGCGGGACGCGCTCGCCGAGGGCAGCCGGGTCTACGCCGTGATCCGGGGCAGCGCCGTCAACCAGGACGGGCGCAGCAACGGCGTGACCGCACCCAGCCGCTGGTCCCAGCAGAAGGTGCTGGCGACCGCCTACCACCGGGCCGGCGTCACCCCGGACCGGGTGCGCTTCGTGGAGGCGCACGGCACCGGGACGGTGCTCGGCGACGCCATCGAGTGCGCGGCGCTCGGCGCGGTGCACGGGGTGCCGCGTGACGAGCCGTGCGCGATCGGCTCGGTGAAGGGCAACCTCGGCCACACGGAGGGCGCCGCCGGGATCGCCGGGCTGATCAAGACGGCGCTCGCGCTGCACCACCGGGTGGTGCCGACGAGCCGGCACGCGGACCGCGAGAACCCGCGGCTGCGGATGGCCGAGCGCGGGCTGCGGCTCATCAAGGCGCCGCTGCGGCTGCCCCGCGGTGAGACGGTGGCGGGCGTGAGCAGCTTCGGGATGGGCGGCACGAACGCGCATGTGGTGCTGGCGTCCGCGCCCGCGCCGCCCCGGCCGGGGCGTGTTCCCTCGGCCGCCGGGGTGTTCACGGTCACCGCGGACTCCGCCGAGGGGCTGCGCCGCAATCTGCTGGCGCAGGCGGGCGCGGTGGCCGGGCGCGGCCGCGCGGTGTCCGCCCTGTGCTGGAGCAGCAACCGCGCCAAGACGGGACTGCCGTACCGCTACGCCACCACCGCGCGGGACGCCGAGGAACTGGCCGGGACGCTGCGCCGGGACGCGGAGCGGCCCGCGCGGGACGCCGTACGGCCGTCGGCGGCCCCGGTCGTGGGGTTCCTGTTCACCGGGCAGGGCAGCCCCTACCCGGGCATGACCGCCGGGCTGTACCGGGATCTGCCCGCCTACCGCCGGCACCTGGACGAGGCCGACGCCGCGCTCGCGCCGCACACCGGCCGGTCGCTGACCGAGCTGCTGCTCGCCGGGGACGAGCGGATCACCGGCGCCCGGCTGGCGCAGCCCGCGCTGTTCGCGGTGGAGTACGCGCTGTCCCGGACGCTCACCGAGCTGGGGGTGCGCCCGGCGGCGGTGCTCGGGCACAGCGTGGGCGAGTACGCGGCGGCGGTCACGGCCGGCGCGCTCGGTCTCGCGGACGCCGCCGGATCTCGCTCGGTCTCGCGGACGCCGCCGCGCTGGTCGCCGCGCGCGCCGCCCTCATGGCCGAGCTGCCCGGCGGCGGGATGCTGGCGGTGCGTGGGGAGCGGGAGGCGGTCGACGCGCTGCTCGCCGGGGAACCAGAGCTGGCGCTCGCCGTCGTCAACGGCCCCGCGGACACCGTGCTGGCGGGCGGGCGCCCCGCGCTGGAGCGTGCCGCCGCCAGGCTCGCCGGACAGGGCCTGCGCGCCCGCCTTCTGGACGCGCCGCTCGCCTTCCACTCTCCGGCCGTCGCGCCCGTCGTACCGCTGCTGCGCGAGGCAGCGGCGCGGGCGGCCGTACGGGCGCCCGAGGTGCCGTTCGCCTCCACCCGGTACGGGAGGCTGCTGCGGGACGAGCCGCTGGACGCCGCGTACTGGGGTGCGCAGGCCGCCGAGCCGGTGCTCTTCGGGGACGCGCTGAGCGCGCTGGTGGGGCAGCTCGCGCCGACCCATCTGGTGGAGCTCGGTCCCCGCCCGCAACTGCTGGGTCTTGTGGGGCGCGCGGGCTTGGGCGCGGGAGTCGACTGCCTCCATCCATGCCCCGGCCCCGCCGCGACCGGCCGTGAACTGGCCGACGTGGTCGCCGCGTTGTACCGGGCGGGCCTCGACCCCGACTGGTCCGCCCTCTACGCCCCGCAACACCGCCGTCCGGAACGCCTGGCCCCTTACGCCTTCGACGACCGCCCCCGTTTCCCGCGCACTGAGGCGCGAGTGGCGGCGGGCGAAGCGGTCGACGACGGCGGCGGGGAAGGCGCCGAGGCGGGGACGGCGCACGGGGCCGGGGGAGAGCGGGCCGAGCGGGGTCGCCTCCGGCCGGGTCCGGACGGGGGCGATCGGGGTGAAGGCGGCCGGGGAGGCCCGGGGGCGGAGCCGGTCGTCGTCGAGGCGGTCGTGGGGGCCGTGGCCGAGGTCGGTGGATATCCCGCGGGCGAGCTGACGCGGGGGGCCCGGTTCTACGAGGACCTCGGGTTCGACTCGGTCATGATCATGCAGCTGAAGGACCGGATCGAGGCGCGGCTGCCCCAGGTGGGCGAGCTGGCGGTGCCGGATCTGATTCCGGCGCTGCGTTCCATCGACTCCCTGGCCGTGCATCTGGCCGGGCTCGTCCCGGCCGGCGCGACGCCGGGAAAGGAGTGATCCGTGTCGTCCGTGTTCATCGCCGGGACCGGGACCGCGCTGCCCGGCGAACCCGTGGACAACGAAACGCTCGGCCGTGCGCTGGGCGTGAGCGCGGAGTGGATGGACGTATTCGTCGGCACCCGCTTCCGGCACTTCGCCCGCGACCTGGACACCGGGGAGGTCCGCGGCAGCCTGGCCGGGCTGTGTGCCCGGGCGGCGGACGAGGCGCTGGACCGGGCCGGACTCGATCCCGCCGACGTCGACTTCCTCGTCCTGGCCACGGCCACCCCGGACCGGCTGCTGCCCACCACGGCCACCGAGGTCGCCGACCTGCTGGGCCTCGGCCACCTGCCCGTCTACCAGCTCCAGGCCGGCTGCTCCGGCGCGCTGCAAGCGCTGCGGCTCGGCCGTTCCCTGCTCGCCGGTGACGCGGCGGCCGGCCTGGTCATCGGCGGCGACGTCACGCACCGGCACCTGGATCTGCGCCCGGGAGCGGCCCGCCGTCCGCCCGCCGAACTGGTCAACTACGTGCTGTTCGGGGACGGCGCCGGCGCCGCCGCGCTCACCGCGGAACCGCTCGGCGACCGGCTTGCCGTGCGCGCGGTGCTGAATCGGTTCTCCGGGCAGGGCCGCGCGCCCGGCCAGATCGTCAACTGGTACGGCGCGAGCGCCACCCCGCAGGAGGGCCCCGCCGTCACCGAGGACTACAAGGCGATCGAGGAGTCCGTGCCGGACATGGCCGCCGTGGCACTGTGGGAGATGCTGGAACTGGCGGGCTGGGAGCCGGGGGACGTCGACTACCTGCTGCCGCCCCAGCTGTCGCGGAACATGACCCGGCGGATCCTCGACCGGCTCGCCCTGCCCGCGGCCCGCGAGATCAGCTGCGTCACCGACACCGGCAACACCGGGAACGCGCTGCCCTTCCACCAGCTCGACCGCGTCGCCGAGGAGGCCCGGCCCGGCGAACGGGCACTCGCCCTGGCGGTGGAGTCCAGCAAATGGATCAGTACGGGGGTGTGCCTTGAGAAGGTCTGAGCCCCTGGACGCGCCGATTCCGGCCCCCGCCCCCGCCTCCGGCGCCGTCGAGCGGCTACGGCTGCTGCGGGACGAGGGGCAGCTGGAAGAGTCGTACGACACTGTCCCCGCGCTGCTCGCCCGGCACGAGGTCGCCGATGACCCGGCGGCGCTGCGCCGGGTGGGCCGGCTGCTGTCCGGCGCCGACCCGGACCGGGTGGCGGCCCACCACCCCGGCGTGCCCGTACTGACCGTGGCCGTCACCGGCCAGTCCACGGTGGCCCCGGTGCTCGATCCCCTCGCCGCCGAACTCGCCCGGCACGGAATGGCGTTGCGGGCCGTGCTCGGCGATCACGGCGCGTTCGTAGCGGATCTGACCGCTCCCGGCGGGCGATTCGAGGGACTGCGCCCGGCGTTGACCCTGTGCCTGCTCGACGCCGAGTCCGTCTTCGAGCGGGTACCGGGCACTTGGTGCCCCGACGACGTGGCGCGCGCCTGCGGGGAGGTGCTGGAGCTGTTGCGCACGGTCGTGGCCGGGCACCGTGCCCGGCTCGGCGGGACGCTGGTGCTCAACACCCTGCCGCTGGCCGCCGCGTGGAGCCGGCGCTTGGTGGACCTGCGGTCCCGGGCCCGGCTGGGCGTGCTGTGGCGGGAGTTCAACGCGGCCCTGCTGCGGTTGCCGGAGGAGTCCGACGGCGTCGTGGTGATCGACCTCGATCCGCTGCTGGCCGAGGACGGTCCGCTGTGCGACGCCCGGCTGGCCCACCACGCCGGTGCCCGCCTGGGCGCCGGGCTGCTCGCCGCGTACGCCCGGGAAGTCGGCCATCTGGCCCGGTCCTTGTCCGGCATGACGCGGAAGTGCCTGGTGCTGGACCTCGACCACACGTTGTGGGACGGGGTGCTGGCGGAGGACGGCCCCGACGGGATCGCCGCGGCGGGCACCTCGCGCGCGGAGGCTTTCGGGGCGTTCCAGGGGCTGGCCCTCCAGCTGCGGGCCCAGGGGGTGCTGCTCGCCGTGAGCAGCCGCAACGATCCCGAGGACGTGCGGCGGGTTCTGCGGGGCCACCCGGACATGCGGGTGTCCGAGGACGACTTCGTGCACATCGCCGCCGGATGGGGACCCAAGGACGAGGCGCTGCGGGAGATCGCCGCGCGGGCCGGGATCGGTACCGACGCGCTGGTCTTCGCCGACGACTCCCCGGCCGAGTGCACCTTGATCCGCGCCGCGCTGCCCGAGGTGGCCGTCGTCCGCCTGGACGACGAACCCGCCCTGCACGCGCAGCGGTTGCTGGGTGACGGCTGGTTCACCCAGCCGGGCCTCACCGAGGAAGACCGCGAGCGCCCCGGCCGGTACCGGGCCGAGGCGCGGCGGGAGCGGCTGCGCGGCGACGCCGGGAGTGCCGAGGAGTACCTTGCCGACCTGGCGACCACCGTCGACTTCGGGCCGCCGCTGCCGTACGAGTACGCCCGGACCGCCCAACTCACGCAACGCACCAACCGGTTCAACCTGACCGGCATCCGGCTGACCGAGGCCGAGGTCGCCGCCGCGACCGGCGGTGCCCGGGGCGAACGGCTGCTGGTGGCCCGTACCGCCGACCGGTTCGGCGCGCATGGCCTGGTGGGTGCCGTACTGACCCGGCGGACCGGGTCTGTGACCGAGGTGGTGAACGTCTGGCTCAGCTGCCGGGTGCTGGCCCGCGGCATCGAGCAGGCATGCCTCGCCGCCCTGCTCGCCGAGGCGTGTGCCACCGGCTGCCGGGAGGTGCGCGCCTGCTTCACCGAGACCGCCAAGAACGTGCCGGCCCGCTCCTTCTACCCGGAACTCGGCTTCACTGAGACAGAGCCCGGCGGCCCTCGCACCCCCGGTGCCCCCGCGCACGGGGGCACGCACTACCGGCACGTTCTCTCCGCACTCCCTTCGGTGCCCCCGCACATCCGCATGACCGCGAACCTGGCTGGAAAGAATGTCAATGGATCTTGGCTGCCTCGACGATTTTCTCCGACTGCTTCATGATGAGTGCTGCATCGACCTGCGCGGACGGGACGCCGCCACCCGGCTGGCGGACGTGCCGGAGTGGGACTCGGTGCTGTTGCTCCGCCTGCTCACGGTTCTGGAGGAAGAGACCGGACGGCGGCTGTCCATACAGCCTTTCCTGACAGCGCGGACATTCGGGGACATCCACGCGTGTGTGAAGGAGCAGGCATGACGGCCCCCCAGGGATCGGCGATCGGGCCTTCGCTGACCGTTCCGGTGGAGGTGGCGGACTTCCGCGACTCGGCGTGGCAGCAGGTCCGCCGGGATCTGCTGGAGAGCGGGTCCGCGCTGCTGTGGGCGCGGCTGTCCGCGCTTGGCGAGCAGCTCCCGCAGGACGTGGCGTTGCGCGAGGTGCTGGGCCGGGACTGGTCCCGCTATCTGGAGCTGAGTCACGAGGACGTGCGCCGCCGCTACGCGGCTTCCCGGTTGCTGCTCAAATGCGCGGCCGGGGCGGTGCTGCGCAGCGACCCGGAGCAGCTGGAACTGGCCTACGGCCCCACCGGGCGGCCGTATTTACGCGGCTACGACCAGATCGACATCAGTCTCAGCCATACCGGTGACGTGCTGCTGGTCGGGCTGACCACGCGCGGGCTGATCGGCGTGGACGCCGAGCGGGTCGACCGGCAGATGTACGGCAGCGGTCTCGGCCGGCATGTCTGCACACCGTACGAACTGATCACGCTCTCCATGCTGGACGAGCGGGAGCGCAACCCCAGTCTGGTGCGGTTGTGGACCCTGAAGGAGGCGTACAGCAAGGCCATCGGGCAGGGCATGAACTTCCGCTTCACGGAGTTCGGTTTCGGCCCCGATGGCCGCCCGGTGCAGGTGCAGCGCCCGGACGGGACCGTCGGCACCGGCGACGAGTGGGGCTTTCGCAGCTTCGTCATCGACGACGCGTACTGCGTCAGCGCCGCCGTCTACGACGCCGGGTTCGGCACGACGGCCCAGACGGACGTGGCCACCATGCTGGACCAGGACTGCGTGGACGCGATCGAGGAGGCGCTCAACGACCCGCAGGCTCCGGGGGACTGAGGTGCTGTTCGGCGGGGAGGCCGTTGAGCATGCCGGACCTGGCCACGTTGAAACCGGCCTGGAACCGGCTGGTCGCCTCCAGCTCCTCGGTGATCTCGGCGATGTGCCGGCGGCAGGTGCGCACGGACATGCCGAGCCGGCGGGCGACCATTTCGTCCTTGTAGCCCTTCGACATCAGCCGCAGGATCGAGTGCTTCACGTCGTCCCCGGTGGTGGGCGCCTTGCCGGTGTCCGGTTCGAAGGGGGTGGCGCTGTCCCAGAGGTAGTCGAAGACCTGGCACAGGAAGGAGACGAGCGTGGGCTCGCGCACCACCGCGGCGCCGGGCGGCTGGTCGCCGCAGGAGGTGCGTTCGGGCAGGAAGGCGATCTCACGGTCGTATATGAAGAGCCGGTCGATGAGTTCGTCGGCGGTGCGGACCTCGGCGCCGGCCGCGGTGACGTCCCGGACGTAGGCGCGGGTGGGCAGGTCGCTGCGGGCGGTGTGCTGGTAGAGGGTACGCATCCGCACCCCGCGCTCCAGCAGTTCCTGGGCGGCCTCCCGGGCGGCGGGCAGCACCTGGGAGGGGCGCGGGCCGCCGGGCTGGATCATGAGGACCTCGCTGCGGCACAGCTGACGGCGCTCGTCGATCATCGACTGCACGAGCGCGGCGTCGGCGATGAGGTCGAACGCCTCGAGCCGGTTCCGCTCGCGGCGGCCCTCGAAGTACAGCGGGGTCAGCGAGAGCAGTTTGGCGCGGACCTCGGTGATGGCCTGCTGGAGATCGTGCACCTGGCGCTCGGCCGCGCCGACCAGGTCGGCGGCGGCCGCGTCGGGGCCCACCGGGACGAGCGCGGTCGGCTCGCCGGGCATGGGCTGCAGCAGGCGCAGATGGCGCAGGGTCTGTTCGGCGCGTTCGACCTCGGGTGCGGAAAGGCCCAGCCTGACGGCGATGGTCTCGTGTTCGAAGCGACCCAGCCGCACTGCCTGGCCGTACGCCGACGCGCTCAAGTCGTCCAGCTCGTCGAAACCCAGGGCGGAATATTCGATTCCGGCCACTAGTCCTGCTCCCCCCGGTCAGGCGAAATACCTGTCATGCAACTTTACGACACCGTGGGCAGGTTGGTCGTGAGGGGCGACAAAGGGCAGTCTTAAGTCCGTCGGAAGGAAGCGGACGCGGCAAGGAACGGGCGGGGCGATTCGAATCCCCGAACATCACCGTTTACTGTTTCGTTGCCGGGCCTTGGTTGAATGGGGGGAAAATCGTGGGGATTTCTTTTCGTGGTCGACGGGTTGCGGTGACCGCTGTTCTGATCGGTGCGTGCGCCGCGGCCGTCCTTGCCGTCGGCGGCGCCCAGGTCGCACCCGGCCACGCGGCTGTCGGCGCCGCGGTGTCGGCCGGCCCGGCCACTCAGAGCGTCTCCGCGGCGGCGAACGGTGTCAGCCCGTGTGACGACCGCTGGACCTGATCCGGCCGGCCGGGGCTCAGGCCGGGACGAGGGCGGGCGCCAGCTGCGCGATCGCGGTGGCCAGAATGCCGCCCTCCACGCCGTAGCGGCCCGTGTAGGAACGCGGCGCGCTGCCACCGGCCGCCGCCGTGAGCAGCCGGGCCCGGAAGCCCCGCTGGTCCGGGTCGAAGGTGATCAGGGCCTGATGGAAGCCCAGTTCGAGACCGGTCGTCGGGTACCAGGTCTTGAAGACGGACTCCTTGGCGCTGAACAGCAGCCGGTCCCAGGCGATCTCCGGTCGGGCGTGCCGCAGGGCGGCGATCTGCCGCCGCTCCGGGCCCAGTGAGATCTCCTCCAGGATGCCCGTGGGCAGGGACGTGTTCGGCTCGGCGTCGATGCCGAGCGAGCGCACGTCCCTGTGCCGGGCGAGGGCCGCGGCCCGGAAGCCCGCGCAGTGCGTCATGCTGCCGGCGAGCCCGGGACCCCAGCCCGGGGCGCCGCGCCGCCCCGGCACCACCGGCGCCGCGCCGCCCCGGCACCACCGGCGCCGCCGGCAGGCCCAGGCTGGCCATCGCGCGGCGGGCGCACCAGCGGACCGCCGTGAACTCCGCGCGCCGCTTGGGTGCCGCGTCGCGCACATGCGCCTCCTCCTCCGGGAAGAGGGGGATGCCGACGGGATCGGTCCGCACCTCGACCGCGGCGACGGTCGACGGCAACAGCTCGGCCAGCATGGAGTCCTCGATTCGCTCGGGGCCGGAGGGGAATTGGTTCCAGCCTTCGAGCGAGCGGGCTCCGCGGGCGAGCGGCGACGGCGCGGCGCGGGCCGACGGGAGCCGGAACGGGGGCGCGGACGGCAGCCGGCTGTCATGCCGGGTGGTCCGCGCGGTGCCCCTTGCCCCGGAGCGACGGGCAAGCCCCTCCGGTCCTGCCATGCCCTTGCCATGGGCAGCCGGAGCCGGGCTGCGCGGGCCCCGCGATTTACTGCCGTGCAGGTTCTGGTCACCGTCGGGTGAACGGAACTCTCCTAAAATGGATTACACAATTCTCGGATGACGTATTTCCGGCAGGCGGCCGAAGGTCGGTATGCCCGGACAAAGTGATTGCGTGATCGCGGGGGGATGCTGCGTGAATATCATTGAAAGGGCAGCGGAACTTGAATCGCTGGATTCCGCGCTGAACGACTGTGCGGCCGGACACGGCGGAGTCGTTCTGGTGGAAGGCCCGGTCGGCTGCGGCAAGAGCGAACTGGTCTCCGAGGCGATCGACCGGGCGACCGGGCGGGGCTGGGTGGTGCTGCGCGCCACCGGGGCGGCCGAGGAACACGCGCTCCCGCTGGGCGTACTCGGCCAGCTCGCCGCGAGCGGGCCGCCCGGTCTGCTCGCCGCGGCGGTCAGCCGGGTGCCGGGTGCCCTGCGGGAGTCCACGCAGTCGTTCGGCGCGGCCGTACGGCGGCTGGGCGCGAGCGGTCCGGTCCTGATCTGCGTGGACGACTGGCAGCACGCCGACGACGTCTCCCGTACGCAGCTGCTGCACCTGGCCCGTGGTTCGCGGCGCGCCGGGATCCTGGTGGTCCTGGCCCGCGCCCTGCCCGCCACCGTCCCGGACCCGCTGCTGGAGACCGAACTGCTGCGTCTGTCCGGGTCGTTCCGGCTGCGCGCGGCGCCGCTGAGCCCGGCCGGCGTGGACACGCTGCTGGACGAGGCCGGGATCACCGAGGGCCCGAGCCGTCGGCTGGCCCACCGGTTGACCGGCGGCAACCCGCTGCTCCTGCGGGCGGTGCTGGCGGACTTCGCGGCCGGGGGCGGGGCTCTGGAGCCGCGGTCCGACGGCGCCTACGCACAGGCTCTGGTCGCCTGTGTGGCGAGGGTCGGGGCGGCGGCCGGTGCGGTGGCGCGGGCCGCCGGAGCGCTGGACGGACATGCCTCGGCCGGGGCCGTCGCCGCGCTGCTCGACCGCCCAGATCGGAAGAGCACACGTGCCTGCGCCTCGCGGGCGATGCGCTCACCGACCCGCGCCGCCGGGCCGGCAACACCCTGCGCACCGCGGAGGCCGCGGCCCGCGTCGACCCCGAGGACGCCGAGCTGCGCCTCGCCGCCCTCCTGGCCGAGGCCAGGACCGGCCACCTGACCGCGACCGACCTGAACACACTGGCCGGGCTGCTGGCGGTGCACGGCCGTCTGGACGAGGCCCGGGAAGCACGGGACCTGGCGGCCGCGGCCGGGGCGCGTGAGGACACGGAGGTGACCGGGGACGGGGACGGGGACGGTGCGGATGCGGCGCCGGACGCCGGTACCGCCCCGGGCCGGGTGGCCATTCCGGCGCAGCTGCCGCCCCCTTGGTACGGGCGCTCCGCGCAGCCGGGTGCCGCTCGTGCCGGTAGCGGAGCCTTCGGCGGTGCGACGGCCGGGCGGGCCGGGGACCGGGGCGTCGGTGGCGCGGGGGCCGGGTTCGACACGAGTCGGGTCCTTGCGGACACCGGCTCCGCCAGGGGCCGGGCCACCGCCGCCATCGGCGGTGGCCTCGCGGAGACCGGGGGCTTCACGGACGGCTGCCGTCCGGGCCGACGCGATGCCGCGGTGTGGGCCGGGCCCTGGTGGCTGGAGGAGCGGGCCGGGGGCGCCGTCGCCGGTGCCGAGGCGCAGTTGCGTTCGGCGCTCGGCGGTTGTCCGGCCATCGAGCCGGTGCTGCACGCCCTGCGCACCCTGCTCCACCTCGGCGGCCCGGCCCGCGCGCTGCCCTGGTGCGCGGAGTTCGCCGAGCGGACGCGGGAGTGCGCCGCGCCCGGATGGTCGGCGATGGTGCGCACCGTGCACGCTGAGGCACTGTTCCGGCAGGGCGACCTGCCCGGCGCCGAGGCCGCTGCCCGTACCGCCCTGGAACTGGTGCCCCGCTCGGCCGGCAGCACGGTGGTGACCGGAACCGTCGGCATCCTCGCGCAGGTGCTGCTCGCGCGCGGCCGCGCCGATGTGGCCGCCGCCGAACTGGCCCGGCCCGTGGCGGAGTCCGGCCACGCCACCGTCCCGGGGCTGGCGTACCTGCGGGCGCGCGGCCGGTTCCACCTGGCCGCGGGACGCTGTCACGCGGCCCTCGCCGACTTCCTGGAGATCGGCCGCCGGATGCGCGGCTGGGGGCTGGACCGGCCGGTCGTCCTGCCCTGGCGCACCGACGCGGCCGAGGCGCTGCTCGGCCTCGGGGAGGCCCGGCAGGCGGACCGCTTCGTCACCCAGCAACTCGCGCTGCCCGACGCCGCGGACGCCTGGGTGCAGGGCGTCTCCCTGCGCCAGCGGGCCGCCCTTCAGGAACCCCGGCGCCGCAAGACGCTGCTCGACCGCTCCACGCAGGCGCTGCGCCGGTCCGGCGACCGGTACGAACTCGCCCGCACCTTGGTGGAGTTCGGCCGCACCCTGCAGGAGTGCGGGGAGACCGCCCGGGCCACCATGGTCAACCGCACCGCCTGGCACCTGGCCGACGAGTGCGGGGCGTACCCGCTGCGGGACACCGTGGAGTCGGCGGGCCCGGTCCCCGCCCCGCCCGCCGCGCCGGTCGCCCTGCCCGCCCGGTCGGCGTCCCGCGCGCGTCTGGCCGAACTCACCGACTCCGAACGGCGCGTCGCCGCGCTGGCCGTGCACGGGGACACCAACCGGGAGATCGCGGGGAAGCTGTTCATCACGGTCAGCACGGTCGAGCAGCATCTGACCCGCGCCTACCGCAAGCTGGGCGTCACCTCGCGTCGGCACCTTCCGGTGGAGCTCCAGCTGATGCTCAGCGAGGCATGACGCGCGGTCGTAGGGCCGAGGGCGCGGAAGGCGCGCATGGCAGGCGGATGGCAAGGGCCCGCGGGCGCCGCCGGTACCCGGCAGGAGACAGCCATCTCTCCCGGCCACCGCGCGTACGTTCCGCGCCACGTCCCGGTGCCGCGGGTCCCGCCGCGGCATCGCCGGGCACGCTGAGGAAAGGAGCGGCCGGCGAAGGGGGCAGTGACATGACGGCGCATCAGCACACGGGACGGGATGCGGACCGGATGGCGATACGGGACCGGATGCTGGAGCGCGTCCAGCGGCGGATCGGCGGCCTCCTCACGGAGGAGCACCGGCGCTGGGCCGCCGCGGGCCACCGGTCGGCCTCGCTGGTCAGCGATGTCGCCGCGGTGGTGCGCTCGGCGGACGACCGGATCCGTGCCGGGCTCTTCCTCACCGGCTACCTGGCCGCGGGCGGCGACCCCGGTGCCGCGCGCGCCGTGGACACGGCCGCGTCCCTGGAGATGCTGGACGCCGCCCTCGCCGTGCGCGCCGACACCCGCGACGGCGTCGCGCTGCGCCGGGGGCTGCCGACGCTGCACGTCAGCCATGCCGCCGAGCACGAGCGCAACGGCTGGCGCGGAGAGTCGCGCAGGTTCGGCGACACCACGTCCGTGCTCGCCGGTGACCTCGCGTTCGGCTACGCCGACCGGCTCGCCCGCGCGCTGTCCGGCGCGGCCCGCCGGGAGTGGGAGAACCTGCGTACCCAGCGGGCGCTCGGGGCGTACGAGGCGACGGTCGCCGCGGCGGCTTACCAGGACGACCCCTGGCCGGCCGGGTGCCTGGCGCTGGCCTGTTCGCCGGGGTGCGCGGCGGGCGCGTACGCCGTCCACCACCCCTTGCGCCTTGGCGCGTTGCTCGCGGACCGGCCCGAACTCGCCGACGTCTATGCGGAGTACGGAGTACGGCTGCATGCGGCGTGGCGGCTGCGCGGCTTCCTCAGCGGCGGCCCGGACTACGACGACGAGGCGGAACTCCTGCGCGACGTACTGTTCGACGCGGAGGGCCGCCGGTCCGCCGAGGCCCGCACCCGGGAACTCGCCGAGGACGCCGCCCGTGCCCTGGCCCCGGCGCGCCTCCCCTCCGACTGGCACGCCGAACTGGCGTCCTGGGCCTCGCACCTGGGCGCCACGCACTGCGCGTGAGCGGTCACGGTGTGCTGCGGGGGCGGCCGGGGCGGAGGCGTTCGAGCCAGCCGCGCAGACCGTCGCGGCGGAGCCGGCCCTGGTCGTCGCGGGGGAGGGAGCCGACCAGCTCCAGCCGGTTGGGCAGGGCCGCGTCCGGGATGCCCTGCGCGGTGAGATGAGCGCGCAGGTCCGGCAGGGCCGGCGGCACGTCCTCGGCGGCGGGTACGACGACGGCGCAGGGGCGTTCGCCCGCCTCGGCGTCGGTCCACGGGACGACCACCGCCTCCCGCACCCCGGGGTGGGCGTGCAGCGCGGCCTCCAGCCGGTCCACCGGAACCAGGAAGAACGCGCCGGTACGGCCGTGCGCCCGCGCGGTGACATGGACGCCGCCCAGGCCGTCCGGCCGGGCCAGGTCCCCGACGTCGACCCAGCCGCCGGCCCGCCCCCAGGTCGCCTCCGGCGCGCCCCCGTCCTCCCGTCGTACCCCCAGGCACACCGAGGGACCGCGCACCCGCAGCCGATCCTCCCCGTCCGTCCGCGCGGCACGGTCCGTGAGGGCGGAGACCTCCAGGCCCGGCACCGGCATGCCGTCGCTCCGCCCGGCCCGCTCAGCCGGGATGTCCCCGCGGGCGACGATGCCCAGCCCCAGTTCCGGCGCGCCCCACACCCCGCGCACCGGCGCGCCCAGCGCCTGCGGCAGCGCGGCCAGCAGCTCCGGCGGGGTGCTGGTGCGGCCACCCGAGAGCACCAGTCGCAGCCGGGGCAACGGGCGGGGCGCGCGCCGCTGTTCCGCGTCCACCTCGGCCCACTGCGCGGGTGCCGCGTAGGCGTGTCCCGCGCCGGTGTCGGCCAGCAGGTCCAGACAGCTGCCCGGCGCCCATACGTCCTGGAGGACGCCGGTGCCGCCCACCGTGAGCGGCCGGCACACCGTGAACAGGATCGACGCCAGTGAGGTCAGCGGTAGCGCCGAGTAGGAGACGCGGTGGCTCTCCTCGTCCGCCCGCGCCGTGCCGGGCGGCACCGGGGCGGCCAGCGCGCGGCAGCCGGCGTACAGGGTGTTCGCCGAGTGCAGGACCAGGGAGCAGGCGTCGCCGGGGCCCCGCACCGCGACCTGGAGGCAGACGCGGTCCGCCGGGTCGCGCGGTCCGAGCCGACGGCCGGCGGGCCGGTAGGGGCCGCGTTCGTGCGGGGTGCGCAGGAAGTGCGGGCCGAAGTCCACGGCCCCGGTCCGGGAGGCCGCCGTCGGCACGTCCGACGGAGTGGTGGCGAGCACCACCCGGTGGCGCAGCCAGGGCAGTTCGGCGGCCAGAGCGGCCAGCGGTCCGGCGTACGGCACGCCCTCCCACACATCGGGTACGACGCACACCCGCGCCTGCGACAGGGCCAGGACCTGGCCGAGACCGCGCACACCGAAACCGGGCAGCACCGGCACCGCCACCGCGCCCAGCCGGACACAGGCCAGGAACAGGGCGGCCGTCTCCCAGCGGCTCGGCAACTGGTACGCGACCGGATCACCCGGCCGCACCCCGAGCGCGGCCAGCGCCCCGGCGAACCGGTCGACATACAGGTCGAGCCGGCCGTAACTCAGCGCCGTGAGGCGCCGCCCCTCGGGCGCGAGGGCATGGTGCTGCACGAGGGCGGCACGCCGCGGGTGCCGGGCGGCGCCCCGGCGCAGATCGGTGGCGAACGTCTCCCCCGACCGCCACCAGCCCTGCACCCGATAGGCCCGGGCCACCTCGTCGGCCGGAGCCGGGAGCACCGCGTCGGCGTCCGGCCGCGGGGCCGCCGCCTGTGGCCGTGCCGCGCCGGAGGCGTTCACGTCCACTTCCCGATCGCCCAGGCGACCTGGACGCGGGAGGTGCAGTCCAGGCGGCGCATGATCTGGCGGACGTGGTTGACCACGGTCCACTCGGAGAGGCCGAGGCGAGCGGCGATCTGGCGGTTGGTCAGGCCCTCCGAGACGAGCAGGGCCACTTGCAGCTGACGGGCGGTCAGACGCTTCTCGCCCGTGCCGGTGGCCCTGCCGGGGGGCGCGGGGGGCGCGGAAAGGGCCTCGGCGATCAGACCGGTGGCGTCGAGGGCCCGGCCCTCGGCGGCGGCCAGGGCGTACGGGGACCAGCCGAGCCGGGAACGGATGCCCGTCAGTGCCTCCTCCAGCGCGGCCCGGTGCGCGGGCGGGGGCGTGGACCCGGTACGCCCGCGCAGCGTCCGGGCGGCGGTGATCAGCCGGACCACCCGGGGCTGCTGCGCGGGGGTACGCCGCAGCACCAGCAAGGCGAACTCCTCGGCGAGCCGCGGCAGGACGCTCAGGTCGACGGTGTCCCGGCACAGTTCCAGCGCCTCGCGCAGGGCCGCGTCGGCGGCCGGTTCGTCCGCGTCCGGCCTGTCGGGCGAACTCATGGCGAGGAGCGCGGCGACGTACCGCGCCTCGGTCAGGCCGCGCAGATCGCCCAGGCGGCGCAGGGCGGCGGTGGCCCGGTCGAGGAGGTCGGCGGCCCGCCGGGAGTGGCCGAGGGCGTGCTGCGCCGCGGCCAGCGCGGTGGTGCGCCCGTGGCGAGCAGGGCCGCGCCCAGGTGGGCGGTGATCCGCGCGCTCAGCCCGCGGTCGCCCAGCCGCTTGCCGTCCGCCAGCGCCGTACGGTGCCGGCGCACCGCCTCGGCGGGATCGCCGAGAGCCGCCGTCAGCTCGCCGCCCAGGTCGGTCAGCCGTGCTGCCGCCGCCTGCGGCACCCCCGCCGCCAGCCGGTCGCACCAGGCCACGCCCTCCCGCAGCAGACCCCGCGCCGGCCACATCTGCCGGCAGCCGAGGACCAGCGCCGCCGCTCGCTCCGTCGCGCCGCGCGCGTGCGAGTGCTCCAGCGCGGCCAGGACATTGGCGGTCTCCGCGCCCAGTACGGCGAGCCAGCGCGCCTGTTCGGTGCCGTCCAGCCGGGGCGCCGCCGCCGTCACCAGACGGTGGTAGCGCTCGGCGTGCTCGTCCCGGGCCGCCGTCAGCTCCCCGCGCCCCTCCAGCGCGGCCCCCCGGTACGAGCGGAACGGCTCGCGCACCGCGTACCGCGGCTCCGCCCCGGCGCGGTCGGTCAGCGCGAGGACGCCCCGGTCCAGCAGGCCGTCGACGGCCGGTTCGTCCGCCCGTTCGAGGGCATGCGTGCCGAACCCCGGCCGGTACACGCACAGCCGGTCCAGCAGGGCACGTTCCGCGGCGGGCAGCCCGCGGCAGCCGTACTCGGCGAGCGCCGTCAGCGAGCGGTGCCGTTCCGGGGCGCCGGCCGGGCCGCCGTGCAATTGGCCGGGGCGGTCGCGCAGCCGGGACAGCAGGGTGGCGGGCTCGTACCAGCGGGTGCGGGCGGCGGCCAGTTCGAGCGCGGCGGGCAGCCCGTCCAGCAGGGCGCACAGCCCGGCGACGGCCCGCCCGTTCTCCCCGGTCACCGCGAAACCCGGCCGGGCCCGCGCCGCGCACACCGTGAACAGCTCCACCGACGGTACCGCGCACAGCCGCTCCAGATCGGTGTCCTCGTCGTACTCCCCGTCCGGGGGTACCGGCAGCGGGGGCACCGGGAACAGCCGCTCGCCCAGGACGCCGAGCGGCTCCAGGGCGGTGGCGAGCACGACGACACCAGGGCCGGTGTCCAGCAGGCGCGTCACGTCCACGGGCGCCGGCCGGGCCTCGTGGTCGCAGCCGTCCAGGAGCAGCAGCACCCGGCCGCCCCCCGCCGCGCCGGCGCGCACCGAGGCGGCCACCCCCCGCCGCGCCGGCGCGCACCGAGGCGGCCACCGCCGCGCCCGGGTCCGCCGGATCGCAGTCCACGACCGCGGTGACGACCGCGCCGGGGACCGCATCCGAACCGGCTGTGCTCCCCGTACGCGCCGGTGCCACCGCCTCGGCGGCCGCCCCGGCCAGCCGGCTCTTGCCCGCACCGGGCGTGCCGGTCAGCGTGACCAGCCGTACGCCGGGATCGCGCAACCACTCATGGAGGACACGCAGTTCCTCCGTCCGCCCGATCAGGTCGGTGTCGGTCGGCCGGCGGTGCGCGCGCGCCGCGTCCGGCCGTGCTCCGTGGGTCAGCAGCATGTCCATCCTCATGGTCGGGGCGGGCCCGGGCGGCCGGGCGGGGCGAGCCGCCAGACACCGGGCCGCACCTCGAAGTTCCGGTGCGCCTCGGTGCTCCGGCGCGGCTCGTGGACGGCGCCGAGGGCGCGGTGGGCGTGCGCCTCGCGACGGCGGTCGCCCAGGGCGGCGGCGAGGGTCACGCACTCGGTGAGCGGCCCGGCCGCGGCCCGCCCGCCCACCGTCTGCAGCGCCACCAGCGCCCGCACCCGCTGCACCTCGTACCGGCCCACCTCACCGCCGGACTCGGGCGCCACGCCCAGCAGCGCGGCGGCCCGGTCCGGATCGCCGTGTTCCAGGCGCAGTTCGGCGAGGCCGGCCAGGGCGCGGGCCCGCTCGTCCGCGAGGCCGGGGCCGGCCGCGATCTCGTCCGCGAGGCCGGGGCCGGCCGCGATCTCGGCCGCCCGGCCGTAGCGCTCGGTGGCGCGCTCGTCGTCGCGCTGCTGCCAGGCCAGATCACCCAGCGAGGTCAGCAGCCGGGCCCGCGCGCGCCGGTCCCCGAGACGCTCGGCCGCGTCCAGCGCGAGCGTGTGGGCGGTGTCCCAGGTGGCCCAGTCGGCGGTGCGTTCCAGCGGCGCGGTGAGCGCCTCGGCGAGCCGCACTACGGTGGACCACCGGCCCGCCGCGTGCGCCGTGCGCAGCACCCCGGCCAGTCCGCGGGTCTGCGCGACGGTGCGCGGGGCGCCGCCCGGTGCCGCGGCCGCCGCCGCGTACGCCTCGCACATCCGGACGGTCGCCGCGCGCACCGAGTCCGTGGGTTCCAGGGTCCGCAGCCGATCGGCGGCCAGCAGCCGTGCCGGCTCCGGCAGCAGATAGGTCTCCGGATCGTGCGCGAGGAGGAACTGGCGGTCGGCGAGGGCGTCCAGGAGCAGCGTGGCCGGATGCCGCCCGAGATCCAGTACGGCCGCCGCCGCGCCGCTGCCGAACTCCCCGCGCGGCAGCAGCGCCAGCAGCCGCAGCGCCCGGCGCTGTTCGGCCGGGAGGTCGTCGTACGCCCCGAGCAGGCGCGCGCGTACGTCGGGTTCACCGGCGCCGAGTACGTCGAGACGGGTGGCCTCCTCGCGCAGCCGGGCGAGCAGGGTCACGCCGTCCCAGTGCGGGCGGGCCGTGAGGGTGAGCGCGGCGGCCCGCAGCGGCAGCGGCAGCCCCCCGCACAACTCGCCGACGCGGTCCGCGATGTCGGGCGGGACGCCGGGCAGCATCCGTCGTACGGCCAGTCGCCCCAGCGGCCCCAGCGGCACCACGCGCGCTCCGGCCGCCGCGGCCGCCGCGAGCCGTCCGGTCACCAGCGCGGTGCTGCCGGGAGCCGTGGGCAGCAGGGGCCGCACCTGGGCGAGGGAACCGGCGCCGTCCAGCACCAGCAGCAGCCGCCGGCGGGCGGTGAGGGCACGCAGCGCGGCGACCGGGTCGGGGCCGGGGTGGTCCGGGTCCGAGCCGGTCGCTCCGGTCGTGCCGGTCGTGCCGGAGCGGGCCACGCGCAGCAGCCGGGCCGCGGCCTCCGGGGCCGTACGGGGACCGGCGGTGGGGCGCAGGTCCACGAACAGCACCCCGTCCGGGAAGGCGTCGGCCACCCGGTGTGCCACGGCCAGCGCGAGGGCCGTCTTGCCGGCGCCCACGGGCCCGGTGACGGCCGTCCAGGCACCGGGCGCGGCGCCCCGCACGAGCCGCTCCACCGCCTCGCTCTCCTCGTCCCGGCCGATCAGCTCGCCATCGAGGGCGGGCGGTACGGGGGGCGGCCACTCCCGCGGGCCCGGGAGCGTTCGCACGGGCGGTTCCGGCACCGCGTCTCCCGCGCCCCCCTCCCGCAGCAGACGCTGGTGCAGGGCGCGCAGGCGGGCGCCGGGTTCGGTGCCCAGCTCCTCCGCGAGCAGGCCGCGCAGACGGGCGTACGCCTCCAGCGCCTCCGCGTGCCGCCCGGTGTGGGCGAGGGCGGTCAGCAACTGGGCGTGGAACTCCTCGCGCAACGGGTGCCGCATCGTCAACGCGCGCAGTTCCGGCAGGACGTCACGGTGATGGCCGAGGAGCAGCTCGGCCTCCAGGCGCAGCTCCGTCACCTCGAGGCGCACCTCGGTCAGGCGGGCCGCGGCGGCGCGCAGCAGCGGGCCGTGCGGCGTACCGGCCAGCAGCGGACCACGCCACAGCGCGTCCGCGCGGCGCGCCAGCTCCGCCGCACGGCGGCGCGCCAGCTCCGCCGCACGGCCGACGTCGCCCTCGGCCAGGGCCCGCCGGGCGGGCCCGCGCAGCCGCTCGAACACCGTCGCGTCCATGTCCTCGGGGTCCACGCGCAGCACATAGCCCGGCCGCTGGGTGACCAGCAGCGCGCGGCCCTCGCGGGGGCTCGCCGCGGCCAGCGCCTTGCGGATCTGCGAGACGTACACGTGCAGCGTGGTCAGCGCGGTGCGCGGCGGCCCGTCCGGCCACAGCTCGTCGATCAGCTCGTCGACGGAGACCACACCGCCGGGGCGGGTGAGCAGGGCGCCGAGCACCGTGCGCGGCTTGGGCGCGCCGAGCGGGCGCGGGCCCGCGGAGCCCGGGTCCGGATCGCCCGTGATCTCCAGCGGGCCCAGGATCCGGAACCTCATCTCCCGGCCCCTCAGAGATCCTGCACCACGACGGCGGTCGCCTCCGCGACGGCCTTGCGTCCCTGGGTCAGCGTCAGGGTCACCGGCACCCGGGCCCGGCCGGCCGGATCGGGCTCGACCTCACCCGCCACGGCGACACACCGCAAGGGTGGTCCCGCGTCCGCCGAGCCGCGGAAGTGGACCCGTGAGGCGGCCAGCGTGCAGCGCGCGGAGGCCAGTCCGTGCCGTCGGCCGGCCGAGAGCAGCGCGCTCTGCCGCAGCGCCTCCAGGACGTGCAGTCCGGCCAGTCGCCCTTCCCGGCCCGTGAACACCGGGGCGACGTGCTGTGTGCGCACCCAGGTGGACAGCCGGCCGGAGGGCAGCCGCTCGGGGTCGCTCACCAGCACGTTCCCGGCGTCGGAGCGGCCCACCTCGGCGGCGGGCACCCGGTGCGCCGCCGTCGGGGCGGCCGTGACCGCCGCACGGCCGTGTTCCTCGGGGGCGGTCCGGCCGGGCTGCGCGAAGGCGAGCTGGTTCCGGTAGAGCGCGGGCGTGAGGAAGACGAGGCTCGCGGAGCCGACCGCGCACGGTGTCCCGTCGATGCTCACCTCGGTGTGGAACTCCACCCCTCGCGGGATGCCGTTGACGACGTGCGTGGGGACGGCCCGCAGCCGCGTACTGAGCCGGGAGCCGCCGCCCGGGCGGGCGCGCCAGGGGGCGAGGTCGGTGAGGCGCAGGTCGTACCGGTAGAAGAGGCCGGTGCGCTCCGTGGGGACACCGAAATAGCGGTGGCCGACGAACTCGCCGACCTCCCGGACGGATTCGGTGACGACCTGCATGTCGTGGAAGTGCGCGGGACCGTCGTTGAACAGCGGGTGGTCCCGGGGGAGGCGGTCGGCGAGCACGAAGTGCTCTTCGCCGAGGCCGGGAGTGTCCAGGCAGTTGCCCCACGAGAGCGGGCAGTGGATGAGGTGGCGGGCGGTCCCGAACGGGGCCGTCCCGGACGGCTCGCCGGCAGGGGTGTCCGCGCCGCGTCTCACCGTCATGGATTCCGTCATGTGTCCCCCCTGGCTGCCTTTCGAACACGCTGCCGTCCAGCGTGCGAAACGGTCCGGGTGGAGGCCAGCGCGGCCCGATGGCAGCAAGTTGCATGACCGCAACTGCGGTGCGGCGGGGGCGCCCGGCGGTCCGTGGGGGGTGCCCGGCTCGCCTTTAGCGAATCTCAGGGCGGGGTCCGCAGGATGGGCGGGGCCCGTCGGCCGGTTTCGATCCCCCGTCCGGCCGACGGGCCGTCCGCGGTCGACGAAGGGGACAGACCATGACCACGTCCGCAGTGCCGGAGCGCACCACGGCCGGTGAGCGCCGCCCCGGTGCGCCGGGTGCCGCCGCCCCGGGGCGAGGCGTTCCCTGCCGGGCCGGGGCCGGGTGCCGCCGCCCCGGGGCGAGGCGTTCCCGGCCGGGCCGGGTCCGCGCGGACCGTCTCCGGCCCGGTCGTGGCCGGTTACGGCGCCGGGGCCCTGCTCTCGGGTACGTTCACCACCCTGCCGGGGCTGCTGCTCCTGCCGTACCTCACCGACACGCTCGGCGTCGGCGCGGCCCTCGCCGGTGCGGCCGTGCTCGTCCCCAAGCTGTGGGCGGCGGTGGTCAATCCGCTGGTGGGCGGGTACGCCCGTGGAGCCCGGGCGCGCCGGCGGCTGATCCGGTACGGCGGCGCGGCGATGGCGGTGGCCTGCGCGCTGATGTTCGCCTCGGTGGTGCCGGGCACGGGCGGCGCGTACTGCGCGGAGGCGGGCTTCCTGCTGACGGCCACCGCGTTCGCCTGCTTCCAGGTCCCCTACGCCGCGCTGCCCGCCGATCTCGCCACCGGCCCGGCCGATCGGTTCCGCCTGGCCGCGGGCCGGGTGGCCGGCCTGGGAGTGGCCGCGCTCGCCGTGGGCGCGGCGGGTCCCGCGCTGGTGTCGTCCGGCGGCCCGTCGTCCGGATACCGCTGGGCGGGCTGTTTCGGCGCGGCGGTGATCGCTCTCGGCACGCTGGGCGTGGCCCTGGTCATGCGCCGCACGCCCGCCGGCGCACGCCCGCCGGGCGGGCCGCCGCCCGCGCGCGCCGCGCTCCGTCGTCCGCCGCCGTTCGGACGTCCCTGACGGCCACCCCCGTGCGGCCGGCGGTCAAGGAGATCCTGGCGAACCGCCCCTTCCGCGCCCTGCTCGGTGCGGCGGCCGCGCAGTCGCTGGCCACCGGAGTGCTGCTGGCCGGGGTGCCGTACGCCACGCGGCAGGTGCTCGGTGATCCGGCGTTGACCAGTGCCCTGGTGGTGGTGTTCGTCGTACCGGACCTGCTCGCCGCGCGGCTGTGGGCCCGGTTCGGCGCCCGCGTGGGCACGCGGCGGGCCTACGCGCTGGCCGGTGCCCTGTTCGCGGCCGGCTGCCTCGGCTTCCTCGCCGCGCCCGTGGTGGCCCCCGGGTTCCTGCTCGCCGCGATGCTGCTGGCCGGTGCCGGGCACGCGGGCCAACTTGTCTTCCTGTACGGCCTGTTGCCGGGCTGTGTCGCCGAGGAGGCCGCCGCCGGCGGTGACCGCGGCGAACTGCTGTCGGGGGTGTTCGCCACCGGGGAGGCGGTCGGGCTGGCCCTCGCCCCCTTCGGCTACGGACTGGTGCTGGCCGCGTCCGGCTATGTCTCCGCCGCCGGGCACACCGTCCACCAGAGCGGCACCGCCCGCTTCGGCATCCTCCTCGGCCTGGCGCTGCTGCCGCTCCTCGCCACGGTCGCCGGCACCCTGTCCCTGCGCGGCCACCGCCCCGCGGGCGTCCCGGCGCGCCCCTGACCGGTGGCCCGCCCATCCGGTTCCGCCGCCGGCCATGGGCGTCACAGCACCCGCGCGGCCCCCGTCTCCCCGGCCCGCACCGGCCGCGTCCTGCCGTCCCCGGCGCGCAGGAGGAGGCGGTGTTCCGCTTCCCGGCGCAGCGTGCCCACCACGGCGGCCCGGCGCGCGCGGGGTTGGCCGCGCAGGGCGGTGAGCAGGGCGGGGGACACCTCGGGGGCCACCACGAGGCAGAGGGTGCCGGGGCTCGCGGCCGACCAAGGGGTGCGGTGGAGATCGTCGAGGGCGAGGCGGGTGATCCGCCGCACGGGCAGGTCCGGTTCCTCGATCCGGGCGGTGAGCCGGGCCTCCGTCGCCACCTCGGTGAGAACCGCGGCCAGTCCGCCCTCGGCCGGTTCGCGGACCGTGCGCAGTCCCGGTCCGGCGGTGGCGAGGGCCAGGGCGACCAGGTCGGAGAGCGGCGCGCAGCCGCTGTCGATGTGGTGCTCGTAGCCCAAGCCCGCGCGCAGCGACAGGAGATGGGCCTCGTGGTCGCCCAGCGGTCCGGTCACCACGATGTGGTCGCCGGGCCGGGCGGCGCCGGGGCCGGGGGGCCGGTACCGCGTGGCCGTGCCGAGGGCGGTGGCCGTCACATACACCTGGTCCGCGTCCCCGGCCCGCACCGTCCGGCCGTGCACGTCGACCACCGTGACCCGTGCCTCGGCCGCCGCCTGCCGCACCGAATCGGCCAGTTGGCGCAGCCTGTCCCGGGGCAGCCCGGCCTCGGCGGTCAGGCCCAGGGTCAGCGCGCGGGGCTCGGCGCCCCGGGCCGCGAGGGCGTTGACCGTGCCGCACACCGCGAGCCGCCCGATGTCGCCGCCGCCGAAGAACGGCGGGTCGCACACGAAGGTCCGGGTGACGGCGAGCGTCCCGTCGTCCGGCGCGCCGGGCCCCCGTGCCGCCAGCAGGTCCGCGAGGAAACGGCCGGGGTCGTCATGGAGAGCGAGCTGCACCGCGGCTGGCGCCGGCCTTTGCGCCGGTTCCGACCCTGCCGCCTGATGTGACGTCAAATCATGGGCGTTCATGGGTAGTTGTGACGACATGACGGTAGCCTTTCCCGGGCCGTGTCGGTGGCCGCGCCGCATTCACCGTAGAACGGGGTGCGGGTGTCCGCGCGTCCCAGGACAGGGGCGGGCGCCGGAGATAGGGGTCCCCTAATTCGCGCGCACACGCGTTGTTCCGGTTTCCGCTCCCTCATACCGTCATGACGACAGACCGTCGTCGAGCGGCGCTCCCGTGCCGCACGTGAGGAGTTGTGGTGGAAAACAAGGGAGCCAGTCGCGGACACCCGCGCAGGTGGGCGATTCTCGCGGTGCTGGCCGTCGCGGTGTTCGTGGTGTCGATCGACTCGACCATTCTCAACGTGGCGCTGCCCACGCTGGCCAGAGAACTGGACGCCGGCACCAGTGACCTGCAGTGGATGGTGGACGCCTACTCGCTCGTGCTCGCCGGTCTGCTGATGCTGACCGGCAGCCTCTCGGACCGGTTCGGGCGCAAGAAGCTGCTCGTCGCCGGTCTCGTGCTGTTCGGCCTCGCCTCCGTGGCGGCCGCCTTCTCCACGCACTCCTGGGAACTCATCGCCGCCCGCGCGGTGATGGGCGCCGGCGCGTCCGCGTTCATGCCGGGCACCCTCTCCATCCTGGTGCACGTCTTCTCCGAGGACGAGCGGCCCAAGGCCATCGGCATCTGGGGCGCGGTGACCGCGCTGGGCGCCGTGACCGGACCGCTGATCGGCGGTGTGCTGCTGGAACACTTCTGGTGGGGTTCGCTCTACCTCGTCAACGTCGTCGTGGTCGCCGTCGCCGTGCTCGGTACCACCGCACTGGTACCGGAGTCCACCGACCCGGCCGCCCGCCCGCTCGACGGTCTCAGCGCCGTCCTGTCCATCGTGGGCATCAGCGCCCTGGTGTACGGCGTGATCGAGCAGCCGCGCTTCGGCTGGTCCTCGTCCCGGGTGCTGGCCGGCCTCATCGGCGGTGTCGTCGTCATGGGCCTGTTCATGCTGCGGCAGAAGACCGCCCGGCATCCGATGATCGATCTGGCGATCGTGCGCAACCACCGCTTCCTCGGCTCCAGCGGCACCATGGCCGTGCTGATGTTCGCGCTCACCGGCAGCCTGTTCGTGCTCACCCAGCAGTTCCAGCTGGTGCTCGGCTACTCGCCGCTGCTGGCCGGCGCCGCGATCCTGCCGATGGCGGTGGCCCTGATGATCTGCTCGCCGCTGGCGCCCGTGCTGTCCAAGGCGATCGGGGTGCGCGGCGCCGTCGTCGTCGCGCTGCTCGTCCTGGCCGCCGGATACGGCGTGTTCGCCCTGTTCGCCAAGGACGACGGCTACCCGGCGATGGTCGTCGCGATGGCCCTGGTCGGTGTCGGCATGGGCCTGGCACAGCCGCTGGTCAACGACGTGCTGATGACGGCTGGTCCGGCCGAGCAGTCCGGGCTGCTGTCCTCCATGAACGACACCGTGCAGGAGATGGGTTCGGCGCTCGGCGTCGCCATCGTCGGCAGCGTGCTGGCCTCGCGCTACGCCGCGACCTACGCGCCGTCCGGACCCGCGCAGGCGAAGCGCTCCCTGGACCAGGCGATCGAGGCCGCCAAGTCCCTGCCCCACCCGGCCGCTTCGAGCACCGTGCACGCCGCGAAGGCCGCCTTCGCGCACGCCTTCACCGCCTCCGAGGCGGTGTGCGCCGGCGTCGCCGTGCTCGGCGCCGTACTCGCGGCGGTGCTGCTGCCGCGTGTGGTGGCGCCGGCCGAAGAGGGGGCGGAGTCCGGGGCCGCAGGCGGTTCCGGGCGGCCGCCGGCCCGGGAGGCCACCGTCTGACGAAGGCTCTGTCGCCCGCCCGCCGGGCATGTGCCACCCCCCATGGGCAGGTCGCCCACGCGTGAACACCCACGCGTGGGCGACCTGCCTTTTGCGCGCCCCCGCTCCCGGCGGTCTGGCTGGAACGTGATCCGCCGGTTGTCCCCCGCCGTGCGCGGCGGCAGGTGTACGCGCAGGTCGGAAGGGTCCCCGAGGCGCCGTATCGGGGTCGGCGGGGGCGTAGGGGACGGATAGGGGTGCTGCCGGATCGCGGGGGCCCATAGCGTCGTTCGGGCAGACAACCGTTCGAAGGGAATCCGTCCCATGAGCAAGTCCCAGCAGACCCAGGAAGAGCTGGAAGGCATTCTGCGGCGCTACGTCGACGAGGTGCTCAACGGGCACAAGGACGAGCTTCTGGAGGAGTTCATCCACCCGGAGTTCCGTCACTTCACCGATGAGTCCGCGCTCGCGCTGGAGAACGACGGCGCCGACCTGGAGGGGATCAAGGCCGGTCTCGTCGAGGTCCGCGAGAAGCTCGCCCCGCACTACGGCGCCGAGGTCGTCCGCTGGGAGGACGACATCGCGCACCTCGCCTGGAAGACCAGCGTGACCCACCAGGGCTACATCTTCGACCGCGAGCCCACCGGCAAGTCCTTCACGCTGACGTACACCGGCAAGACCCAGTTCAAGGACGGGAAGATCTACCGCGCCCAGAACTACTGGGACCCGCAGCAGGCCCTTTCCGTCATCGACGGCGACTGAGGGGCCTGGAGCGTACCGGTGACTACGACGACTCCGGCCGGCCACGTGAGGGTGGCGGCCGACGCACCGCACGGCCCCGCCGGGGGCCGCACCGCCCTGGTCTTCTCGGGCCAGGGCAACCAGTGGCTGGGCATGGGGCGCGACCTCATGGCCCGGGAACCGTCCGTGCGGGCGGTCCTCCAGGAGGCGGACGAGGTACTGCGGGCGGGCACGGACTGGTCCCTGCTCGACGAACTCGCCGCGGCCGAAGGGGAGTCGCGGCTGGCGGACCCCGCCGTCCTCCAGCCCGCACTGGTGGCGCTGCAGATCGCCCTGGCCCGCCTGCTCGCGGAACGCGGCCTGCGCGCGGACCACTTCGTCGGCCACAGCCTCGGTGAGATCGCCGCCGCCGCGGCCGCCGGCGCGCTGGACCTGCCCGGCGCGCTGCGCCTGGCCCGGCTGCGCGGCGAACTGATGCGCAAGGCCGTGGGCACCGGCCGTACCGCCCTGCTCGGCGTCGCCGCCGAGCAGGCCGAGGCGCTCATCGCGGCGTACGGAGGCGCCGCCGACATCGCCGCCTGGAACGCCCCGGGGGCCACCCTCGTCGCCGGGGACGCCGGTACCGTCGAGGCGATCGTGGCGGAGCTGACCGGCCGCGAGGTGTTCGCCCGTGTGCTGCGCGGCGACATCGCCTTCCACAGCCGCTGCCTGGAGCCGCTGCGCGCCGAGTTCACCGAGGCCGCCCGCGAGCTGGCCCGCCCGCGGGACTGCGGGGAGCGGCTGGTCTCCACGGTCACCGGGGCGCTGCTCGACGGCTCCCGCGCGGACGCCGCCCACTGGGGCGCCAACCTGCGCGCGCCGGTGCGGTTCGCGCAGGCCGTCGACACCCTGCTGGAGCTGGGCTGCCGCACCTTCGTCGAGGTCGGCCCGCACCCCACGCTCGGACCGTCCCTCACCGACTGCTGTGCCGCGCGCGGGATCACGCCGCTGGTGCTGCCGACACTGCGACGCGGCTCCGCCGAGCAGGAGAGCGTGCTGCGCACCCTGTGGGAGCTGCGGCGCGCCGGCGCGGTGCCGCCCACCGGCGGGCACCGGGTGCGGTTCCTCGCGGCCGTCACCGACGCGGCCCCGCGGCCGGACGCTCTTCCGATCTGGCCCCGCGGCCGGCGCTGCGCGGGCGGGCCGCCCAGTTCGCCGGGCAGGTGGCCGCCGCCGCGCTGTCCGCCCTGGACCCGGCCGGTCCGGTCACCGTGACCTGGGACAGCGCCGACGACCTGGTGCCGGAGGACACCTCGGTGCTCGCCACCCCGGCCGCACCGGGCGCGGACACCGTCGCCGTCCACGCCCGCACCCCGCACACCGGCTGGCTCCGCCTCGCCACGGCCTGCCGTGCCTTCGGCCACCACGACGCCGGCCGCCCCGGCGCCGGCCCGGGCTGCGCATCCCCGCTGCCGGACCTCGCCGAGCTGACCGCCCGCTGTGCCGTGCACCGGTACGTCGCGGACACCGCCGTCGAATCCGCCGCCGAGGACGGTGACGACGTCCTCGTCCGCCTGCGGCCGGGCAGCGGTACCGGACCGCGCGCCCGTCTGGAGCTCGCGCTGCGTGTCACCGCCGCGGTCCTCGACGCCCACGCCCCGACGGCCCTGCACGGCATCACCGGCCACGACGGCGGCCCCGCCGCGTACGTGCACGTCCGGCGCGACGGGGCGGGAGCGGCCCGGACCGCCGTGCTGGACGCCGACGGGCGGGCCGTGCTGCACATCGGACGTTCGCTCTGGCGGAGCCGGACGGCCGCGGGCCCCGAGGCCGCGGTCCCGGACCGGACGGCGAGGCCGCGGTCCCGGACCGGACGGGCGAGGCGGCCGGGGCCGGCGCCCTCGACCTGGCGGCGCTGCGGGCCGCCGCCACCGACAGCAGGCTCGCCGTGCTGACCGAGTGGGTGCGCGAGACGTCCGCCGCGCTGCTGCGCACCGGTGTGGACCGGGTGCCGGCGCTCAAGCCGCTCAACCGGCTCGGCGTGGACTCCGTCATCGGCCTGGAGCTGCGGCGCCGGGTCGCGGCCGTCTTCGGCGCCGAGATCAGCGTCGTACGACTGCTGCGCGGGGCCACGCCGGCCGACCTGGCCGCGGACCTGTCCGACTGGCTGACGGCCGAGCCGGACGCCGGGCCCGCCACCGCCGTGCCCACGCGGGCCGCCCTCGACCTTGACGATCCCGCGGACATCGAGCGGCTTCTCGACGACCTCGACGCGCTTTCCCCGGAGGAGGTGGACTCGCTGCTGGGCAGGCTGACCGACGACGCGGCGAGTGAGATATGACGACACACCAGGAACCGCCCACCACAGGGGTCACCGATCCGGCGGAGGCCCGCCGCGCCCTCCTCAAGGAGGCCCTGCTGCGCCGCGCCCGGGCGAACGCCGCCCAGGCACCCGCCATCCGGGCCACCGGCATCCCGACCGGCACCCGCCAGGCGGACCGCGCCCCCCTTCCCCCCACCGCGCCCGTCTCCGAAGGCCAGCGCGCCCTCTGGCTGTTCGACCAGATGCACCCCGGCAGCCCGGCCTACAACCTGTGCTTCGCCGCCGAGGTCACCGGCCCGCTGGACGCCGGTGCCCTGCGCACCGCGCTTCAGGGCATCCTCGACCACCACCCGGTGCTGCGCACCGCCGTACTCCAGGAGGGCGGCGAGCTGGTGCAGCGGGTGCGCACCGGTATCGCCCTCGACTTCGCCGAGCGGGACCTCGGCGAGGGCTCCGACGACGGCCTCGACACCGCCGTGACCGCCTTCGTGGAGCGGCCCTACGACCTCGCCGCCGGTGCCTTCCTGCGCTGCGAGGTGCTGCGCGCCGGGACCGGCCGGCAGGTGCTGCTGATCGGCACGCATCACATCGCGGCCGACCTGTGGGCGTTCTCGCTGCTGCTGCGCGACCTCCAGCGGGCGTACCCGGCGGTCCGCGCCGGGCGCCCGGTCCGGCTGCCCGCGCCCGCCGCCGACTACCGGGACTACGTGAGCTGGCAGCGGGAACTGGTCGCCGGGCCGCGCGGCCGGGCGAGCGCCGCGCACTGGGCGAAGGCCCTGGACACCGGGCCCGCGGGCGAGATCCCCCGGCTGGAGCTGCCGGCCGACCGTGCCCGCCCGGCCCGGCCCGGACACCGCAGCGCCGTGCACGTCTTCACCCTGGACAAGGACGTCACCGCCGCGCTGCGCGCGCTCGCCCGGGAGACCGGCGGCACCCTGTACACGGCCGTCCTCACCGTCTTCAACCTGCTGATGCACCGCTACACCGGCCAGGAGGACATCTGGCTCGGCTCGGTCGCCACCGGCCGCGGCCGGCCCGCCTTCGAAGAGGTCGTCGGCTACTTCGCCAACCTGATGGTGCTGCGCACCCGGATCGAGCGGCGGCAGAGCTTCCGTGACCTGCTGGAGCAGGTGCGGGAGACCGCGCTGGACGCGATGGAGCACCAGGACCACCCCTACCCGCTGGTCGCCGAGCGGGTCGCCCAGGGCAGCGCCGGCACGGGCCTGTTCGACGTGGCCTTCTACTACGAGTCCACCTCGGTCGAGGCCGAGCAGGGACTGTCCCTGTTCGCCACCGGCGCGGCCGGCGCCCGGCTGGCCGTCGGCGACCTGGAGATGCGCCCGTACCCGGTGCCGGTGCAGGGCAGCGAGCAGGACCTCGCCGTCTTCGCCGAGGAGGTCGACGGACGGGTCAGCTGCTCCCTGCGCTACGCCGTCGACCTGTTCGAGCCGCGCACCGCCGAGGCGCTCGGCCGGCACTTCCGTGCCCTGGCCGCCGCCTGCGCCGCCCGCCCCGACGCGCCGCACGACACGCTGGAGATGCTCGCCCCCGAGGAGCGCCGGCAGGTGCTCACCGAGTGGAGCAGGCCCGGCGACGCGGTCCCCCCGGCCCATCGGGGTGTGCACGAACTGGTCCTGGAGCAGGCCGCCCGCACCCCCGGCGCGATCGCCGTGGCCTGCGGCGACGAAGAGCTGACGTACCGTCAACTGGCGGACCAGGCAAGGGATCTGGCGCTGGTGCTGCGGGCGCGCGGGGTCGGTCCCGAGGTCAAGGTGGGGCTCACCGGCGACGGCACCCCCCGGCTGTTCGTCGGACTGCTCGCCGTCCTCATGGCCGGCGGCGCCTACATCCCGCTGGACCCGACCTACCCGGCCAAGCGCCTGGAGTACATGATCGAGGACTCCGCCGTGGCGCTGCTGCTCGCCCAGCGCGCCGTGGTGGACCGGCTGCCCGCCGTGGACGTACCGGTGCTGCACCTGGACGACGTCCCCGAACCGCCGGCCGACGCGCCCGCGCTGCCCGCACCGGACGGCGGCCGGCTCGCCTACGTCATCTACACCTCCGGCTCCACCGGCCGGCCCAAGGGAGTGATGGTGGAGCACGCCGGCCTGGTCGACTTCGACCTGGCGCACCGCGAGGCCATGCCGCCGCGGCCCGGCCGGCGCGTGCTGCAGAACGCCTCCGTCAGCTTCGACGTGAGCACCTGGGAATGGATGATGGCGCTGACCACCGGCGCCACCCTGGTCGTCGCGCCCCGCGAACGGCTCCGCCCCGGACCGCCGTTGGCGGACACCGTGTGCCGCGAGCGGATCACCACACTGAGCGCCACCCCGTCGGTGCTGGCCGCCATGGTCCCCGCCGACCTGCCCACGGTCACCGAACTGACCTCGGTCGGCGAGGCCATCTCCGCCGACCTGGTGCGCGCCTGGTCACCGGGACGGCGGATCGTCAACGCCTACGGCCCCACCGAGATCACCGTCTTCTGCACCACCGAGGTCTGCGTGCCCGACGGCGGCGTACCGCCCGTCGGGCGTGCCCTGCCGGGCACCGAGCTGTACGTCCTGGACGCCGGGCTGCGCCCGGTGCCGCCCGGTGTCGTCGGCGAGCTGTACCTGGGCGGCACCGGGGTCACCCGCGGCTACCAGAACCGGCCCGACCTGACAGCCGACCGGTATGTGCCGCACCCGTTCTCGCCGGTGCCGGGCGCCCGCGTCTACCGCACCGGCGACCGGGTCCGCTTCGATCGCACCGGCCGGCTGCACTACCTGGGCCGCGCCGACCACCAGGTGAAGATCCGCGGGGTCCGGGTCGAACCGGCGGAGGTGCAGGACGCTCTGGACAGCCACCCCGGGGTGCGCGAGTCCGTGGTGCTGGCCCGGCCCGGCCGGGACGGGGGGCTGACCCTGGTCGGCTACGCCCTGCGGGAGCCCTCGGGCCCCGAGGCGGCCACCGTGGCGGCCCTGCGCGCCCATCTCGCCGAGCGGCTCACCTCCGCGATGATCCCCACCCATCTGTTCCTTCTGGACGCCTTCCCGCTCAACCCGAACGGCAAGGTGGACCGGGCCCTGCTGCCCGCGCCCGAGGAACTCGCCGAGGACCCCGACGCGCCGGTGCGCGCGCCGGGTACGCCCACCGAGAAGGCCGTCGCCGAGGTGTGGGCCGAACTCCTCGGCACCGACCGGATCGGCGCGGACGCCCACTTCTTCGAGCTGGGCGGGCACTCCCTGCTCGCCGTGCGGACCGCCGCCCGGCTGCGGGAGCGCACCGGTGTGGAACTCCCGCTGCGGGACCTGTTCGACGCGCCCGTCCTGTCGGCGCTCGCCGCTCGCGTCGACGCCCTCGCCGCCGGGTCCGGCACCGCCGGGCCGGGCCCGGGGAGCCAGGAGCCGCTGCCGGTGCTGCCGCGCGGCCCCGAGGGGCTGCCGCTGTCCTCCGCGCAGACCCGGCTGTGGTTCGTCGAGCAGCTGTCGCCCGGCGGGCTCGCCTACCGCATCGCCGGCGAACTGCACCTGGAGGGCCCGGCGGACACCGACGCCCTGCGCGCCGCGCTGCATGACGTGATCCGGCGCCACGAGGTGCTCCGCACGGTCTACACGACCCTCGACGGCACCCCACGCCAGGTCGTCACCGAAGCCGACCCGGCGGACGTACTGCCCCTGGTGGACCTGTCCGGACACGCGCCGCACGCCCGCGAGAGCGCCCGCGCCGAGCACACCGAGCGCTTCGGCGCCCGTCCGTTCGATCTCACCCGCACCCCGCTGCACACCCAGTTGCTCAAGCTGGCCGACGACCATCACGTCGTACAGCTGTCCGTGCACCACATCGCGGCCGACGGCTGGTCGATGCGGCTCGTGGTGCGCGAACTCACCGCCTGCTACACCGCGCGGGTGCGGGGCGAGGCCGTACCGCTGGGCGAACCGCCCGTGCAGTACGCGGACTTCGCCGCCTGGCAGCGCTTCCGGCAGGACGGCCCCGAGGGCGCGGCCGAGCTGGAGCACTGGGTCAAGGCGCTCGCCGGGGCACCGGACGAGCTGTCGCTGCCCACCGACCGGCCCCGCCGTGACCAGGCCGTGCGACCGGCCGCCCGGACCCGCCGCACCCTCGGCGCCCCCCTGGCCGGACGGCTCGGCGCCCTGGCCGGCGCGGAGGGCGCCTCCCTGTCCATGGCCCTGCTGACGGGGTACAAGGCGCTGCTCGCCCGCTGGTCCGGGCAGGACGACATCGTGGTCGGCATGCCCGTGGCCGGCCGGGTGCGCCGGGACCTGGAGGACGGTGTCGGCCTGTACGTCAACACCGTGCCGGTGCGTACCGACCTGTCCGGCGCGCCCTCCTTCCGGGAGCTGCTGCACCGGGTACGGCGCGGTGCCCTGGACGCCGACGCGCACCAGGCGGTGCCGTTCGAGCGGATCGTGGAGCGGCTGTCCGTCGCCCGTGACACTCGCCGCACGCCGGTCTTCCAGGTGCTGTTCAACATGCTCAACCTGGACGACTCGCTGCCGCCGGTGCCGGGCCTGCGGACCCGGCTGGTGGAGAGCGAGGACCTCGCCGCCCGCTTCGACCTGACCCTGTACGTCAAGCCCGCCGCCGACGGCTCGCTCGGCCTGGACCTGGTCTACGACGCCGCGCTGTTCGACGCCCCGACGATCGCCGCCTTCCTCGACCAGTTCGAGGCGCTGCTGAGCGCCGCCGCCACCGACCCGGAGCGGACCCCGGCCGGTACGGACGCGCCCCGCGGCGCCGCGCTGCCCGACCCGGCCGCGCCGCTCCGGCGCGGGCCCCGCGCCGCGCCCCGCGCCGGCCGCGGACGTCCCGGCCCACCCGGCGGACACCGCGTACGTGGCCTTCACCTCCGGAACCACCGGAACGCCCAAGGGGGTCGTCGGCCCGCACGGTCCGCTGGCCCACTTCGCCGACTGGTACACCGCCACCTTCGACGTCACGGCGGGTGACCGGTTCGCGCTGTCCTCCGGCCTCAGCCACGACCCGTTGCTGCGCGACCTGTTCGTGCCGCTGGTACTCGGCGCCCGGCTGCACATCCCCGGCGCCGGTGATCTGGCGACGCCCGAGGCGTACGGGGCGTGGCTGCGCCGGGAGCGGATCACGGTGCTGCACCTGACCCCGCCGACCGTGCGCTTCCTGAGCGGGCTCGGCGACGGCTGCCTGCCCGATCTGCGGTACGCGTTCCTCGGCGGTGACGTCCTCGGCGGCCGTGAGACGGCCGTGCTGCGCAGGCTCGCCCCCGATGTCCGGCTCGTCGGTTTCTACGGCGCCACCGAGACCCCGCAGGCCCCCGCCTGGCACCCGGTCGGCGAGACGGCCCCGGACGAGTCCGTGCCGCTGGGCCGCGGCGTCGACGGTACCCAGCTCCTCGTGCTGCGCGGCACCACGCCGGCCGCCGCCGGGGAACTGGGCGAGATCGTGGTTCGCTCGCCGTACCTCGCGGACGGTTATCTGGACGGCGACCCTGAGGGCCGGTTCGCCGCGGATCCGGCCGGTCGGCCGGGTGTACGGCTGTACCGCACCGGTGACCTGGGCCGCCACCGGACCGACGGCACCGTGGTGTTCGCGGGCCGCGCCGACCGGCAGGTCAAGGTGCGCGGCCACCGCGTCGACCCGGCCGGTGTCGAGCACGTCCTGCGGGCACACCCCGCCGTCACCGACGCCGTGGTCACCGCGGTCCGGGACGCGACCGGCGAGACCCTGCTGGCCGCGTGGGCGGTCACCGGCCGTCCGGTCACCGGGGAGGAGCTGCGGGCCCATCTCGCCGACCGGCTGCCCGCCGCCGCGGTACCGGCCCGTGTCGACCCGGTCGACGCGATCCCGCTGACCGCCAACGGCAAGGCCGACGTGGCCGCGCTGCACGCCCGGGCCCGCACCGCGGCCACCCCCGCACCGGCGCGCCGCCCGGCGACCGGCACCGAGCGGCGGATGCGCGACCTGTGGCGGGAACTGCTCGGCGCCGAGGACATCGGCCCCGACGACACCTTCTTCGGCCGCGGCGGCCACTCGCTGCAACTCGTGGCGCTGCAACTGCGGCTGCGCGCCGAACTCGGCGTGGACGTACCGGTGGTGGACCTGATGCGGCACACCACGCTCGCCGCGCTCGCCCGCCACCTGGACGGCCTCACCGGCGCCCCGGACACCGCCGCGAGGGCCGTGCCACGGGCGGACGCCCCGCGCCGGGAGGCGGACGAGCGGGCCCGCCGGGCCGCCGACCGGCGCCGCCGCATGAGAAAGGGACGGACTGATGGCTGAACCGGGGGGACCGAGAAAGACCATGGAGGAGTACGAGGAGCACTCGGAGCACGCGGAGTCCGGTGGGTCCGAGGACATCGAGCGGATCGCGGTCGTGGGCCTGGCCTGCCGGGTCCCGGGCGCGGACGACGTGGCCGGGTTCTGGGGCAACCTGACACACGGGGTCGAGTCCATCGAGCGCACCGCCGTACGGCAGGACGCGCCGGAGGGCTATGTCCCGGCCGTCGCCCCGCTGCGCGGTGCGGAGGACTTCGACGCCCGGTTCTTCGGCATGACACCGCGCGAGGCGGAGCTCGCCGACCCGCAGCACCGGCTGTTCCTGGAACAGTGCTGGGCGGCCCTGGAGGACGCCGGCTGCGACCCGGAGCGGGCCGAGGGCCGGATCGGGGTGTGGGGCGGTACCTCCTTCAACTCCTACCTGGTGCTCAACGTGCTGCCCGGACTCGACCGGGACAAGCTGCTCGGCGAGTACCCGGCGGCCCTGCTGCACGGCAATGACAAGGACTACCTGACCAGCCGCGTCGCCCACCGGCTCGGTCTGACCGGACCGGCCGTCACCGTGCAGACCGCCTGCTCCACCTCGCTGGTGGCGGTCGCCGAGGCGGCCCGCGCCCTGCTGGACTACCAGTGCGACCTCGCGCTGGCCGGCGGTGCCTCCCTGAAACTGCCGCAGGACTGGGGATACGTCCACGAGACCGGCGGCATCCAGTCCCCGGACGGATACTGCCGGGCCTTCGACGCCGACGCCGCGGGCACCGTCTTCGGCAGCGGGGTCGGCGTGGTCGCGCTCAAGCGGCTCTCCGACGCCCTCGCCGACGGCGACCGGGTGCACGCGGTGATCCTGGGCGCGGCCGTGAACAACGACGGTGCCCGCAAGACCGGTTACACCGCGCCCAGCGTCGACGGCCAGGTCCAGGTGCTGCACGACGCCTACTCGACGGCCGGGGTCAGCCCCGCCACCATCGGCTACATCGAGGCGCACGGCACCGGCACCGCCATCGGTGACCCGGTCGAACTGGCGGCGCTGGACGAGGTGTTCGCCCCGCACGGGATGGCGCCCGAGTCGGTCCCGGTCGGCTCCGTGAAGACCAACATCGGTCACCTGAACGCCGCTTCGGGCGTCATCGGCCTGATCAAGACCGTGCTCGCGGTGCGCGAGGGCCTGCTCCCGGCGAGCCTGCACTACCGGCGGCGCAACCCCCGCACGAACGAGAAGTCGCCGTTCGCCGTGGTCGACCGGCTCACCCCCTGGCCGGCCGGCGAGGGCCCGCGCCGGGCCGGGGTCAGCTCCTTCGGCGTGGGCGGCACCAACGCCCATGTGGTGCTGGAGGAGCCGCCGCGGCCGCCGTGCGCGCGGGCCGCCGAGTGCGGCGGCGAGCAGCTCCTCGTGGTCTCCGCGCACAGCGAGGAGGCGCTGAGCCGGGCCGTCTCCGGGCTCGCCGACGCCCTCGCGCCGGCCGCCGGGCAGGCGGCGGCGGGGGACGGCCGGAACCTGCGGGACGTCGCCCATACCCTCGCCCACCGGCGCCGCCGCTTCCCGCACCGCGCCGCCGTGGTCGCAAAGGGCCCCGCCGAGGCCGCCGACGCCCTGCGCCGGGCCGCCGCGGAGCACGCGCGCGGCACGGCCCCGGTCGCCTTCCTCTTCCCCGGCCAGGGCACCCAGTACCAGGGCATGGCCGCCGGACTGCTGCGCACCGAGCCGGAGTTCGCCCGCCACCTCGACGAGGTCGGCGCGCTGCTGGCCGCCGAGGGCATCGAGCTGCGCGCCCTGCTGGACCCGCCCGCCGCCGAGGGCACCGCCGACCCGCTGGTGGACACCCGGCTGGCGCAGCCCGCGCTGTTCGCCGTCGAGTACGCGCTGGCCCGCTGGTGGCAGGCGCGCGGCGCGCACCCGGTCGCCCTGCTGGGGCACAGCCTGGGGGAGTGGACGGCCGCCTGTCTGGCCGGGGTGTTCACCCTGCCCGACGCGGTGCGGCTGGTCGCGGCCCGCGGGCGGCTGATGGCGGAGCTGCCGCGCGGCGCCATGCTCGCGGTGGAGCTGAGCGAGACCGAGGCCACCGAACTGACCGGGCCGCATCTCGGCATCGCCGCGCTCAACGCGCCCCGGCGCTGTGTCCTGTCCGGCACCGAGGAGGCGGTGCGCGCGGTGGAGGCACGACTGGCCGGACGCGGGGTGCAGACCCGCCGACTGGACACCTCGCACGCCTTCCACTCGGCGATGCTCGACCCGATGACCGGGCCGTTCGCCGAACTGGTCGCCCGGGTGCCGCTGCGCACCCCGGACATCCCGTTCATATCCGACGTCACCGGCACCTGGATCACCGACACCGAGGCCACCAGCCCCGCGTACTGGGCCCGCCAGGCCCGTGCCGCCGTGCGGTTCGGCGACGGGGTGAGCGAGCTGCTGGCCGCCACCCCGGACGCCGTACTCCTGGAGCTGGGCCCCGGCCGGGCGCTGGGCCGGTTCGCCGCCCAGGTCGCCGGGCCCGCCGTACGGCCCGTGACCGTGCTGCGCGGCGCCCGGCAGCAAGGCTCCGACCGGCGGTATCTGCTGGGTGCCCTGGGCCAGGCGTGGACGCGCGGCGTCCCGGTCGAACTGCCCGACGCGCCGGGCGACACCGGCACACCGGACGCCCGGCCCCGGGTGGCGGACCTGCCCGGTCACCCGATGCTGCGCCGCCGAGCTGGCGGGCCAGGGTGTGGGTGACCACGCCGAGGATGAACAGGCCGAGCACCATCACGACCGCGGTGATCAGCACGATCGGCACCGCGTTGGACAGCGTGGCGCCGATGGCCTCGCTCTTCCGATCTGGCCGCCCCACGACCGCCCGGAGCCGGCCACCGGACCGCGCCCGGCCGGTGCGACGGCGAGCGGTACCGCCCCGGCCGGACCCGCCCCGGAGCACCCCGTCCCGGACGGCGGCACCCCCGGCGACCCCGCCACGCGCGTCGCCGCCCTCTGGCAGGAACTGCTCGGCATCGAAGGCATCGGCCCCGACGACGACCTGTTCATGCTCGGCGGCGACTCCCTGAACGCCTCCCAGCTGATCTCCCGGGCGAGCCGGCACTTCGGTGCCGAGCTGCCGCTGGAGGAGTTCCTGGACGAACCGACCGTACGGCGGATGGCGGAACTGGCCGTCCGCGCCCAGACCCACGACACTGCCGAGGCGGTGCAACAGTGACCACCGAGATCACCGAGACGACGGCCCCGCCGGCCACCGGCGGGCCCGGCACCTTCGAACCGCTGTCCTTCGCCCAGCAGCGCATGTGGTTCATGGAAGAACTGGTGCCGGGCACCGCGCTGCAGAACATCCCGCTGGCCGTACGGCTCACCGGACGACTCGACCTGGACGCCGTGCGCGGCGCGTTCCGGGCCGTGGTGCGCCGCCACGACACCCTGCGCACCGCCTTCGGGGTCCGCGAGGGCAGCCCCGGGCAGACCGTGCGCCCCGCCGAGGCGGCCGAGGTCGACGTGCCGCTCACGGACTTCACCACCGGAGTTGCGGGGACCCTCGCCGAATGGCTGCGCGAGCAGGCCACCCGCCCCTTCGCGCTCGACCGGCCCCCGCTGCTGCGCGCCGCCGTGGCCCGGCTCGGCGACGAGGACCACGTACTGTCCGTGACGGTCCACCACATCGTGTGCGACGGCTGGTCCCTGGACATCCTGGTGCGCGAGTTCAGCGCCGCCTACACCCGGCTTGTCACCGGCGCCGACGAGCCCGAGCCGGGCCCGCCCGCCGTGCGCTACGCCGAGTTCGCCCGCGTCCAGCGCGCCCGCCTCGACGCCGGCGAGCCGGCCGGTGACCTCGACTACTGGCGCGACCGGCTCTCCGGGGCGCTGCCCACCCTGGAACTGCCCACCGACCACCCCCGCCCCGAGGAGCCCGGCTACCGTGGCGCCCGGGTGCGGCGCGCCCTGCCCGACGCGCTCGTGGAACGGGTCGGCGCCCTCGCCAAGTCACGCGGTGTCACGCCCTACATGGTGCTGCTCGCCGCCTACGCCGCCCTGCTGCGGCGCTGCACCGGCGACGAGGAGATCCTGGTCGGCACCCCGATCGCCGGCCGCACCGACCTGGACACCGAGGAACTCATCGGGCTCTTCGTCAACACCCTGCCGCTGCGCCTGGACCTGACGGGCGACCCCGACTTCACCACCCTGGTGCGCCGGGTCCGGGCCACCGCGCTGGGCGCCTACGCCCACCAGGCGACGCCGTTCGAGAGGATCGTCGAGGACCTGCGGCCGGACCGGGGCAGCCACCTCACCCCGTTGTTCGGCACCATGTTCGTGCTGCAGAACGCCACCACCAGCACCCTGGAACTGCCCGGTCTGAGCGTGCGGACCGTCGAGACGCACAACGGCACCTCCCGCTTCGACCTCCAGCTGATCGTCGGCCGGCGGGCCGAGGGCTGGGCGGCCACCCTGGAGTACGACAGCGACCTGTTCGAACGCGGCACCGCCGAGCGGATGGTCGACCGCTACGTCACCCTTCTCGAAGGCGCCGTCGAGGCGCCGCAGACCCCGCTGTCCCGGCTGCCGCTGCTGAGCGGCACCGAGCGCCGCCAGGTCCTCGAACTGGGGCGGCACACCGCGGAGTTCCCGGTTACCGAGTGTCTGCACGAGACGTTCGCCCGGCACGCCCGGCGGCGGCCCGACGCCATCGCCCTCAGCTGCCGCGGCGAGCACCTCAGCTACGCCGAGCTGGACGCCCGCGCCGAGGCGCTCGCGGTCCGGCTGCGCGCCGCCGGTGTCGGCCGCGAGACCCGGGTGGGCCTGTTCCTGGAACGCTCGCCGGACACCGCCGTCGCGATCCTGGGCGTGTTCAAGGCGGGCGGCCAGTACGTCCCGATGGACCCGCTGTACCCGGCCGCGCGGCTCGCCCGCATCCTCGCCGACGCCACCCCGCACGTGCTGATCACCCACGCCTCGCTGCGTGCGGAACTGCCCGGGTACGACGGCCATCTGCTGGTGCTGGACCGGCCGGAGCTGCCGTTCCCCGACCCGGCAGGACCGGTGCCCGAGCGCGACCCCGCACCGCTCGCCCCGGACAACGCGGCCTACGTCATCTACACCTCCGGCTCCACCGGCACCCCCAAGGGCGTCCAGGTCAGCCACGCCACCGTGGCCCGGATGTTCGCCGCGATGACCGCCACCCCCGCCTACGACTTCGACGAGCACGACGTGTGGCCGATGCTGCACTCCTACGCCTTCGACGTCTCCGTGGTGGAGATGTGGGGCGCGTGGCTGCACGGCGGCCGACTGATCGTCGTACCCGTGGAGACCGCCCGCGACCCCGAGGCGTACTACGCCCTGGTGCGCGAGGAGGGCGTCACCGTCCTCAACCAGACGCCGTCCGCGTTCGTGCACTTCGCCGCCGTCGACGCCCGGCACGAACCGGACGAACTGCCGCTGCGCGCCATCATCTTCGGTGGCGAGGCGCTGGAGTCCGGCACCCTGGCCAGCTGGTTCGAGCGGCACGGCGACCGCTCGCCGCGCCTGGTGAACATGTACGGCATCACCGAGACCATCCACGTCACCATCCGCGAGATGACCCTCCAGGACGTCCGTCTCAACCGGCGCAGCCCGATCGGCCGGCCGATGCCCGACACCGAGCTGTACGCCCTGGACGAGCGGCTCCAGCCGGTCCCGATCGGCGTCACCGGCGAGCTGTACGTGGGCGGTCCCGGACTCGCCCGCTGCTACTTCGGCGACCCGTACAAGACCGCCGACCGGTTCGTGCCGCACCCCTTCGACAGCCGGCCCGGCGCGCGCCTGTACAAGAGCGGCGACCTGGCCCGGCTCACCGCGCGCGGCGAGTTCGAGTACGTCGGCCGGGCCGACCACCAGGTGAAGATCCGCGGCTACCGCATCGAGACCGGTGAGATCGAGGCCGCCCTGCTCGACCACGAGGACGTGCACGCGGCGGTCGTCCGGCCGGGGCCCGGCGGCGACGGCGAACCGCGCCTGTACGGCTACGTCACCCTGGAGCCCGACGCCCGCGCCGGTGCGGATCCCGAGGAGACGGCCGCGCTGCTGCGCGCACACGTCGCCGACCGGCTGCCCGCCTACATGGTGCCCGCCGCCGTGGTGGTGCTGGACGCGCTGCCGCTGACCGTCAACGGCAAGGTGGACCGCAAGCGGCTCCCGGTGCCCGAGCCGGTCCGTACGGCGGCCGGGACCGCGTTCACCGCCCCGCGCACCTCCACCGAGGAGCGGGTCGCCGCCGTCTGGCGGGAACTGCTCGGCCTGGACGCGGTCGGCGCCGACGACAACTTCTTCGACCTGGGCGGCCACTCGCTGCTGGCGACCCGGCTGGTGTTCCGGCTGCGCGAGGAGTTCGCCACCGAACTGCCGCTGCGGGTGCTGTTCGCCGAGCCGACCGTCGCCGGGATCGCCGCGGTCCTGGACCAGGCCGGTGCCGGCGCCCCGGCCGCCGCACCCGTCGCAGCCATGCGCGCCGACATCCACCTCGGCGTCGGCATCGCGGGCTATCCCGCCCCGGAGCGGCCGGGAGGCGTCCGGGACGTCCTGCTCACCGGCGCCACCGGATTCCTCGGCGCCTTCCTCCTGGACGAGCTGCTGCGCGCCACCGGAGCCACCGTGCACTGCCTGGTGCGGGCCGAGGACGAGGTGAGCGCGCGACGGCGGCTGGAGAAGACGCTGTCCGGCTACGGCCTGTGGGACCCCGCTCGCGCCGACCGGGTCCGCGTGGTGACCGGCGATCTGGCCGCGCCCCGGCTCGGCCTGGACGACGACACCTACCGGGCGCTGGCCGGCCGGATCGACGCGATCTACCACTGCGGCGCCGCCGTGAATCTGGTGCTGCCGTACGAGGAGCTGCGCGCCGCCACCGTCGACGGCACCCGCGAGGTGCTGCGCCTGGCCACCGCCTCCGGTCGGGCCGCCGTCCACCATGTGTCCACGGTCGGCGTGTTCGCCGGGCCCCCGGCCGACGGGGCCCCGGTCACCGAGACCGCCGTGGCCGGGCCGCCCGAACTGCTGCGCCAGGGCTACACACAGAGCAAGTGGGTCGCCGAGCAGCTCATCGCCGTCGCCCGGGAGCGCGGCGTGCCGGTCACCGTGCACCGGCCCGGCCGGATCGCCGGGCACACGGCCACGGGCGCCTGCCAGAGCGACGATCTGCTGTGGCGGGTGGTCAAGGGCTGCGTCCAGGCGGGGGCCGCCCCGGCCGGGCTGACCGCGGAGGCCGACCTGGTGCCCGTCGACTACGTGGCCCGCGCGATCGTCGCCGTCGCCCAGCGGCCCGAGGCGCTCGGCGGCATCCACCACCAGGTCAACACCCGCCCCGTGTCGCTGGTCGAACTCCTCGGCCGGGTAAGGGACTTCGGCTACCGACTGGACGAACTCCCGCTCGTGGACTGGGTCGCGCGGATCCAGGCCGACCCGGACAACGCGGCGTACCCGCTGCTCAGCCTCTTCGACCCGGCCGGCGGCGGCTTCACCGCCGTCCGGTTCGCCGACGACGCCACCCGGGCCCTGCTGCCCGGCACCGGCATCGGCTGCCCGCCGCTCGACGCGGACCTGATCCGCACCTACCTGCGCTGGTTCGCCTCCTCCGGCTATCTGCCGGCACCCCGCTGACCGGCCGCCGGGACCGGCGGAGCCGCCGGTCCCGGCCCAGTACGTCCCGATCGACCACCAGAACGACGACCCGGAAAGAAGACCCATGACCACCGTGACCCCGCCCGCCGCCGCCGACCTCGCCCAGACCCCCGGCGCGGACCCGGAGCGCCCGTCCTCCTACTACCAGCCCGGCGAGCACCACGCGCCCCAGAACGAGATCCACCGGCTGCGCCAGCAGGTCGCCGCGTCCTGGAACAAGGAGCTGCGCGTCCTGCGCGAGTTCGGGCTGACCGAGTCCTCCGACGTGCTGGAGGTCGGTTCCGGCCCCGGCTACATCACCGAGCGGCTGCTCCAGGAGGTGCCGCAGGGCACCCTCACCTGCCTGGAGCTCAACGAGGACCTGATCGAGCACGCCCGCGGCCACCTCACCCCGGCCCGCCCCGACCAGCTGAGGCTGGTGCAGGGCTCGGTCCTGGACAGCGGGCTGCCCGACGACTCCTTCGACCTGGTGCACGCCCGGCTGGTCCTCCAGCACGTGCCCGGCACCCCGGACGTGCTCGCCGAGGCCCACCGGGTGCTGCGCCCCGGCGGCCGGCTCGCCGTCATCGACGTCGACGACGCCCTGTGGGGGCTGCTGCACCCGCAGCCCGACCTGCCCGAGTTCGACGAGGTGGTGCGGCTGCGTATCGAGCTGCAGGCCAGCCGCGGCGGCAACCGGCTGATCGGCCGGGAGCTGGGCGGCCTGATGCGGGACGCCGGGTTCACCGACATCAAGGTCGAGGCCGTCGCCATCTCCAGCGAGGAGGTCGGCATGGACGTACTCGCGCCCCAGCTGGACATCCGCTCCCGCACGCACGCCATGGTCTCCGTCAACCCGGCCGCCGAGCGGCCCTGCGAGATCGTCGCGGACGCCATGGACGAGTTCGTGGCCCGCCCCGACGCCTCCATGATGCTGGTGTTCTTCATGTTCTCCGGCACCAAGCCGGGCGGTGACGCCCGATGAGCACCGCCGTCACCACCTGGGCCGTCGTCGTCAACGACGAGGAGCAGCGCTCCGTCTGGCCGGCCGACAGCGAACCCCCGGCCGGCTGGCGCACCCTCGGCTTCACCGGCAGCCGGGAGGAGTGCCTGACCCGTATCGCCGCCGAGTGGACCGATCTGCGCCCGGCGAGCCTGCGCCGCCGCATGAGCGCCGCCTGACCGCTTCGCCAAGGACAACAGGAGACGACACCCATGTACCGGACCATGTTCAAGTCCAAGATCCACCGGGCCACGGTGACCCAGGCCGACCTGCACTACGTCGGCTCCGTCACCATCGACGCCGACCTGATGGAGGCGGCCGACCTGCTGCCCGGCGAGAAGGTCGACATCGTGGACATCGACAACGGCAACCGCCTGTCCACGTACGTCATCGAGGGCCCGCGCGGCACCGGCGTCATCGGTATCAACGGAGCCGCCGCCCGCCTGATCAGCCCCGGCGACCTGGTCATCCTCATCGCCTATGCCACCGTCACCGACGCCGAGGCCCGCGCCCTGAAGCCCCACGTGGTGTTCGTGGACCGCGACAACCGGGTGCTGCACCAGGGCTCCGACCCGGCCGAGGTACCCGAGGGCGCCCCGCTGCTGCGCGGTGACCTCGTCGCCTCATGATCGGCGCCCCCCTGCCCGCCCCCGGGCGGGCGCTGCCCCTCGACCACCCCGGACCCTGGCTGCGCCGCTACCACGGGCGGCCGGTCCGGGCGGCGGCCACCCTGGTCTGCCTGCCGCACGCCGGCGGCTCGGCCAGTTTCTACTACCCCTGGTCCGAGGCCCTGTCGGCCCGCTACGACGTGCTCGCCGTGCAGTATCCGGGCCGTCAGGACCGGCACCGCGAACCCTGTCTCACCGAGATCGGGGCCCTCGCCGGGGCCCTCGCCGCCGAGCTGGCGGCGACCGTGCCGGCGGACCGGCCGCTGGTCCTCTTCGGGCACAGCATGGGCGCCGTCGTCGGCTTCGAGACGATCCGGCACCTGGAACGCTTCCGCGCGCCCCGCTCCCCGGATCTGTTCTTCGCCTCCGGCCGCCGGGCGCCCGCGCTCAGCCGCGACGACGGCATCCACCGGCTGCCCGACGCCGAGCTGCTCGCCGAGCTGACCCGGCTCGGCGGCACCGACGCCCGCATGCTCGAAGAGCCGGAACTGATCCAGCTGGTCATGCCCACCGTCCGTGCCGACTTCACCGCCGTGGAGACCTACACCCCCGAGGACGGCGCCGCCGTGCGCTGTCCGGTGGTCGCCCTGCTCGGCGACAGCGACCCGCGGGTCACCGCCGAGCAGGCGGCAGCCTGGCACGACCACACCACCGCCGGCTTCGCCCTGCGGGTCTTCCCCGGCGGCCACTTCTATCTGAGCGAACAGCTCGACGCGGTCCTCGCCACCGTCACCGCGCACGTCGACGCCCTGCGGGCGACGACCTAGGGGCGGGATAGGGGTGTGGCCGTCAAACACCCCCTCGTACGGTCGGAACAACGGACCACTCGAAGACCTGTTCCTTGAGTAATCATCCTGGAGAAACACGTGGGAACAGCCACCGCCCCGGGGCGGGAAAACGTCAGCAGCAATCAAACCCCTATCTACGTCCTCTTCGACGCGGAAACCGTCGAATCCCCCGAGAAACTGACCCGTGATCACTTCGTCCGGCTCGCCGCCGGCACCCTGGGCGCGGTCGTCGTGCGGAACTTCGCCTCCGCCGAGGAGAACGCGGGGGTCCTGCGCGGTCTCGACACCTGCCCCATGGGCTCCTACGACGAGGAGATCGTCGTACCCCGGATCCCCAAGCTGGGCCCGGCCGCGTACGACCACTACGACGCCCACGGACTGGGCGGCGCCTACTGGCAGGACGCCGAGGAGTCCGCGCGCCACCGCTCCGTCCTGCTCGACGGCGGCGACCCGGTGCGGCCGGCCGTGGACCGCATCCACCGTGCCTGGGGCGGCGCGATGCGCCCCGCCACCGCGGACGGCCGCGAGATGTACGCCGGGATGATCCGCGAGACCACCGGCGGCATGAAGATGCACTGGGACGAGATCGGCCGTGAGATGCCCGGCACCCTCGACGAGCCGGTCATCGCGCAGCTCGGCTTCAACTGGTACCTGTCCATGCCCGCGGCGGGCGGCTCCACCAAGATCTTCCGCCGCCGCTGGCTGCCGGGCGACGAGGCCTACCGCGACGGCTACGGCTACGCCGAGGAACTCGCCGAGCGCGAGCCCGGCGTCGTGGTCACCCCCCGCGCCGGCGACGCGGTGTTCTTCGACCCCCGCAACTACCACACGGTGCGCGGCAACGAGGGCCCCGGCCGCCGGGTCGCCCTGTCGTTCTTCCTCGGCCTCACCGCCGACGGCACGCTCACGTACTGGTCCTGACATGACCGGACGGCGCACAGCGGTGGTCAGCGGCGGCACCCGGGGCCTCGGGCTGGCCCTCAGCCTGCGCCTCGCCCGGCTCGGCCACCACGTCTACGCCCTCTACCGCGGAGACAAGGCCGCCGCCGACGAGGCGGCGGCCGCCGGCCGCGGCCGGATCGAGCCGGTACGCCTGGACGTGGCCCGGCCCGAGCAGGTGCGGGCGGGTTGTGAGCGGATCCTCGCCGCGGGCGGCGCCCCCGAGGTGCTCGTCAACAACGCGGGCGTCAACCGCGACCGGCCCTTCCTCGACCTCGGGGACGAGGACTGGGAGGAGGTCCTCGCGGTCAACCTGTCCGGCCCGTTCCGGCTCACCCGGGCGCTGGCCCCGGCGATGCTCGCCGCAGGCGGTGGCACCGTCGTCAACGTGGGTGCCACCACCGCGATCCGGCCCCGTGCGAACGGCGCGAACTACTGCGCCGCCAAGGCCGGACTGCTGCAGCTGACCAAGTGCCTGGCACTGGAACTGGCCCCGACCGTGCGGGTCAACGCCCTGATCCCCGGTTTCACCGACACCCCCGAGGTCGTGGAGCGCTACCGCCTCGACGATCCGGGCCGGCGCGCGGAGATCCTGCGCACGATCCCCGCCGGGCGCATCGGCACCCCACAGGACGTCGCCGATGCCCTGGAATTCCTGGTGACCGCCACGAGCGGTTATGTCACCGGCCAGCAGATCATCGTGGACGGCGGGAATTTCATGGGATAGCCGCCGCTCCCCGAATTCCCTGGAACGGCCCGCCCGCTCACCTCGCCAAAGAATTCCGCCAATGCTCGGAGAGGATTTCCATGCGTCTGACCCAGGAACAGACAGACCGCTATCACGAGGACGGATTCCTTCTGCTGGAATCCCTCTTCTCAGCCGACGAGACCGCGGTGCTCGGCGCGACGTTCGAACGGGACGCCGCGGTCCCCGGCCCGCAGCGTGTCGTCGAGGAGGACGGCGAGCGGGTCCGCGCCGTCTATGCCTCCCACCAGCGCCAGCCGGAGTACGCCGGCCTGATCCGCGACCCCCGGCTGCTCGTCCCGGCGCACCAGCTGCTCGCCGAGGACGTCTACCTCTACCAGCTGAAGATCAACGCCAAGCCGGCCTTCGGCGGTGAGAAGTGGGCCTGGCACCAGGACTACGCGGCCTGGCGCATCGCCGACAACCTGCCCGCCCCCCGCCAGGTCAACGTGGCCATCTTCCTCGACGACGTCGACGAGTTCAACGGCCCGGTCATCTTCCTGCCCGGCTCGCACCGCTCCGGACTCGTCCAGTCCGGCCGGCACGCCACCCGCTCCGAGCAGCACCTCGACCCGGACGACATCTCCCTCACCCCCGAGCAGCTGGCCGGCCTGGTCGCCGAGCGCGGCATGGCCAGCCCCAAGGGCCCGGCCGGCTCGGTGGTGCTGTTCTCCTCCGAGATCGTGCACGGCTCGGCCCCCAACATGTCGCCGTCGCCGCGCCGGCTCGCCATCATGACGTACAACTCCACCGCCAACCTGCCCAGCTGGTCGGGCGAGCCGCGCCCCGAGTACGTGGTCGGCCGGGACACCGAACCGCTGGTCCCGCTGGCCGCCGGCTTCCTCGACGCGCTCGAGGGGGCCCTCGTATGAGCAAGGTCGGGGACAAGGCCCGCGCGGTCGTGCTGGAGCGCTTCCGGGAACCGCTGCGGCTGCGGGAGTTCGAGGTCCCGGAGCCACCCGCGGGCGGCATGCTCGTCAGCTGCCGGCACGGCGGGATCTGCGGCACCGATCTGCACCTCCAGCAGGGCCACCTCGCCATCCCCACCCCGCTGGTCCTCGGCCACGAAGGACTGGGCACCGTCGAGGAGTTCGGGCCCGGCACCCCGCACCGGGACGCCGCCGGCGCCGAACTGCGCGCGGGCGACACGGTGATGTGGGCGTCCTCCATCGCCTGCGGCACCTGTGTGCCCTGCCGGCTCCACCGTGAGCCGACGCTGTGCGAGAACCGGCGCACCTACGGCGTCAACCGCGCCCTCGCCGACGGCTCTTCGCTCGCCGGCGCCTGGGCCGAGGCGATCGTGCTGCACGAGGGCGCCACCGTGGTGCGGCTCGACGACGGTGTCGACCCGCTCGCCGCCATGGCCTTCGCCTGCGCCGGACCCACCGTGGTGCACGCCCTGTACGAGCGGCGCCCGGTGCGGCTCGGCGAGACCGTCGTGGTCCAGGGCGCGGGCCCGGTCGGCCTGGCCGCCGCCGCGCTCGCCCAGCTGGCCGGCGCCGCCAAGGTGATCGTGGTCGGCGGCGCCATGATGATCGACTACGTCACCGCGAACAAGACCCTCGACCCGGCCGACTTCGCGGTCACCAACTGGAAGCTGACCCAGGCGGGCACGCGCCCTCGCGGCCGGGGCCGGCATCGGCCATGTGCACATCGACATCACCGGGCCCGGCGGGGTCGAGGCCGCGCTGGAGCGGGTGCTCGCCGAGACCGGCGGGCGGGGCGCGGACCTGGTGATCGAGTGCGCGGGCGTGCCCGCGGCCGTCGCCCAGGGGCTGACGCTGGCCCGGCGCGGCGGCTCGTACCTGATCATCGGCCAGTACACGGATGCCGGGGACACCCTGCTCAACCCGCACCAGATCGTGTACCGGCAGCTGGACGTGGTGGGCTCCTGGGCGTTCACCGGCGCCCATCTCACCGAGTACGTCCGGCTGTTGCCGGCCCTCACCGCCCGCTTCGACCTGGGCGCGCTGGTCACCTCCTTCCCGCTGGCCGAGCACGAGGCGGCCCTGAGCGCCGTCGCAGGACAGTCGGTGCTGAAGGCGGTCCTGTCCAGCTGACCGGACCTCCGTCGCCCGGTACCACCCGCGCACCCATCACCACAGCCAAGCCCACGACAGCCAAGGGGACACGAGTTCAGATGCGTACAGGAGAGGGGACCACGCCCCCCGGGCACGGCGTCGAGAACGAGGCCGTCGCCGTCGTGGGCATGGCCTGCCGGGTCGCGGGCGCAGACTCGCCGGAGGAGTTCTGGCGACTGCTGGCGAGCGGCACGGACGCGGTCGGCCGTGACGAGGCGACCGGGCGCCGGGCCGGCCGGATCGCGCACAAGGACCGGTTCGACGCGGCGTTCTTCGGCATCTCCCCGCGCGAGGCCGCCGCCATGGATCCGCAGCAGCGGCTGATGCTCGAACTCGCCTGGGAGGCGCTGGAAGAGGCCCGGATCGTCCCGGCCACCCTGCGTGCCACCCCCACGGGCGTCTTCGCCGGGGTCATCAACGACGACTACGCCACCCTGGTGCGCCGCACCGGCCCGGCCGCCGTCTCCGGCCTGACCGCCACCGGTCTGCACCGCGGCATGGTCGCCAACCGCGTCTCCTACCTGCTGGGACTGCGCGGCCCCAGCCTGACCGTCGACTGCGCCCAGTCCTCCTCGCTGGTCGCGGTCCACCTGGCCTGCGAGAGCCTGCGGCGCGGCGAGTCCGGCCTCGCCCTGGCCGCCGGTGTCAACCTGATCCTCGCCGAGGAGAGCACCCTCGGCATGGAACGCATGGGCGCCCTGTCCCCGGACGGCCGCTGCCGCACCTTCGACGCCGGCGCCGACGGCTACGTCCGCGGGGAGGGCGGGGCCGTCGTCGTCCTCAAGCGGCTCGCCGACGCCCTCGCCGACGGCGACCGTGTGCACGCGGTCATCCGCGGCGGCGCCGTCAACAACGACGGCGGCGGCACCAGCCTCACCGCACCCGAGCGCGCCGCCCAGGAGGACGTGATCCGGGCCGCCCTGCGGCGCGCCGGCGTCACCCCCGAGGACATCGGCTACGTCGAGCTGCACGGCACCGGTACTCCGGCCGGTGACCCCGTCGAGGCCGCCGCCCTGGGTGCCGTGCTCGGCACCGCGCGCGGCGCGGCGGGCCCCCTCCCGGTGGGCTCGGCGAAGACGAACGTCGGCCATCTGGAGGGCGCTTCGGGCATCGTCGGACTCGTCAAGGCGGTCCTGTGCCTGACCCACGGCTCCGTCCCGGCCACCCTCCACCACCACACCCCGAACCCCGCGATTCCGCTGGACCTGCTCGGCCTGAGCGTCCCCACCGCCCCGGCCCCCTGGCCCGCCCGGCCGGACCGCCCGCGCCACGCCGGCGTCAGTTCCTTCGGCATGGGCGGCACCAACTGCCACCTGATCGTCTCCGAGGCCCCCGCGACCCTGTCCCCGGCCACCCCGGCCACCCCGGCACCCCCCGCTCCGGCCATGCGCGTGCTGCCGTTGTCGGGGCGTTCGGAGGGTGCGTTGCGGGCGCAGGCCGGGCGGTTGCTCCGGTGGTGGGCGGCGCGTCCGGAGGTGTCGGCGGTGGATGTGGCGTGTGGTCTGGTGTCGTCGCGTTCGGTGTTCGAGCGGCGTGCGGTCGTTCGCGGTGATGGTGTCGTTGGCGGCGGTGTGGCGGTCGTGGGGTGTGGAGCCCGCGGCTGTGGTGGGTCATTCGCAGGGTGAGATCGCGGCGGCGTGTGTGGCGGGTGCGTTGTCGCTTGAGGATGCGGCGCGGGTGGTGGCGTTGCGCAGTCGGGTCATCGCGCGTGGTCTGGCGGGGCGCGGCGCGATGGCGTCCCTCGCCCTGCCCGCCGGGCAGGTGGCCGAGCTGCTGCGCGACGAGCGGTACGCCGGTGCCGAGATCTCGGTGGTCAACGGCCCGCTTTCCACCGTCGTCGGCGGGCGGCCCGACGCCCTCGACGCCCTCGCCGCCGACCTGGAGCGCACCGGTGTGCGGGTGCGCCGCCTCCCCGTCGACTACGCCTCGCACTCCGTGCACGTGGAGGAGATCGAGGACGAGGTGCGCACGGCGCTCGCCCCCATCACCCCCATGACTCCCGACATCCCCTTCTATTCCACCCTGTCGGCCACCCGCATCGACGGCGAGCCGCTGGACGCCGACTACTGGTACCGCAACCTGCGCGGCACCGTCCGTTTCCAGGACACGGTCGAGGCGCTGCTCACCGACGGCCGTGCCGCCTTCGTGGAGTGCAGCGCCCACCCGATCCTCGTCGCCGCCGTCCAGGAGATCGCCGGGGAGCGGGACCTTCCCGTCGCCGTGACCGGCACCCTGCGCCGCGACGACGGCGGCCCGGACCGGCTGCTGCGCACCCTCGCCCGGGCCCACACCCTCGGCCTGCCCGTGGACCTCTCGCCGTACGTGGCGGGCGGGCGGATCGTGGACCTGCCGACGTACCCCTTCCAGCGCCGCCGGCACTGGCTGCCGGGCCTGCCGGAGCCGGAGACGGCCCTGCCCGCGGACGGCGGCAGCGGATCCGCCGCCACCGGGTCCCCGGCGGACTTCCCGGACGAGACCGCCGAGGACTCCTCCCCGCGCTCCGCGCTCGCCGGCCTCGCGCCCGCCGAGCGGCGGCGGCACCTGCTGCGGCTCGTGCGTTCCGCCGCGGCCGCCGTGCTGGGTCTGGACGGTCCCGACGCGGTCGAGCCCGCCCTCCCCTTCAAGAGCCAGGGTCTGGAGTCCGTCACCGCCGTCGAGCTGCGGGACCGGCTGTGCGCCGCCACCGGACTGACCCTGCCCACCACCCTCGTCTACGAACGCCCCACCCCGCGCGATCTGGCCGGTCATCTGGCGGACGCACTCGGCGACCCGGCGGCCCCCGCGCCGGCACCGGCGGCGGAACCCGGCACCGGCACGGCCGTCGAGCGCCCCGCCGACGAGCCGGTCGCGATCGTCGGGATGGGGTGCCGTTTCCCGGGTGATGTGCGTTCCCCGGAGGATCTGTGGCGGCTGGTGGTCGGTGGTGGTGACGCGGTGGGCGGGTTCCCCGAGGACCGGGGCTGGGACCTGGAGGACCTGTACGACCCGGAGCCCGGCCGGGCCGGGAAGTCATACGTCCGTGAGGGTGCTTTCCTGCGCTCGGCGGCCGAGTTCGATCCGGGTTTCTTCGGGATCTCGCCGCGTGAGGCGACGGCGATGGATCCGCAGCAGCGGCTGTTGCTGGAGACCGGCTGGGAGGCGCTGGAGCGGGCCGGTATCGACCCGACCGCCCTGCGCTCCACCGCCACCGGCGTGTTCATCGGCGCCATGGCCCAGGAGTACGGCCCCCGGCTGTACGAGCCCCAGGAAGGCACCGAGGGGCACCTGCTCACCGGCGGCACCATCAGCGTGGCCTCCGGCCGGATCTCCTACGTCCTGGGCCTGGAGGGCCCGGCGGTCACGGTGGACACCGCCTGCTCCTCCTCGCTGGTCGCCCTGCACCTGGCGGTACGGTCCCTGCGCTCCGGCGAGTCCTCGCTCGCGCTGGCGGGCGGCGCGGCCGTGATGGCCTCGCCCGGCATGTTCGTGGAGTTCGCACAGCAGCGCGGCCTGGCCCCCGACGGGCGCTGCAAGGCGTTCTCCGCGGACGCGGACGGCACCGGCTGGGGTGAGGGTGTCGGCGTGCTGGTGCTGGAGCGGCTGTCGGACGCGGTGCGCAACGGGCACCGGGTGCTGGCCGTGGTGCGGGGCAGCGCGGTCAACCAGGACGGCGCGAGCAACGGCCTCAGCGCCCCCAACCGGCTCGCCCAGGAGCGGGTCATCCGGCAGGCGCTCGCCGACGCGGGCCTCGGCCCCGCCGATGTCGACCTGGTCGAGGCGCACGGCACCGGCACCCGCCTCGGCGACCCCATCGAGGCGGAGGCGCTCCTGTCGACCTACGGCAGCGACCGGCCCGCCGGGCGCCCGCTGCTGCTCGGCTCGCTGAAGTCCAACATCGGCCACACCCAGGCCGCCGCCGGCATCGGCGGAGTGATCAAGGCTGTGATGGCCGTCCGGGAGGCGGTCGTACCGCCCACCCTGCACGCCGCCGAACCGACCCCGCACGTGGACTGGTCGGCGGGCACGGTGGAGCTGGTCACCGAGGCGCGGCCGTGGCCGCTGACCGGCCGGGTGCGCCGGGCCGCGGTCTCCTCGTTCGGGATCAGCGGCACCAACGCGCACGTCGTCCTGGAACAGGGTCCCGAACCCGCGACGCCCACGACCGGCCCGGAGCCCGCCCACCCTGTTCGCGTGCTGCCGTTGTCGGGGCGTTCTGAGGGTGCGTTGCGGGCGCAGGCCGGGCGGTTGCTCCGGTGGTGGGCGGCGCGTCCGGAGGTGTCGGCGGTGGATGTGGCGTGTGGTCTGGTGTCGTCGCGTTCGGTGTTCGAGCGGCGTGCGGTGGTGGTGGGTGAGGGGCGTGCCGAACTGGAGTGTGGTTTGCGGGCGTTGGCCGGGGGTGAGGAGTCGGTCGCGGTGGTGCGTGGTGGGGTGGTTTCCGGTGTGGGTGAGGGTGTGGTGTTCGTGTTCCCGGGTCAGGGGGCGCAGTGGGTGGGGATGGGTGCGGAGCTGTTGGACGTGGTTCCGGTGTTCGGTGAGTGGATCGGTTTGTGTGAGGCGGCGTTGGCGCCGTTCGTGGACTGGTCGTTGGTGGATGTGTTGCGGGGGGTTGCGGGTGCTCCGGGGTTGGGGCGGGTGGATGTGGTGCAGCCGGTGTCGTTCGCGGTGATGGTGTCGTTGGCGGCGGTGTGGCGGTCGTGGGGTGTGGAGCCCGCGGCTGTGGTGGGTCATTCGCAGGGTGAGATCGCGGCGGCGTGTGTGGCGGGTGCGTTGTCGCTCGAGGATGCGGCGCGGGTGGTGGCGTTGCGCAGTCGGGTCATCGCGCGTGGTCTGGCGGGGCGCGGCGCGATGGCGTCCCTCGCCCTGCCGACGGCCGAGGCCGAGAGCCGGATCGCCGCCGTCGGCGGGGGAGTGGGCGTCGCCGCCCGCAACAGCCCCCGTACGACCGTCGTCTCCGGCCCGCGCGAGGCCGTCGCCGAACTCGTCGAGCGGTGCGCCGCCGAGGGCGTACGGGCCCGTCTGATCCCCGTCGACTACGCCTCGCACTCCGTGCACGTGGAGGAGATCGAGGACGAGGTGCGCACGGCGCTCGCCCCCATCACCCCCATGACTCCCGAGATCCCCTTCTACTCCACCCTGTCGGCCACCCGCATCGACGGCGAGCCGCTGGACGCCGACTACTGGTACCGCAACCTGCGCGGCACCGTCCGCCTGGACGAAACCGTGCGGCTGCTCGCCGAGGAGGGCCACCGCTGCTTCGTGGAGGCGTCCGCGCACCCGGTGCTCTCGGCCGCCGTCCAGGAGACGGTGGAGGCCGCGACCGGCGCCGAGCCGGTGTTCGCCGTCGGTTCGCTGCGCCGTGACGACGGCGGTCCGCGCAGGTTCGCCGGCTCGGCCGCGGAGGCGTGGGTGCGGGGCGCCCCGGTCGACTGGGCCGCGCTGTACGGGGAGCATCACCCGGCCCCGGTGGACCTGCCGACGTACGCCTTCGAGTCCGCCCCGTACTGGCTGCTGCCCGAACGGCGGTCGGCGGCCCCGCGCGACCTCGGCGTGGAGCGGGCCGGGCACCCCTTCCTGGGCGCCCGTGTCGATCTGGCCGACGGCGGCCCGGCCGTCTTCACCGGCCGGATCCGGCCGCGCGAGCACCGCTGGCTGAACGACCACGCCGTGCTCGGCACCGTGCTGCTGCCCGGCACCGCGTTCGTGGACCTCGCCCTGCACGCCGGCGCGGCCGTGGGCCTGCCCGCGGTGGACGAACTGGTGCTGCACACCCCCCTGGCCCTCACCCCCGACACGGCCGTACAGCTCCAGGTCCTGGTCGGGGACGCCGACCACGAGGGCCGCCGCCCGGTCTCCGTGCACTCCCGCCCCGAGCCGGACGGGACGGGCACCGCCCGGCCGTGGACCCGGCACGCCGAGGGCCGCCTCGCCGCCGCGGCGCCCGCCGCACCGGACGGCGGAGCCTGGCCGCCCGAGGGCGCCACCCCGCTCGACCTCACCGACCGCTATCCCGCCCTGCTCGCCCAGGGCTACGAGTACGGCCCCGCCTTCCAGGGCCTGACGGCCGCCTGGCGGCGCGGGGAGGACGTCTTCGCCGAGGTCGTCCTCGACGCCTCGGCCCCGGCCGCCGACGGCTTCGGCATCCATCCGGCCGCCCTGGACGCGGCGCTGCACGCGATCGGGCTGCTGCCGGGCGCCGGGCCGACGGCCGGGTCCGGCACCGAGGGCGCCCCCGCCCCCCTCCTCCCCTTCGTCTGGACCGGTGTCCGCCTGCACGCCCTGGGCGCCGGTACCCTGCGCGTCCGGCTGACCCGCGCCGACGACGCGGTCGCGGTGTCCCTCGCCGACCCCGCAGGACAGCCGGTCCTCAGCGCCGACGGTCTCGTCATGCGGCCCGTCGACCCGCGTCGGCTGGCCGGTCTCGGACACCGCTCCGACGCGCTGTTCACCGTCGACTGGACGCCCGTACCGCTCGCCGCCGAACCGTACGCGCCCGGCACCGCCGTGGCCCTGTGCCACCCGGGCACCGCGCCCGCCGCCCTGCCGCACACCACCGCGCACGCCGGCATGGACGGGCTCCTGAAGGCCCTGGACGCCGGTGCCGCCGCGCCCGAGCTGCTGCTCCTCGCGCTGCCCGGCGACGACGCCCCCGATCCCGTCAGCGCCACCCACCGGCTCACCGGATGGCTGCTGGAGACGGTCCAGCGGTGGCTCGCCGACGAACGGCTGGCCCGGACCCGGCTGGTGGCGGTCACCTCCGGCGCCGTGGCCACCGCCGCCCAGGCCGGGACCCCCGCACTCGCCCAGTCGGCCGCCTGGGGCCTGCTGCGGACCGTGCAGACCGAGACGCCCGGCCGCTGCCTGCTGCTGGACACGGACGACGCCTCCGCCGCCCTGCTGCCCCGGGCGGTGACCACCGCGCTCGCCCTGGCCGAACCGCAGCTCGTGCTGCGCGACGGCGGCGCCGCGGTCCCGCGTCTGACGCACGCCACACCCCCCGCCGACCCGGCCCGCCGCGTGCTCGACCAGGACGGCACCGTCCTGGTCACCGGCGGCACCGGCACCCTGGGCGCGCTCATCGCCCGCCACCTGGTCACCGAGCACGGGGTACGGCACCTGGTGCTGGCCGGCCGCCGTGGCGAGGCCGCGCCCGGGGCCCCGGAACTGGTGGCCGAGCTGGCCCGGCTCGGTGCGCGGGCGCGGGCCGTGGCCTGTGACGCGGCCGACCCGGACGCGCTGCGCGCCACCCTCGACGGCATCGACGCCGCGCACCCGCTCACCGCCGTCGTGCACGCCGCCGGACTGCTGGAGGACGCCACCGTGCCCGCGCTCACCCCGGGTGCGCTGGAGCGGGTGCTGCGGCCCAAGGCGGACGCGGCCTGGCACCTGCACGAGCTGACCCGTGACCACGACCTGTCCGCGTTCGTGCTGTTCTCCTCCGTGGCCGGCACCCTCGGCCTCGGCGGTCAGGCCAACTACGCGGCGGCCAACGCCTTCCTGGACGCCCTCGCGCACCGCCGACGGGCCGAGCGGCTGCCGGCGGTCTCGCTCGCCTGGGGCCTGTGGGAGCAGGCCAGCGGCATGACCGGCGCGCTGTCCGACGCCGACCTGGCCCGGATGGCCCGCTCAGGCGTCGCGCCACTGCCCACCGGCGAGGCGCTGCGACTGCTCGACACCGCGCTCGTGGGCGACGCCCCGCTGCTGGTGCCGGCCGCCCTCGACACCGCGGCGCCGCGCTCCGGATCGGCCGCCGAGGCCGTACCGCCGATGCTGCGCGGCCTGGTGCGGACACCGGCCCGACGCGCCGAACGGGCCGCAGGCCGGGCGGACGGCGTCGAGCAGGGCCCGGACGGATTCGCCGAGCGGCTGCGCGGCCTGGATCCGGAGAGCCGCCGGCACACCGTCCTGGAGCTGGTCCGCCAGTGCGCCGCGGTGGTCCTCGGACACGGCGGCCCCGACGCCGTCGACCCCGAACGGGCCTTCGCCAAGCTGGGCTTCGACTCGCTCACCTCGGTGGAACTGCGCAACCGGCTGAACGCGGCCACCGGCCTGCGGCTGCCCACCACCCTGCTCTTCGACTGCCCGACCCCGGCCGCCGTCGCCGACCGGGTGCTCGACCGGCTGCTGCCCGCCGCGGCCTCCGGGGCGCCGGAAACGGAAGCGGTCCTGGAGCAGCTGGCGTCGGCCAGCGACGACGAAATCTTCTCGTTCATCGAAAGCGAACTCGGCATCTCATGAGGAGTGTTGGCCGGATGTCTCAAGAGGACAAACTCCGCGACTACCTGAAGAAGGTCACGACCGACCTCCACGCCACCCGGCAGCGGCTGCGCGAGCGCGAGGAGCGCGACCAGGAGCCGGTCGCGATCGTCGGGATGGGGTGCCGTTTCCCGGGTGATGTGCGTTCCCCGGAGGATCTGTGGCGGCTGGTGGTCGGTGGTGGTGACGCGGTGGGCGGGTTCCCCGAGGACCGGGGCTGGGACCTGGCGGACCTGTACGACCCGGAGCCCGGCCGGGCCGGGAAGTCGTATGTCCGTGAGGGTGCTTTCCTGCGCTCGGCGGCCGAGTTCGATCCGGGTTTCTTCGGGATCTCGCCGCGTGAGGCGACGGCGATGGATCCGCAGCAGCGGCTGTTGCTGGAGACCGGCTGGGAGGCGCTGGAGCGGGCCGGTATCGACCCGACCGCCCTGCGCTCCACCGCCACCGGCGTGTTCATCGGCCTGATGTACCACGACTACACCGCCCGCATCGGCCCGCTGCCCGCGGAGTACGAGGGCTACGGCGTCACCGGCGGCTCCTCCAGCGTGGCCTCCGGCCGGATCTCCTACGTCCTGGGCCTGGAGGGCCCGGCGGTCACGGTGGACACCGCCTGCTCCTCCTCGCTGGTCGCCCTGGACATGGCGGTGCGAGCGCTGCGGCGCGGCGAGTGCGGACTCGCCCTGGCCGGCGGCGCGGCCGTGATGCCGTCCCCGACGATCTTCCTGGAGTTCTCCCGGCAGCGCGGCCTGGCCCCCGACGGGCGCTGCAAGGCGTTCTCCGCGGACGCGGACGGCACCGGCTGGGGTGAGGGCGTCGGTGTGCTGGTGCTGGAGCGGCTGTCGGACGCGGTCCGCAACGGGCACCGGGTGCTGGCCGTGGTGCGGGGCAGCGCGGTCAACCAGGACGGCGCGAGCAACGGCCTGACCGCGCCCAGCGGCCCCGCCCAGGAACGCGTGATCCGCCAGGCGCTCGCCGATGCGGGCCTCGGACCCGAGGACGTCGACGCCGTCGAGGGTCACGGTACGGGGACGAAGCTGGGTGATCCGATCGAGGCGCAGGCGTTGATCGAGACTTACGGTCAGGGGCGTCCGGCTGAACGGCCTTTGTTGTTGGGGTCGTTGAAGTCGAACATCGGGCACACGCAGGCGGCGGCCGGTGTGGGTGGTGTGATCAAGATGGTGATGGCGCTGCGGGCGGGTGTGGTGCCGGCGACGCTGCACGTGGGTGAGCCGAGTCCGCATGTGGACTGGTCGGCGGGTGCGGTGGAGCTGGTCACGGAGGCGCGGGCGTGGCCTGAGGCCGGCCGGGTGCGTCGGGCGGCGGTGTCGTCGTTCGGGATCAGTGGTACCAACGCGCATGTGATCCTCGAAGAGGCGCCCGAGGTGCGGGGCGGGGATGGCGTGGCGGAGGGTGTGCTGGGTTCGGCGCCGTGGGTGTGGCCGGTGTCGGCGCGGGGTGCGCAGGCGTTGCGGGCGCAGGCGGCGCGGTTGCTGGAGTTCGCCGAGCGGTGTGCTGAGCTGGAACCGGGTGCGGTGGGGCGGGCGTTGGCGACGGGTCGTGCGGCGTTGTCCCACCGTGGTGTCGTGACGGGTACCGGTCGCGAGGAACTGCTCGCGGGACTCGCCGCCCTCGCCGACGGCCAGGACTCCCCGCACCTCGTCACCAGCGCCACCGAGGCCACCGGCGGCCGCACCGTCTTCGTCTTCCCCGGCCAGGGCTCCCAGTGGACCGGCATGGCCCGCGAACTCCTCGACACCTCACCGGTGTTCCGGACCGCCATCGAGGACTGCGCCCGCGAGCTGGCCCCCTTCGTGGACTGGTCGCTCACCGACGTGCTGCGCGGCACCCCCGGCGCGCCGTCGCTGGAGCGGGTCGACGTCGTCCAGCCCGCGATCTTCGCCATGATGATCGCGCTCGCCGAGGTCTGGCAGGCCGCGGGCGTGCGGCCCGCCGCCGTGATCGGGCAGTCCCAGGGCGAGATCGCCGCCGCCTACGTGTGCGGGGCGCTCAGCCTGACGGACGCCGTGCGGATCGTGGCGCTGCGCAGCCTCATCACCCGCGACCGGCTGGCCGGGACCGGCGCGATGGCTTCGGTGGCGCTGCCCGCCGACCGCGTCGCCGAGCAGCTCGCCACCCACCCCGAGCCGGTCGAGATCGCCTCCGTCAGCAGCCCCGCGGCCACCGTGGTGGCGGGCGCCCCCGAGGTGCTGGACGCGCTGCTCGCCCAGTGGGAGGCCGAGGGCGTACGGGCCCGTCGTATCCCCGTCGACTACGCCTCGCATTCCGCGTACGTCGAGGCGATCGAGGAGGAACTGCTGGCCGCGCTCGCCCCGGTCGCGCCGCGCCGCTCCCGGATCCCCTTCTACTCGACCGTCACCGGCGAGGCGTACGAGACGACCGCCCTGGACGCCGCGTACTGGTACCGCAATCTGCGCTCCACCGTCCGCTTCGCCGACACCACCCGCGCCCTGCTCGCCGACGGCTACCGGGTGTTCGTCGAACCGACCGCGCACCCGCTGCTCACCTCCGCCGTCCAGGAGATCGCCGAGGCCGCGGACCTGCCCGCCGTCACCCTGGAGACACTGCGCCGCGACGACGGCGGAACGGCCCGGCTCAGCCACTCCCTGGCGCGCGCCCATGTGCACGGCGCGCCGGTCGACTGGCGCGCCGTCCTCGGCGGCGGCCGGTCGGCCGACCCCGCAGAGCTGCCCACCTATGCCTTCCAGCACGCCGGCTACTGGCTGGACGCCCCGGCCGCGGCCGGGGACGCCGCCGGACTCGGCCTGGAGGCCCTGGACCACCCGCTGCTGGGCGCCGCCGTGGCCTGCGCGGAGGACGGTACGACCCTGTTCACCGGCCGGGTGTCGCTGCGCACCCACCCCTGGCTCGCCGACCACGCCGTGTCCGGCACGGTGCTGCTGCCCGGCACCGCCCTGCTGGAACTGCTGGTGCGCGCCGGTGACCAGGTGGGCTGCGCGGGCGTCGAGGAACTCGACCTGGCCGCTCCGCTGGCCCTCCCGGCGGACGGCGGGGTCCGGATCCAAGTCACCGTGTCCACGCCCGACGCCTCGGGCGGCCGCGACGCCGGCGTGCACGCGTGCCGTGACGACGACCCGGACGGCGAATGGACCTGCCACGCCGTCGGCCGGCTCGTCCCGGGCCCGGCCGCTTCCGAGGAGGCCGCGCCCGCCGTATGGCCGCCGCGGGGTGCCGAGCGGATTCCCACCGAGGGCGCCTACGAGCGGCTCGCCGCGTCCGGGTACGCCTACGGGGCCGCCTTCCAGGGCCTGAAGTCCGCCTGGCGGCACGGCGACGACCTGTACGCCGAGGTCGCGCTCGGCGCCGACCGGCACAAGGACGCGGCCGCCTTCGCCCTGCATCCGGCGCTGCTGGACGCGGCCCTGCATCCGCTGATCGTGCGCGGCCCCGACGAGCCCGAGCGGGAGGCCGTCCTGCCCTTCGGCTGGTCCGGCGTCCGGCTGCACGCCACCGGCGCCACCGCGCTGCGCGTCCGGCTCGCCCGGCGCGGCCCGGACACCGTGGCGGTCACGGCCTGGGACCCGGCGGGCGCCACCGTGCCACCGTCCTCACCGCCGACGGGCTCACCGTCCGCCCGCTCGCCCCCGGCGCGCTCACCGCGGCGGGCGCCGCCGCCCGGCGTTCCCTGTACGCGGTGGACTGGCTGCCGGTGCGGGACGTGCCGCGAGCCGGTCCCGACCACGGGCCGGTCGCCCTCGGCGGCCACTGGCCGCTGCCCACCCACGCCGATGTCCCGCACCTGCTCGACGCCCTCGGCTCCGGCCCGCGCCCCGCCGCGGTCCTCACCGCCCCGGCGCCCCCGGACCCCGAGGGCGGCCCCGGCGGCACGGGCCTGCTCGGCGCCGTACGCGACCGACTGGGGACGGTGACGGAGCTGCTGCGCGCCTGGCTCGCCGAGGAGCGGTTCGAGGACGTGCCGCTGGTCCTCGTCACGAGCGGGGCCGTGGCCACCGGGCCGCACGAGCTGCCCGCCCCGGTGGACGCGGCCGTGTGGGGGCTGGTGCGCTCGGCGCAGCGCGAACACCCCGGCCGGTTCGTGCTGCTGGACCTGGACGACCCGGACACGCTGCCCGACGGACTCGCCGCGCTCCTCGCCGACGAGCCCGAACTCGCCGTCCGCGAAGGCCGGTTCCTCATACCCCGGCTGACGCGGGCGACCGGTGCGGGCGAACTGTCCGCGCCGGCCGGCACGGCCACCTGGAAGCTGGTCAGCGAAGGCAAGGGCAGCCTGGAGAATCTCGCCCTCGCCCCCGCCCCGGAGGCCGCGGCCGCGCTCGCCCCCGGTCAGGTGCGGATCGCGGTGCGGGCCGCCGGGCTGAACTTCCACGACGTCGTCCTCGCCCTCGGCATGATCGAGGAGGACCAGGACCGCTTCGGCTACGAGGCCGCGGGCGTCGTCGTCGAGACCGGGCCCGGGGTCGACGCCCTGGCCCCCGGCGACCGAGTGCTCGGCCTGGTCCGGGACGGCTTCGGACCCCTGGCCGTCGCCGACGCCCGGCTGCTCACGCGGCTGCCCGCCGACTGGGACTTCACCCGCGGCGCCGGTGTGCCGGTGGCCTTCCTCACCGCCTGCTACGGCCTGACCGACCTGGCCGGCCTCGCCCCCGGCGACACCGTGCTGATCCACGCCGCGGCCGGCGGCGTCGGCATGGCCGCCGTACAGCTGGCCCGCCGCCTCGGCGCCGAGGTGTACGCCACCGCGAGCCGCGGCAAGTGGGACACCCTGCGCGCCATGGGCCTGCCCGACGACCGAATCTGCGACTCGCGCACCCTCGACTTCGAGCACCGGATCCACGAGGCCACCGGCGGCCGCGGGGTCGATGCCGTCCTCGGCTCCCTCGCGGGCGAGTTCGTCGACGCCTCGCTGCGCCTGCTCGCCCCCGGCGGCCGGTTCGTGGAGATGGGCAAGACCGACATCCGCGACCCCGAGCGGATCGCCGCCCGCCACCCCGGCATCACCTACCACGCCTACGATCTGAACCTGGTCGACCCGGACCGCGTCCGGCAGATGCTCGCCGACGTCATGGCCTGGTTCGCGGACGGTAGCTGCCGTCCGCTGCCCACCACCGCCCGGGACCTGCGCCAGGCCCCGGCCGTGTTCCGGCACATGAGCCAGGCCCGGCACACCGGCAAGCTCGTGCTGACCGTGCCCCGCCCGCTCGATACCGGCGGCACCGTCCTGATCACCGGCGGCACCGGCACCCTGGGCGGCCTGGTCGCCCGGCACCTGGTGACCACGCACGGCATCCGCCGACTGCTGCTCACCAGCCGGCGCGGCCCCGCAGCACCGGGCGCGGACGCCCTGGTGGCCGAGCTGGCCGGGCTCGGCGCGCGGGCCGACGTGGTCGCCTGCGACAGCGCCGACCGTGCCGCGCTCGCCGCGGTGCTCGACGGCATCGACCCCGCGCACCCGCTGACCGCCGTGGTACACGCCGCCGGCACCCTGGACGACACCCCCGTCGACCGGCTCACCCCCGACCGGATCGACCGGGTGCTGCGGCCCAAGGCGGACGCGGCCTGGCACCTGCACGAGCTGACCCGTCACCACGACCTGTCCGCGTTCGTGCTGTTCTCCTCGGCCGCCGGCACCCTCGGCACCGCCGGGCAGGCCAACTACGCCGCCGCCAACGCCTTCCTCGACGCCCTCGCCCGGCGGCGCAGGGCCGAGGGCCGGCCGGCCGTCTCCCTCGCCTGGGGGCTGTGGGCGCAGGCCAGCGAACTCACCGGCGCCCTCGGAGCCCAGGACCTCGAACGGCTCGGCCGCACCGGCGTCGCCGCACTGCCCACGCCCGAGGCGCTCGGCCTGCTCGACGCCGGGCTCGCCGCGGTCCGCGCCGACCTGGTCCCGGTCCGGCTCACCACCGCGTCCCGCACCGGAACCGACGTACCGCCCCTGCTGCGGGCCCTGGTCCGGCGCCCCGCGACCCGCCGCAGGGCGGGCACCCTCGCCGACGGGCCCGCCCCCGCCGAGCGGCTCGCGGCCCTGCCCGAGGCGGAGCGGCGACAGGCCCTCCTCGACCTGGTGCGAGAGCACACGGCCGTGGTCTTCGGGCTGGCCGCACCCGCGGACATCGGCCCCAACCAGGTGTTCCGCAAGCTCGGTTCGGACTCGCTCACCTCGGTCGAGCTGCGCAACCGGCTCAAGGACGCCACCGGCCTCAAACTGTCCGCCACCCTCGTCTTCGACCACCCCACCCCGGCCGCCCTCGCCGACCACCTGCACGAACGCCTCGCTCCCGCACTGGCCGGCGGCCCGGAACCGGCGAACTCCGCGGTGTTGTCGTCCGGCGGTGTGGAGGAGCACGAACTGGTGCGGCTGGAGGCCGAGTTCGAGGCCCTGCTGATCACCGCGTCCGACGCCGGGGAGCGCCGCCGCATCGGTGACCGGCTGCGTGGGCTGCTGCGCCGCTGCGCGCCGGAGACCACCGACACCCCGCCGGACACCGACCTGGGGCAGGCGACGGACGACGAACTGTTCGCGGCCCTCGAAGAGGAACTGGGCCTGTCCTGACGGCCTCCAGACCGCTGCACGCGAAGAAGGGTGACACCCCCATGGGGACTTCGAGCAACACCCCCGGCGCCGCCGGGGCCACGGCGCACGGCGGCGCCGACGAGCATCCGGCACCCGGCACCGGAACTGAGGACCGGCTCCGCGACTATCTGCGACGGGCCACCACCGAGCTGCGCGACCTGAAGAAGCGGCTGCGCCAGGCCGAGGAACGCGACAGCGAACCCGTCGCGATCATCGGTATGGCCTGCCGCTATCCCGGCGGCGCCGGCTCGCCCGAAGCGCTGTGGGAACTGGTCGCGGGCGACCGCGACGTCGTGGGGGACCTGCCCGACGACCGCGGCTGGGACCTGGAGAACCTCTACCACCCGGACCCGGACCGCCCCGGCGCCTCTTACGCCCACGAGGGCGGGTTCCTGCGCGACGCCGCCGGTTTTGACGCCGACTTCTTCGGCATCTCCCCGCGCGAGGCCCTCGCCATGGACCCGCAGCAGCGGCTGCTGCTGGAGACCGGCTGGGAGGCGCTGGAGCGGGCCGGGATCGCCCCCACCCGGCTGCGCGGCAGCAGCACCGGGGTGTACGTCGGCGCCATCGCCCAGGACTACGGGCCGCCCCTGCACCAGCCCTGGGAGGGTGCCGACGGCCACCTCCTCACCGGCGGCACCGCCAGCGTCCTGTCCGGCCGGATCTCCTACATCCTGGGTCTGGAGGGCCCGGCGGTCACGGTGGACACCGCCTGCTCCTCCTCGCTGGTCGCCCTGCACCTGGCCATGCAGTCGCTGCGCTCCGGCGAGACCGGGCTCGCCCTCGTCGGCGGGGTCACCGTCATGGCGACCCCCGGCATCTTCGTCGAGTTCTCCCGGCAGCGCGGGATGGCTCCGGACGGGCGCTGCAAGGCGTTCTCCGCGGACGCGGACGGCACCGGCTGGGGTGAGGGTGTCGGTGTGCTGGTGCTGGAGCGGTTGTCGGACGCGGTGCGCAACGGGCACCGGGTGCTGGCCGTGGTGCGGGGCAGCGCGGTCAACCAGGACGGCGCGAGCAACGGCCTGACCGCGCCCAGCGGCCCCGCCCAGAAGCGGGTGGTCCGCAGCGCCCTGGAGAGCGCCGGGCTGACCACCGCAGACGTGGACGTGGTCGAGGGTCACGGTACGGGGACGAAGCTGGGTGATCCGATCGAGGCGCAGGCGTTGATCGAGACCTACGGTCAGGGGCGTCCGGCTGAACGGCCTTTGTTGTTGGGGTCGTTGAAGTCGAACATCGGGCACACGCAGGCGGCGGCCGGTGTGGGTGGTGTGATCAAGATGGTGATGGCGCTGCGGGCCGGTGTGGTGCCGGCGACGCTGCACGTGGGTGAGCCGAGTCCGCATGTGGACTGGTCGGCGGGTGCGGTGGAGCTGGTCACGGAGGCGCGGGCGTGGCCTGAGGCCGGCCGGGTGCGTCGGGCGGCGGTGTCGTCGTTCGGGATCAGTGGTACCAACGCGCATGTGATCCTCGAACAGGCGCCAAAGGCGCAGGGCGGGGATGGCGTGGCGGAGGGTGTGCTGGGTTCGGTGCCGTGGGTGTGGCCGGTGTCGGCGCGGGGTGCGCAGGCGTTGCGGGCGCAGGCGGCGCGGTTGCTGGAGTTCGCCGAGCGGTGCGCTGAGCTGGAACCGGGCGCGGTGGGGCGGGCGTTGGCGACGGGTCGTGCGGCGTTGTCCCACCGTGGTGTCGTGACGGGTACCGGTCGCGGGGAACTGCTCGCGGGACTCGCCGCCCTCGCCGACGGCCAGGACTCCCCGCACCTGGTCCAGGGCGTCCAGAGCGAGGAACGCGTCGGATACGTCCTGCCCGACCCGGCCGGCCCCTGGCGTCGTGCGACCCGTGAACTCCTCGACTCCTGCCCGGTGTTCGCCGAGCATCTCGACGCCTGCCTGACCGGGCTCGGCCCGCATCTGCGGATCGGGGACGTACGCGCCCAGTGGGCCGACTCCGTGAGCGTGCCGTCCGGCACCGCCGAACCGGCCGCCCGCTGTGCGCTGTTCGCTGTGACGGTGGCGCTGGTCCGCACCTGGCGCAAGCTGGGCGTCCGCGTGGACGCCTTCGCCGGCGACCCGGTGCACGGCCCGGCGGCCGCCTGTCTCGCGGGCGCTCTCGGTCTGGACGCCGCCGCCCGCGCCGCCGCCCTGGGCGAGGAGCCCGACCCGGCCCAGCCGACCTGGCTGTGGCTGCGCACCCCCGCCGGCCAGGGCCCGGAGGACACCGGCGACGGTGTCACCTACGTCGAACTGCTGCCCGGCGGCTCGGTCCTCACCGGCCTGCTGCACGCCTACGCCAACGGCGCCGACGTCGACTGGACCGCGGTGGGCGCCCCCCTGCCGCCCGCCGAGCCCCTCGATCTGCCGACCTACGCCTTCCAGCACGACCGTTACTGGCTCGGCGCCCCGGAGCGGACCGTACGGCAGCGCCGGTCGGTCGACTGGCTGCCCGTGGCCCGCCCGTCCGCTCCCCGGGACGGCGGCTGGCTCGCGCTCGTACCGGACGGTTTCGGCGACGACCCGTTCGTCACGGCCGCGGTCGAGGCCCTGGGCGCCGAGGGCGCCCAGGTCACCGTCCAGAACGTCGACCTCGGCAGCGACGAGGAGTCGCTCGTCAAGGCACTCGCCGCCGGGATCGCCGACACCGGCCCGGTCGGCGTCCTCTCGCTGCTGGACGCCGACGCCACCCCCGGCGGTGACGGCGATGCCGCGCCCCGCGGCGCCCTGGCCACCCTGGCCCTCGCCCGGGTACTGCACGAACTCCCGGACGCGCCGGTCCTGTTGTGTGCCACGGACGACACCCGTGACCACCCCGCCCCGGCCGGCCTGGTCTGGGCCGCCTGACCCCGCGGCAGGCGAACCATGACGACCCCCGCAGGGCCGATGACGCGCCCCGCAGGACCGATGACGACCTCCGCAGGGCCGATGACGCGCCCCGCGGTACCCATGACAAGCCGCATGCCCCCCGCCGGGCCCGCCCGCCCCCTGCTCAGGGTTGTGCGCGGCCGGCCCGGCGCGGACGAGCTGGCCGCCGCCACGGTGGCCCTGCTCGCGGTCCTCCGCACCCGCCCGGCCCCGCACCGGCACCAGGTCCGTCGTCTCGTACGTCCGCCACGACCCCGGCCCCGCCCGGAGCGGCGCACCCGCACCGGCCCGCTCCGGCGAGCCCGTCCCCGTACACCCCCGGCACCCGCTACCGCGCCCCCGGCGCCTGGACGGCCCGCCACCGCTTCACCCACCACGACTGAGCGGCCACGAGCCCGCCCCGCAGTCCCGCCCTCCCCCTTGCCCTTCTCCCGTGCCGCCCTGCTGCCCCGCTTCCCTGGAGGAACGACCATGTCCCGCCGCCTGTTCACCTCGGAGTCCGTGACCGAGGGTCACCCCGACAAGATCGCCGACCAGATCAGCGACACCATCCTCGACGCGCTGCTCCGCGAGGACCCGTCCTCCCGGGTCGCCGTGGAGACGCTCATCACCACCGGCCTGGTGCACGTGGCCGGCGAGGTCACCACCAAGGCGTACGCACCCATCGCCCAGCTGGTGCGCGACACGGTCCTCGGCATCGGCTACGACTCCTCGGCCAAGGGCTTCGACGGCACCTCCTGCGGCATCTCCGTCTCCATCGGCGCGCAGTCCCCGGACATCGCGCAGGGCGTCGACACGGCGTACGAGTCGCGTGTCGAGGGTGCCGCCACGGGCGAGCAGGACGAGTTGGACAAGCAGGGCGCGGGCGACCAGGGCCTGATGTTCGGCTACGCGTCCGACGAGACGCCGACCCTGATGCCGCTGCCCGTCTTCCTGGCGCACCGCCTGTCGAAGCGGCTCTCGGACGTCC